>NZ_FSRL01000001.1:2787750-3097500 GCF_900142295.1 Vannielia litorea
CGCAGGTTCAAAGCCAGATGGTTCACGCCGATCGCCTCAAGCTGCTGAAGATATCGCACAAGCGCGCGATGCCCGGAGCGGAAGCCAAGGTGGATCGGGCTTGGCGGTTCATCCGCATCATCGGCGAGGTCTATATAGAGTGGTTGCAACACAGGTTTCGGCGCCTGCTCCAGTGCATTCAGCCGCGCCCGCCAATCCTGCAAGACGCGGTCCTGCGCCACACCAGGGCGAGGATAGGTCATCCAGCCGTCGCCGTGCTGTGCAATCCAGTCCGGCGATTGGCGGCTTGAACCGGTGATCAAGAGCGGCAGCTTCGATGCCCACGGCTTGGGCAGCATATCAATGGGGGCATCCACCGTGCCGAAACGGTTTTTGATCTGCGGTGCGGGCATCCCCATTGCGCGGATGTAGTCAAAGCTCTCTCGGAAGGCCGCGCCACGGCTGTCGAAGTCGCGGTTCATGGCCGGATATTCCTCGGGACGGTCGCCGGAAGCCACGCCGAGGATCAGCCGGCCCCCTGACAGGATATCGGCCGTTGCGGCGGCCTTGGCCACGTGGGCGGGGTGGCGCAGAGGCAGGACGATGCTTGCGACGCCCAGGGCGATATCAGTGGTTCGTGCAGCCAGGTACCCAAGATAGGCAAAGGGATCGAAGAGCTGCCCTGCATCCCCGAAGCTGGGAACGTTGAAGGGGACATCGCGCAGCCAGACAGCTTTGAACCCAAGCTGTTCTGCCTGCTGAACGCGGTCGAGATGGCCTTCGAGATCCGGCACGGGGCTTTGCCCGTACTGCGCGATGGGCACGACAAGCCCGACGCTCAGCCGACCGTTCCGGAACGTGGTATTGTAGCCGCGATTGATCTGCGGGAATGGGGCGTGGGTCTCGTCGCGCATGGAGACTCTCCGGTTGGGTGCACCGCCCCAAGTTCGGGACGGCGCCGGTGTTTCAGGCGAGGTCGTCCTTGCCCTCGATCAGATAGTGATGGCTGACCGAGCCGGCGGTCCGTTCGGCGAGGTGGGGGGCGTATGCCTCATCTGCCATGAACGCCCTTGCAGCCTCTTTGGACGGCCATTCGATGATGATGCGAAGGCCCGCCTCTTGCGGCGCGCCTTCCACCTGCTCGTGGCTGGCTGTGCGGGCGATGTACTTGCCGCCATGCGCCGCGACCCGTTCATTGGCTGTCGGCAGGTAGTCGGGGATCCAGCCTTCGCTGATGGGGGTGACATCGAGAACGGAATAGCAGGTCATTCTGGCGATCCTTTTTGAGTTGGGCTCAAGAAGACAGTCCGGGAAGGACCTGTTTGCCGATCACGCGGCCGCTTTCCTGACGCTTGTGCGCCTCGGTCAACCTGTCGACCGTCAGCACATCGGCGCGTTCGGTGACCGTGGATTGAAGCGTTCCGGCGTCGATCATCTCGGCCACGCGATCGAGCAAGTCACGCTGCGCCGTGATGTCGGGCGTGCCATACATCGACCGGGTGAACATGAACTCCCAGGAGAGGGTCAGCGCCTTCGGCTTTGCTGCCGAGATATCGAGGCTTTCAGGGTCGTCGATCAGCGCGATGTGCCCGCGCGGGGCGATCAGCTCGATCATCGCGGGCCAGTGCTGGGCCGTTGCGGTCAACGCCGCGACATGTGTCGGGACAAGACCCAAGGCGCTCACCTGCGCCGCCAGATCTTCGCGGTGATCGATCACGTGATCGGCCCCCATCTTGCGCACCCAATCCGCGGTTTCGGGGCGGGAGGCGGTTGCGATGACCGTCAGATTGGTGAGGATCTTGGCGAGCTGGATCAGGATCGAGCCGACACCGCCCGCGCCCCCGATGACCAGGAGCGCCTGGCCACCGCCGCCGCCTTCGGTCAGCCGGAAGCTGTCAAAGAGCATTTCCCACGCGGTGATGGAGGTCAGCGGCAGGCCCGCGCTTTCAACGAAATCCAGTGTCGCGGGTTTCTTGCCGACGATGCGTTCGTCAACGGCATGGAAAGCGGCGTTTGTCCCGTCGCGGGTCACGTCACCTGCGTAGAACACCTCGTCTCCGACCGCATAGCCGGTGACCTCGGGCCCGATTTCGACAACCGTGCCAGCCGCGTCGAACCCCAGAATGCCGAGATCGGATGCAGGAGCACGGGCCGCGCGCAACTTGACGTCGACCGGATTGACAGAGATCCCCTTGACCTCGACCAGAAGGTCGCGCGGGCGCAGCGTTGGCCTGTCTGCATCGACGAGGCTCAGGGCGCCCGCACCCTCGATGGGTCCGTTTTGGGTGTAGCCGATGGCCTTCATGCTCGATGCTCCTGCTTGGCGTGCTGAACAGGACATATCACCATGAAATCTGATAGAAACAGCGCATTGGTTATTTCAGAATTCCGTTTTTCGACATAATCAGGGAGATGGATACTGATGCCCCTCGCCTCTTCGCCGCCGGCGAGCGGCTGAACACCCCAGCCGCTCGCCGCGACCTTGGCCTTGCCCCTGCCATGGGCTGCAATCGCATTGCGAAACCGGAGCGGGAGCCGGGCATGGTTGCACCCCACCACGCGGACACTCCCGATCAGTCAGGAGGGCGAAGGCGGCAAGCAAGGGTTGACGGGAGGGGAGCCTCCCGGCCCGAACTGGCACGCAGCAGCCGTTGCCGTTTATTGCCAGGCGTCTTCCCCGGGCGGGGATACGATGAGATGGCGGGCGTTGCGGGTGTGCATGGTGCTCTCGATATGGAATTCGAGCAGCTCGTTCAACAGCGCCTGTTTCACCGGCGCATGTGCGGGATCGGACCAGAGGTTCACACGCTCGCCCGGATCGGCCACCAGATCGAAGAGTTGCCCCTCGTCGGAGCCGCGGAAGTGCACCAGCTTGTGGGTCTCCGAGCGCACCATGGTGAGGTAGCTTGCGCCGGTCATGTTGACGTCGCCCGCCTGCTCGCAGAACACGTGGCTGCGGCCCGCGAAGGCCTCGCCCCGAAGTGCCGGGTTCAGCGAGATGGCCTCGAATGTCGGGTCGGGCACCACGCCCGCCCACTCAAGGATCGTTGGGCCGAGGTCGAAGAGCTGCACCATCTGCGACAGGCTGCGCCCGCCGTCGAAACGGCCGGGGGCGGAGATGATCATGGGCACACGGGTGACCTGATCGTAGGGCGCCCACTTCTGGCTCAGCCCGTGGTCGCCCAGATTGTCGCCGTGGTCGGAGGTGAAGATGATGATGGTATTCTCCATGTTCCCCCGCGCCTCCAGCGCGTCGAGGATGCGGCCCACCTGGGTGTCGATCATCTCCATGTTCGCGTAGTAAAAGGACCGCATCCGCTTCAGTTCGGCCTCGGTGGGCTTCAGTTTCCAGGCGACGCTGTCGTGGTCGACCTCCACGTCGTGCTCCCGCTTGGCGATCCAGGGGCCCGCCAGCGCGGCCAGCTCCTCGTCGGAGACCTCGGGCAGCGGCACGTCGCGGGCCATGTACTTTTCGGCCATCTCGGGTGTCGGATCGTAGGGCGGGTGCGGGCCGGGAAAGCCGACAGTCAGAAACAGCGGTTTCTCCACCGGCTTCGTTTCGAGCCACCAACAGGTGGTCTCGCCGATGAAGTTGTCGGATTGCAGCGCGGGCGGCAGATCCCAGGTGAAGGCGCCGAGCCGGTCCTTGTAGTCGGGGAACTTGCGGTAGCTCTCGCGCTGCTGCTTCTTCAGCCCGTGCGAGGCCAGCGCCTTGTCCCACTCGTCGAAGAACCAGCGGCCCTCCATGTAGCGGTCCTTGTTCTCGACCACGTAACGCTCGTGAAAGCCCGCCTTCGCGTCATAGGGGATGGTGTGCATCTTGCCGATGTTCACGCAATGGTAGCCGGCGCGCGCCAGCTCGGTCACCCAGGTCTTGCTCCAGGGCTGGCCGTTGGCGAGCACGCCGTTGGTGTGCGGGTAATAACCGGTGAAAAGCGAGGCGCGGCAGGGCACGCAGGAGGGGGCGGTGACATGGCATTGCTCGAAACTCACGCCGTTCCGAACCAGCCGGTCGATGTTGGGCGTGTCCATGTGCGAGGCGCCCAGCGCGGCGATGGTGTCGTAACGCTGCTGATCGGTGATGATGAAGACGATGTCGGGCTTCGGTTCGGTCATGCGGTGGGGCCTTCAGAGCTTGAGGTCGTAGAAACGGTCGGCCAGCACGTCGAGATGGCTTTGCATCGCGGTGCGGGCAGCGTCCGGGGCGCCGCGCTCGATGGCGCGCAGGATCAGGCGGTGATCCTCGGCGGAGCGGCGACGGTTGTTCGGGTGGCGGGTCTGGTCATACCAGAAGGCCCACATCTTGCTTTCGCGCATCCGCCAGAGATGGCCCACGAAGCCGGCCAGCACGTCGTTTCCTGCGGCCTGGGCGATCAGGTCGTGAAAGCGTGCGTCGGCAGCGTCGAAGGCCGCGACGTTGTCGATGTTGGCGGCCAACGTATCGTTGGTGCGCCGCATCAGCGCGATCTGCTCGGGCGTGGCCTGGGTGGCGGCCAGCGCGGCAGTTTCTCCCTCGATCAGGCGGCGGGCGGCCAGCACGTCGGAGGGGGGGGCGGTGTCGGGCTCGGCGATCTGCACCGGGCCGCGCGAGGCGGCGTCACGGACGAAGACGCCGGAGCCCACCCGGATCTCGATCATCTGCATGATCTCCAGCGCCAACAAGGCCTCGCGCACCGTGGTGCGGCTCACGTCGAGGGTTTGCGCCAGCTCACGCTCGGGCGGCAGGCGCTCGCCGGCGGCATAGGTGCCGCTCTGGATCTCGGCGGCGAGGTGGCGGGCGATCTCGAGATACCGGCGGCTTCCGGTGGGCAGGTTCAGGAAGTTCATGAGGCATCCTCCGTGTGACGGGCCCTCGCGCGGGCGCCCAGGCGGGCGGCGATGGCGGGCCAGGCCACGGTTGCCACGGCAAGGGCGAGGAACACCAGTGCGTAGGGCCGGCCGAAGATTTCAAGCAGGTTGCCGTCGGACATCATCAGCGAGGCGCGGAGTTGCTCCTCGGCGATGGGCGACAGGACGAAGCCGATGACGAAGGGGCCGAGCGGCACGCGGCAATACTCGAGGCCGAGACCGATCAGCCCGAAGGCGATCATCACCCAGACATCGGTGAAGGACGAATTCACCGCGTAGGAGCCGGTGACGCAGAAGACGAGGATCACCGCCATCAGCCCCGAGCGCGGCAGTTGCGCAATGCGGGCGATGTAGCGCACAGCGCCCCACATCAGCATCAGCATCAGTACGTTGGCCACGAGGTAGGCAGCAATGATGCCGTAGGCGATCTCGGGCGCGGACTGGAACAGAAGCGGGCCGGGCTGGAGGTTGTGGATGGTCAGCGCGCCGATCAGGATCGCCTCCGTTACCGAGCCCGGGATGCCCATGGTGATGAGCGGAATGAGCGCGCCGCCGATGGAGGCGTTGTTGGCGCTCTCGGCGGCCACCACGCCGGCCTCGTGGCCGGTGCCGAACTTCTCGGGCTCGCTGGAAAGCTGCTTTTCGGTGGAGTAGCTGACCAGTGCCGCGATGTTCGCGCCGATGCCGGGCAGCAGGCCGATCCATGTGCCGATGACGGAGCCGCGGAGCAGCTTGGCCCAAAGGCCGAAGTCGCGCCGGTAGATTGGAAGCTTGCGCTTGGGCATGTCCATCTTGCCGCCCGTCTGGGGGGTGGCCGCGTCACGCAGGATCTGGCTGATGGCGAAGGCGCCGATGAGCACCGGCAGGAGGCCGAAGCCCGCCAGCAGCGCGTCGGAGCCGAAGGTGAGGCGGGCCTGGCCGATGGAGCTGTCGATCCCCGGCAGGGCGAAAGCCATGCCGAGCGCGGCGGCCATGAGGCCCTTGACCATGGAACCCTGACTCAGCACCGCGAGCATCACCAGCGCCATCAGGACAAGGGTGAAGTATTCCCACGGGCCGAACTGCAGGGCAAAGCGAGCGAGCGCGGGCGACATGCCGGCAAGGAAGCCCCAGGAGATGATGCCGCCCACGACCGAGGCCATGATGCCCAGCGCGAGGGCGCGCTCGGCGAGACCCTGCTGGGCCATCGGGTAGCCGTCGAACGTGGTGACGATGGAGGCGGGCGTGCCCGGCATGCGGAGCAGGATGGCGGTGATCAGGCCGCCCGAAATGCCGCCGACGTATTCGCCGATGAGCAGGGTCACGGCGGCGACCGGCTCCATGTGGAAGGTCAGCGGCAGGGTGAGGGCGATGAGCATCGAGGCGGTGAGCCCCGGGATCGCGCCGACAACGATGCCGAGCGCGGTGCCGATCAGAAGGAACAGCAGGTTCTGCCATTCGAAGAGGGCGAGGAAGGCGTCGAGCATCTGTCAGCCGATCGAGATGTAGAGGAAGCGTTCGAGCACGGTGGAGATCGCGAAGGACAGCACCAGCCCCAGGGCTGCGAAGACCGCGAGGTTCACCCAGCTGCGCGCGCCGATGGCGAGGCCGGTCGCGGTGACGAAGAGGGTGGTGGCGGGCACGAAGGGCACCCGGCCGAAATCCAGCGCGGCGACGTAGAGCACGAGCGCCACGAAGACGAGCGCGCCGCGGCGTGGGTCAACCTGCGAGGCGGTCTCGTCGCGCAGGGTGCCGGCGCGCATGCGCAGGAGCGCGCGGATCACCAGGATCACGGCGAAGAGGATGAGCAGGGCGCCGAGGATGCGGGGCAGCGCGGCGGAACCCAGCGGCTCGAAGCGCGGCGCAGGCAGTTCGGCCGCACCGATGAACAGCAGCACCGATCCACCAGCGACCAGCGCGGCGAGGATGATGTCGGGGATGTTCTGACGTGTCACGTCGCGCATGGCGCGTGGTCTCCTCCGAGGGTGGCATCGGCGGGCCGATCGGTCGGCCCGCCGGTGATGGTTCAGTTGATGGTCGCGGCCACGGCCTGGAGGGCCTCGAGCTGCTTCCTGGCATCTGCCATCGCCTCGGCACCAGGGGTCCAGTAGGCCTCGAGCGTGTTGTTCGTGAAGTACTCCACGATCTCGGGGTCGGCGATGGCCTCGGCCAGGGCGGCCTCGAGGATGGCCACGTTTTCATCCGAGGTGGAGGCAGGCGCGAGCCACCAGTTGGGGTTGGCCCAGCTCACGTCGTAGCCCAGCTCGGTGGCGGTGGGCACATCCGGCAGGTCGGGCAGGCGCTCGCGCCCGAAGTAGACCAACGGCTT
Source organism: Vannielia litorea (assembly GCF_900142295.1). Lineage (NCBI taxonomy): Bacteria > Pseudomonadati > Pseudomonadota > Alphaproteobacteria > Rhodobacterales > Paracoccaceae > Vannielia > Vannielia litorea. Next base: position 2,794,886 of record NZ_FSRL01000001.1, read on the forward strand.
GAGCCCCTCGCCCTGGGCGAGATACTCGGAGGCCGCGAAGAGCGCGATATCGGCATTGTTGCCCAGCAGCAGGCGCAGCCGGTCGGCGGCCGAGTTGGCAGTGACGTAGCGCGTTTCGAAGCCGGCCTCGTTGGCCAGCATGGCGCCGACGAAATGCGGGATGGTGCCGATGCCCACCGCCTCGACCAAACCGCGCGGGTTTTCCTTCAGGTAGGCGACAAGATCGTCGAACGTTTCGAACTCGCTATCCTCGCGCACGACCCAGACAGGGCTGCCGCCGCCAGTGTAGCCGATGGATTTGAAGTCATCGAGGTTGAAGTCGCCAAGGTTCATCGCCATGGCGATGAGCGCCTGGTGGTGCCAGTGGATGATGGTGTGGCCATTGTCGTCGCCACGCTGCATGCGGTTCACCGCGTTGGCCCCTGCCCCGCCATCGGCGTTGACCACCGCCAACGGCTGGTTGAGCAGCCCCTTTTCCTTGATCTTCTCGCCGATCATGCGGGCGACAACATCGGTCCGTCCACCCGGCTTGAAAGGCACGATCACCTCGATCGGCTTGGCCGGGAAATCCTGAGCGCCTGCCGATTTGGCCCCGATTGGTCCAACCGGCGAGACCAGCGCTGCGGCGCCAAGCGCCAGTGTGGCCATAATTTTAGTGTGAATACGCAAGTTTTCTCCTCCCAGATTGTGTTTGCGTCGTTCTCTACTGTATTGGACCAACCAATATGACAGGAGGAACAAATTGTCTAGACCAGTTTCGAGAGAGGATGATTGTCCGAACATTCTGCTGGGGATGACCGACCAGCACGCGGCCCGGGCGCCGGGCGTGGCGGGGGACCGGGTTGCACAGACCCCGGCGCCCGATGATGTGCCACAGGACGCGGTGATGCGGAGCCGGGTGCCCTATGACGGGCTGGTGCGCATGATGGGGCGGGTGATGAGCAAGGGGGCTTGGCGGTAAGGTCTATTTGCCGCCAGACACGTCGATCGGAAGGCCGGTCATGAACGATGCCTCGGGGCCGGCGAGCCAGACGATCACTGCGGCAATTTCCGACGGATCCGCGGCGCGGCCCAGGGGTATGGTCGAGCGTGCATTCGTCATGGCCTGGTCGAAGCCGAAGCTGGCTGCAAGCATGTCCGTCTTCGAGATGCCCGGCCGCACGGGTACGACGCGCACGCCCTCTGGACCGAGCTCCTGCGCCAAGGCGAGCGACAGGCTGTCGACCCCGCCCTTGCTCGCGGCATAGGCGGAATGCTGCGGAAAGCCGCCGGTGCGGGCAGCCGAGGAGCTTACATTGACGATGACGCCGCCCTTGCCCCCCCGGCTCTTCGCCATGTGCCGCGCGGCCTCTCTGCAACTCGACATGATTGCCAGAAGATTGACCTCAAGCATGGACCGAGCGGCGGCAATGTCCATTTCGAGGATCGGTGTCCTGCCGATGATCCCGGCGTTGTTCACCACGACATCTATATGGCCGAGAAAGCCGATGGCCTCCTGGTAGAGACGAATGACATCGGCCTCCACGGACATATCGGCCTGAACTGCGCAGGCCTGACGACCAGCCGCGATGATGTCGCTTGTCACACCATCGGCCGCCTCCCTGCCCGACGCATAGTTGACGACGACATCGTGGCCCTTTTCAGCGGCGAGCCGGCATATGGCCGCGCCGATCCCGCGGCTTCCGCCTGTTACAAGGAAGTTTGCCATGATCAAGGTTCCCGGGGGTTGGTCACCGGGCCGGTCCCACGCGTACCCGGGTTATCGGTCGATGACGGCGCGCTGTCCTTGCCGCCGTGGTTCAGCTTGGCCAAGGTCGCGGGGCCTGTTCCGCGCATGTAGTGGCACTCCGGCCGGTAGGTCGCCACCGTCGCGCCGGGTGCGGCGCCAAAGGGCAGCCTTCTGGCCAGGCGCACCGGAAGGTGCCGCCCCGCCAGAAGGATATCGCGCGCTCTTGGCACTGGATCACCTGCTCTTTCCGTCGATCAGTTTGCCATTTCCACTTCGGACGAGGCGGCCAGCTTGGCGTCGAGCTCGTCGAGCCCGCGCTGCCAATCCTCAGGATCCGCGTGGAGATAGTGTGCCATCGGGAACTTGCCCTGAAGGTAGTCGCACCCCGAGAACAGCTTGGTATCGCAGACGATCGCGGTCGGCTTGTCATCGACGCTGCGCGCGAAGTCGAAGGCCGAGAGGATCTCGGGGATGCTGTTGCCGTTGATCCGGCGTGTCGCGAAGCCAAAGGCCGCGAACTTCTCGGGCACCGGCTCGACACTGAGGATGGAGTGGGTTGCGCCACCGGCCTGGAGGTCGTTGTTGTCGATCAGCCAGACCAGGTTGCCGAGCTTGTGATGCCCGGCAAACATGGCGGCCTCCCAGACATTGCCCTCCTGCAGCTCGCCGTCGGACAGCAGGCAATAGACCCGCTTCCCTGAGCCGCGCAGCCGCTCGCCGTAGGCGATGCCGGCCGATTGCGACGGCCCCTGGCCGAGGGAGCCCATGGTGATCTCGAAGCCGCGCTGCCCTTCGCAGGGGCTCATGTCGACCTTGGTGCCATCGGCGTTGTAGCTCCGCAGATCCTCGATCGAATAGAGCCCGAGTTCGGCGAAAGCGGAGTAGTCCATGATCGCGTCGTGCCCGTTGGAATTGACGAACCGGTCGAAGAACCCGCCGTTGCCGTCGGGTTTCATCTCGTGGAAGTACAGGCAGGCCCCGACGTCGGCGAGCGCCACGCCCTGGCCGGCGTAGCCGCCCCGCTGCATGCAGATATCGACGGTGTTGCGGCGCATCCTGAGCGCCAGGTGTTCCAGTTCGGCGATGGATCTCTTGGTGGTCATCTTGTCACTCCTCACGCTGCGTCGCGGAACGTTTTCATCAGGGTTTCGGAATCAAGGCCGAGCTGCTCGCGGATGTAGCCGAGGCTTCCGCCGGGTGCCCAGTGATCGGGGACGCCGAGCCGCTTGAGGCGGGGGCCGCCGCCATTGTCTGCCATGACCTCGGCCACGAGCCCGCCAAGGCCGCCCACGATGTTGTGGTTCTCCACCGTGAACACGTTCTTGCGGCCCTCGCAGAACGCCCAGATCTCCTCGTGACGGGCGGGTTTGAGCGTAGGCACATGCAGCACGCCATGCTCCACACCTGCCTCATCCAGAAGGCGGGAGGCCTCCAATACCCATTCGGTCGCAGATCCCGTCGAGATGATCCCGACGCCGCCGCCGTCCTTCAGCTCATGGGTCTTGCCGATCTCGAACCTGTAGGTCTCGGGATCGAAGAGCTTTGCCACACGACCCCGCAGACCACGCATGTAGACAAGCCCGCCGCGCTCCACCGCCGCGTTCATCGCCTGGGCGAACTCGGTCGAATCCGCCGGGTCGATGACCGTGGCGTGGGGGATGGCGCGGGTCATGGCCAGGTCTTCGGTCGACTGGTGATGGATCCGGGCCGGGCTGGTGATGCCCGGCGTGAAACCGACCACGACGCAGGTGCGCGGACCGGTGCCCATGCAGATGACCATCTGGTCGAACGCCCGCCGCGAGGCGTAGCAGGCGAAGGTTGTGGCAACCGGCACATAGCCGGCCTTGGAGATCCCGGCTCCGACCGAGAGCAGGTTCTGCTCCGCCATGCCCACATCGAGGAACTGGTCGGGAAACCGCTTGGGCACGGCGAAGAGGTCGACATAGGGTTGCAGATCGGCTGTCATGAACATGACATCGGAGTTGCGCTCGCAGATCCCTTCCGAGATCGCATCGAACGGAGCAGTTTCGGTCGTGGCCGTCGCAAGGAGGGTCATCGCATGCACCTTCTGTTGGTTTTCGGGAGAAGTCGGGCTCAGGGCCAGCTGATGCGGCCTTGAGCGAGCAGTCTTTCGTATTCGTCGATGGTCTCGCGGACCCGTGCGCCTGTCGGGCTGGGCAGCGGACCGATCAGGTTTTCGAGGCGCTCATCGTCAAGGTCGCTCGGGGTTTCGAATACCTTGTTGTTGCAGGTGATCTTTCCCTTTGCCTCCGGCACGTAGTCGGTGATCTCGGCGATCAGCTCATTGATATCGACCGACTCGCCGGGAATGTTGGCACAGAGGGCCCCTTGCGGGTTGGCTCGCGCCGAGCGGATGAAGGCAAGGGCCACATCGCGGACGTGCTGAACGACCACACGCCCTCCGAACTGCACCTCGAAGGGCGCGCGCGCGGCTGCCGCCAGCATGGCAAGCGAAGGCTGCGCCGAGAGGCCGTTGAACCGGCCCGCGCCATAGACCACCCAAGGACGCAGACCGACGGACGGGATACCATGCTGTTTGTGGTAGACCTCGGCAGTCTGCTCCATGGTCCACCGATGCAGGCCGTAGTGATCCAGCGGGCCGGGCTCCGACTGCGCGGTGATCTTGCCACCCGGATAGTTGGCAACAGGGCCGTAGACGGCAGCGGTGCTGGAGTAGACCAGCGAGGGACGACGGCTCAGGGGCACGATCGCGTCGAAGGCGTTGATGAGTCCCCCCACGCTGATGGCAGCCGACAACCCGGGGTTCTCTTCACTCGCCGGCCGCAGGAGGCCGGCGAGATAGATCACGCTGGTCACATCGTCGGCCACCAGCTCCTTTGTCTTCTCGGCATCGCGCACGTCGGCCTGGACATAGCGGATCTGATCGAGATGGGCCTGATCCAGCACGGAGCTCATGCTGCGCGGGTCGGGGGCAATGTCGGTTGCCGTGACCCTGACGCCCTCTTCGATGAGCAGCCTGCAGATCCAGCTTCCGATGAAACCGCGCGCGCCGGTGATCAGGAAATGTTCGTTCTGCTTGTTCATTTTGCTAGTCATTCCAATCTGATGAGAATCCGCAGCGGATTACTGGTTTACGAGCGCCGCGCCGGCGTTGAACACGTCCGGTGCAAGGAAGTCCTCGGGGTCACCGATCCGATCGAGCGCACCGACTTCCTTCAGGATCTCGGCGGTGAAGATCGCCCAGTTGGCGACGCTGCCGTCGGCGAAGAACGCGCTCCACTCTGGCGCCGTCGGAAAACGGCCGAGGTTGTAGGCGTAGTCGAAGGCCTCGTAGGTCTCGAGCTTCGAGAAATAGTCATCGTAGACCTTCCGGCGTACCTCTTCCTCGGTGAGCCGGACCTGCGCCTCGATCACCGACGCGGCGAGCTTTGGAAGGGCCTCGGGATTGCTCTCGACGAAGGCATTCGACAACACCAAACCACCGAGCACGGCGGTTTCGGGATAGAAATCGCGCAGCGAGGTGACCCTCTTGGCGCCCTTCCTGGTGACGGCCTCGACGAAGCCGCCAGAGATCACGACCGCCGGTACCGCCTCGGAAAGAAGCGCCGCAGTGGTGGCCTGGTAGCCCATGTTGACGGCGCGGATGTCGTCGAAGGTCATGCCCGCCTCCCGCAGGGCGGAGGACACGAGCACATGCGCCGTGGTTCCGAACGGGAAGGCGAGTTGCTGACCCCTGAGGTCTTCCACCGAGGTGATCCCGGAGGCGTCGGTGGCGTAGATCAGGTTGGTGTCGTACTCGAGGTAGGTTGGCGTCACCATCACCCCGAGGCCGCGCACGGCAATGCTCGAGACCACGGCCGCACCGGCCAATGCCCCGTCGAGGCTGCCGCCAACGAGCGCCTGGGTCATCTGGGTGCCATTGTCGAACTTGATGACCTCCACCTCGAGGCCGTTCTCGGCAAAGATGCCGTAGTCATCGGCCACGTAGAGCGGCGGCCCCACGATCTCCGAGAGCAGCGTCCCGATCCGGACCTTCACAGGGTCCTCCTGGGCCTGTGCCCCGCCGGTGAAAGCTGCGAGCGAAAGGGTCGCCGCGCCGATGGCCGCAAAGATCTTGTCCAACATCATAATCCTCCCTGGATTGCTGGTCGTGCTTCGGGTGTCTGTCTGGTTGATTTCAGTGCTTCAGGCTGTGTTCGATATGTCGACGCAACTCGATGAACTCACTGCTCAACCGGATATCCTCGTCCCGCTCTCCTCCGAAGGGGACCCGGATGTCTTCGGCCAGCCTGGCCGGCCGTCCTGCGAGGATCACGATCCTGTCCGCGAGGAAGATCGCCTCCTCCACGGAATGGGTGATGAACATCGCGGATTTCCGTTCTTCCGTGGTGATCTTCTGGAGCGCATCCTGCATCAGCACCCTGCTCTGGGCGTCGAGCGCCGCGAAGGGCTCATCCATCAGCAGGATCTTCGGGTTTGCGGCATAGGCGCGACCGATGGCGACGCGCTGCTTCATGCCTCCAGAGAGCTGCTTGGGAAGGGCGTTCTCGAACTTTTCCAGGCCCATCACGGCAAGGTAGTGATCGACGATCTCGCGCTTCTCCTCCTCGGCCAGCTTGCAGCAGCCGAGGTTCAGCGGAAACGCGATATTCTCGCGGACGGTCAGCCAGGGAAACACGGCGTACTGCTGGAACACCACGCCTCGGTCGCGCCCTGCCCCGGTCACTTCGACATCGTTGACAAAGACCTTTCCGGAACTCGGCTTGGTGAAACCGGCTGCCATGTTCATCAGCGTGGTCTTGCCGCATCCGCTGCCGCCGACGACGGCAACGAACTCGTTGGAGTTGATGGTCAGGGACACGTCCTCGAAGACGACATGCCTGCTCTTTGTCTCGCCATACGCCTTGCTGACGGAACGAAACTCGATCGGGGAACTGTTTGTCTGGACGTTCATCTTTCCACGCGCTCCTGCCAGCTGACGGCGACTCTCATGAGTTTCCGGATGCCCGAGTCCATCGCCAGGGCGATGGCGCCGATGCAGGCAATTCCGACGTAGATGTCGGGAATGATGAAGTAATTCCCCGCGTTCTGGATGACCGCCCCGAGGCCGCGCTCTGCGGCGAGCAGTTCGGCCGCCACCAGCGTGCCCCAGCAGACCCCGAGCGCCAGACGAAGGGCGACGAAGACCTGCGGAATGACAAGCGGGATGGCCACCTTGTAAAAGATCTCCCTGTCCTTCGCCCCGAGCGCACGCGCTGCCCGGACATAGATCTCCTCGATCGCAGAGACGCCCTCGTAGATCACCACGAGCGAGGTGAAGAAGGCGGCGTAGACGAGGATACTGCCACGGGCGACCTCGCCGATCCCGAGGTAGACGATGACCAGAGGGCTCAGAGCAATCGGCGGGATGGCCCGGAAGGCGTTGATAACCGGCTGAAACAGGTCGCCCACCTTCGGGTACCACGCCAGGACGAAGCCGGTCGGGATGGCCAGCGTCACACCAATCGACATGCCGGCCAGGACACGGCCCACGCTGGAGAGAATATCCCACAGCAGGCCGGCCTCGCGGAAGTCGTAGATCATGCGCATCAGGACTTCGTCCGGACGCGGGACGAGGTCCCGGTTAACCAGGCCCGAAAGCCAGATGACGTACCAGACCGCGAAGACGATGCCGAAACCGGCGGCGCCCATGGCCAGGTTTCTCAGGGCCATGCCCACTCCGCGCATTCGCGGCGACGGCCCACTTGCAGTGACTGACAAGGTCAAGGTCTCCCCCCATGTTCGCTGGATTGCAGCCTCCACCACAGTGGTTTCCGCAAACCTTTCCATCAACATGCGGCGAGTTCCTCCTCAGCGCCGCACGCCCTTACCTTACGGTGTAAGCCAACGTTGATTCTGTCAACGTTTTTTACGATGTAAGGTTGTCCGGATCGCGGTCTTGTGGAAGAGTTCATGCGGGACGAACGGCGCGCGAACCCTCCAAGGCACTGTGAGTGAACGTTTTTGTTCAAGTTGAAAGGCCCGACGGAATGGCAGGACCGAAAACAGCTACGACCAAAGTCCAAGCCCCGGCCGTGGCACGAGGGGCGCGCAAGAAACCGAAGCTGACCCGGCAGACGATCTTGGATGCCGCGATGAAGATCGCGGATTCGAAGGGTCAGGATGCCCTCTCCATGCGGCAGCTGGGCAAGGCCCTCGGGGTCGAGGCGATGTCGCTCTACCATTACTTCAGGAGCCGCGATGACATCATCGACGGCATCGTGGAACACGTCATCAACGAGATCACCAGCGCCGCCTACAAGGGCATCCGGCCCGACGACACATGGCAACAGAAGGCCCGAGCCTATATCACCGCCTACCGAACCGTCGGCAACAGGCACCCCGACGCGTTCAAGCTCATGATACAGCGCCCATTGCGTACAGCCTCTGCGAGGAAGGCGGGGCAAGTGATCGTGGACGCTTTCCTCTCAAGTGGGATCGATGACCAACAGGCGATCATTGCCTACCGCACAATGACGACCTTCGTGGCGGGTTTCGTTGCCCTCGAAGTTTCCCGGCTGCAGCCCTCGTTCACCACCGGCAACTTCGATCTCGAATTCGAGAAGGGGCTCGACATCATCATTCAGGGGATCGAGACCTGCCTGATCGAGGCCGGCACGTGACGTGGCAGACCCGCGTGGCGCGATGAAGCGCACACGTCTTCCATGTCCTGCAATTCCTTACTGCCGGCCCATCCAGCCCCTACCCACGACGAGGATCTCGCCGTTGACCTAGCCCGAGGCCGCTGCGGCAAGAAAGACCGCCGGGCCGGCAAAATCCTGCGGCTTGCCCCGGCGCCCGGCGGGGATGCGCTCGAGGATGGATCTCGACCGCGCCGGATCGTCCTGCAGCGCCCGATCTCGCGGCTGAGCACGCATTGCGCCGAGAGGTTCACCTCGATCACCTTGTCCCGCCAGTCGCCCGGGTACTCGGCGGCAGGCTTGCGCATGATGGTGCCCGCGGTGTTGACGAGGATATCCGGCGCCGCGCCGTTCTTTTGCCGCTGCGCGGCCAATGCGGTCACCGCCTTCCCCCCCTTGTCTGCCGCGGGTCACCGGGCGTTTCGGGCGCCCAGGCCACGGGTCAGGCAGACGATGGCGCCATGCAGCAGAACCGAGAACAGGCCCAGGGTCAGCAGGGCGGCGAACATCAGGTCGATCCTGGCCCGTCCGTTCGCCAGGAGCATCAGGTAGCCCAGCCCACGCGAGGCGCCGACCCATTCGCCGATCACGGCACCGATGGGTGCATAGACCGCAGCCAGCCTCAGGCCGGAGGCCAATGAAGGCAATGCGGCGGGCACCCGGATAAGCCAGAGAATGCGGGCGGGACTGGCCTGCATCGTTCGGGCGAGATCGAGGTAGCCCTGTGGCGTTCGCATCAACCCGTCAAAGAAGGCCGATGTGACAGGGAAATAGATGATCAGCACCGCCATGAAGACCTTGGACCACAGGCCGAAGCCGAGCCAGAGGGTCAGGATCGGGGCCAGCGCGAAGACCGGCAGGGCTTGGGTGAACACGAGGATGGGCTGCACCAGGACGCGCGCAATCCGCGACGCCGCCAGGTGAATGGCTGTCGCCACCCCCAGCGCCGATCCGATCGCCAGACCGATCAGAACCTCCAGTGCCGTCACCAGCGTGTGCTCCGCGATCAGGGTGCGGTTCTGCCACCAGGCTTCGGCCACCCGTGCCGGTCCCGGCAGGATGAACCTCGGCAGGCCGGTGGCGCTGACGACGAGCTGCCACAGGGCGATGGCAAAGGCGGCCGCGGCCATGACGGGCAACAATTTCACGAGACGCCATCGCGGAGATGACGCAGCAGCGAGGCCTGGCATGCGAGGGTTTCCAGATCGTCGATCGGGCGGGGGATGGCGGAGGAAGGGTGAGGAAACGGCCGCAGCCCCTCCGGGTGCATGACGATGATGGCCTGCCCGAGGCGCGCCGCCTCGGCCGGGTCGTGGGTGACCATCAACACGGTCTTGCCGTCCAGGAGCTCCACCGCCAGGTCCTGCATGGCGGCGCGGGTTTGTGCATCCAGCGCCGAGAATGGCTCATCGAGCAGGACGACGGGCTTGTCTTCCATCAAGGTCCGCGCCAGGGCCACCCGCTGGCGTTGGCCGCCCGAAAGCGCCGCTGGCGTCTTGTCGGCCTGACCGCCCAGGCCGACGCGCTCGAGGATGCGGCCCAGTCTGCCGGTATCTGCTGGCGTGCCACGCAGGCGCGAGCCCAGCACGATGTTCTGTGACACGCTCGCCCAAGGCAGAAGCAGATCGTCCTGAGCCATGTAGGCGACCCGCCCGGCCACCGCGCGGCCGTCCGTGGCGGCGATGTCGCCGTCAAAGTCAGCACCGGTCGCAAGGCCCGAGATCAGGCGCAAGACGGTGGATTTGCCCACCCCGGACCCACCCAGAAGACAGGTCCATTGCCCGGCACGCAGCTCGAGGGCCAGGGGCGCGAAGAGCGGTGCGCCGTCGATCGACGCGCGGCCCCGGACCAAGATGCCGGGTGCCCCTGTCACGGGGTCAGGCCCATCTGCCAGAAGTTGACCTCAAGCTCGGTTGCGGTGCGGAAGGTCTGGCAGAGCCGATCCCAGCGGGGGGAGGTTTCATACTCCGGGCCCAGGCGGTGGATCAGTGCCGCTTCCAGCATCTCGCCCACGGTTCGGCAGAGCTCTTGATACGCGTCGCCGCCATAGGTGTTGATCCAATCGGCATAGACCTGCGACCCTGCCTGCTGTGCCAGCCGCGCGCCGATCTCGCCGTATCCCATCACGCAGGGGGCAAGCGCCGCGAGCAGGTCGAGCAGATCGCCGCTGTATCCCGCCTCCAGGACGAACCGGGTATAGGCCAGGGTCTCGGCCCGCTCTTTCGTTGCAAAGAGCTGTTTGCGAGGGATACCCGCCGCCTCGCAGATGCCGATGTGGAGCTGCATCTCCTCGCAGACCAGCGCGGTGACCGTGCCCACCGCGGCCAGCATCTCGGCATGGGTTTGCGATTTGACCACGGCCAGCGCCCAGGCGCGGGCAAAGTGGGTCAGGAAGAGGTGATCCTGCTGGAGATAGTGCAGGAACGCCGCCTGTGGCAGGGTGCCGTCCTTCATCCCCTCGACAAAGGCATGGTGGGTGTAGTCCTGCCATGCCTCGGACGCCTCCTCGCGCATCCGCGTGAAGGCCTTGCCATAGCCGCTCATCGGGCGGTCACGTCGACCGCGATCGCCTCAACCGGGTTCAGGCTGTCGATCATGCCGCTGGCCTTCAGGAAGGCCTCGAACCGCGCATAGCGGCCTGCGTCAAACCCCGCCGGGCGCAGGGCGAACCGTGGCAGGGTATCGACCCAGGCGCGCGCGTTCAGCTCGTCCTGCAGCTCGGTCGACGTTGCGGCGAAGATCTCCCAGCTCTGCTGCGGGTTGTTGACGATGAACTGGGTCGCTTTCTCGGTTGCGGCCAGAAAGCGGGCGACCTTGTCGGCATCCATGCGGTCGGGGTTGGCGACGTAGATCAGCTCGTCATAAGAGGGCACGCCCTCTTCCTCGATATAGAAGCAGCGACCCGCAACGCCTTCGATCTCCATCTGGTTCAGCTCGAAGTTGCGGAATGCGCCGATGACGGCATCGACCTGACCGGACATCAGCGCGGGGGAGAGCGAGAAGTTGACGTTGATCAGCTCGATCTCGTCGAGGGTCACGCCATGCTTGCCGAGCACCGCGCCAAGAACGGCCTCCTCCACACCGGCGACGGAAAAGCCGACCTTCCTGCCTCTGAGATCGGCGGGCGAGGAAACCGGACCATCCTCGAGCACCAGAAGGCAGTTCAGCGGTGTGGCCACAAGGGTTCCGACGCGTATCAGGGGCAGCCCCTGGTGAATCTGCAGGTGCAGTTGCGGCTGGTAGGACACCGCCAGATCGGCCTGACCGGCGGCCACGAGGCGCGGCGGGGCCGAGGGGTCGGCGGGCGGTATGATCTCGACCTCCAGGCCCTGTTCGGCGAAATATCCGTTTTCCTGCGCAAGGATTATCGGCCCGTGGTCGGGGTTCACGAACCAGTCGAGCAGCAGGGTCATCTTGTCGGCGGCCATGGCCGGGGCAGCGGCCAGCAGCGCAACGGCGGTGATCAGGTGCTTCATCGTGTTTCCTTCCTGTGGGTCATGAGGCCGAGGCCGCGACGAGCACGATCTCACCGGGCCAGATGGGTTTGATGGCTTCGGCGGCACGCCAGGCCCGCAGGCCGGTGGCGCAGCACAATGCCAGGCGTGTGCCGGGCGCGGGAAGATCCGCAGCGATGCCCTCGACAGACAGGCGCCTTGCCTGCGGGTGCAGAGGCGGCGCGCCTTCGCGCAGATCGACGATCCGGTCCCGGTCCCTCAGGTCCGAAGCGGCCACGAACCGGAAGGCGATGTCGGGTTCGGGCGCAGTGTCGAAGCGGAAGCTGATCGCACGCAGGCTGCGCCCGTCATACTGCACCATCTGCCCGAGAGGCGAAGGCTGCATCGCCAGCAGCCAGTTGAGCGTCATCTGCGCCTGGCAAGCTCCGATGACGCCGACCACGGGGCCAAGAACGCCGGCCGTTTCGCAACGCGCGCCGCTGTCTGGCGCGGTTGGAAAGACGGCGCGAAGCGACGGGGCGGTTCCGCAAAAGCCGCCGACATAGCCGCCCAGCCCCAGGACCGAGGCGCTGATCAGGGGGATGGTCCGGGCAAGGCACAGATCGCTCAGCAGGTAGCTGACCGCGTAGCTGTCGGCGGCATCCAGCACCACGTCGCACCGGCCGACCAGCTCGGGGGCATTGGCCGGAGTCAGCCGGTCGACCACAGGCTCGACGGTGATCTCGCCATTGATTGCCCGGCACCGCTCGCCGGCCACCACGGCCTTGGCCCGGCCGCAATCGGCCTCGGAAAACAGGGTCTGGCGGTGCAGGTTGGACAGCGCCACCCTATCGCCATCGACGATTGTCAGATGCCCCACACCGGCGCCGGCCAGCAAGGGCAACACTGGTGCGGCCAGACCGCCGACGCCCACGACCAGCACCCTTGCCTCGGCCAGTCGGCGCTGACCTTCGGCGCCGACCTCGGGCAGGATCATCTGGCGGGCGTAGCGGCTCATCGCGTTGCCTCGACCCATTGGCGCAGGCGGGCCTCGGGATCGGCATTCAGGGTGATGTCGGTGACCACGGAGACGATGTCTGCCCCGGCCTGCAGCACGCCTTCGGCGCGTTCGACCGTCATCCCGCCGATGCCGACCAGGGGAATCGCGCCGATCCGCGCTTTCCACTCGGTGACGCGCGGAAGGCCCTGCTCGTGCCACTTCATCTTTTTCAGCACCGTCGGATAGACCGGCCCTAGCGCAACATAATCCGGCTGCATCCCCAGAACCCGCTCGAGCTCGTCCTCGTCGTGGGTCGAGACGCCCAGTTTCAACCCGGCGGCCCGGATGGCTTTCAGATCGGCCCCGTCCAGGTCTTCCTGGCCGAGGTGGATCCAGTCGCAGCCCAGATCCATCGCCGCCTGCCAATGGTCGTTCACCACCAGCACGGCGCCATGGTCACGGCACAGGGCCTGCGACAGGGCGATCTGGGCGCGGACGGCCTCTTCGGGCCGGTCCTTGATGCGCAGCTGCACGACCTTCACCCCCAGCGGCAGCATCCGGCGCAGCCAGTCGGAGTGGTCGAATATGGGATAGAACCGGTCGAGGGTCATGACAGGAAGGCCTTTCCGATCACCGGGGTCGAGGCCTCGGCCATGTCGCGGGCCTCGATCGGGTCGGCCTCATGCGCCAGCCGTCCCGCCTTGACCGCGCCCATCATGGCCCGGGCCATCGCGACCGGATCGCTGGCCCGCGCCACGGCGGTGTTCATCAGAACCGCGTCGTAGCCCAGTTCCATCGCGCGGGCGGCATGGCTGGGCAGACCGATCCCGGCATCGACCACGAGAGGCACCTCCGGGTACTCTGCCCGCATGGCCCGCAAGGCGTATTCGTTGTTCAACCCGCGACCGGACCCGATCGGCGCGCCCCAGGGCATCAGCACCTCGCAGCCCGCGACCAGCAGGCGCTCGGCAACGACCAGATCTTCGGTGGTATAGGGGAAGACCGCAAAGCCATCCTCGGTCAGGATGCGGGCGGCTTCGACAAGTTTGAAGACATCCGGCTGCAGGCTGTCGGTGTGGCCGATCAGCTCCAGCTTGATCCAGCGCGTGTCAAACACCTCCCGCGCCATGTGGGCGGTGGTGACGGCCTCCTTGACGGTGTGACAGCCGGCAGTGTTGGGCAGGACCAGCACACCCAGCTCGGCGATCATCTGCCAGAACGCCTGACCTGCTCCGCCAGCCCCTTCACGCCGCAGCGACACCGTGGCCACGCCCGCGCCGCTTTGGCGAAACGCCTGTTCGAGAATGGCCGGGCTGGGATATTGCGCCGTCCCCAGCATCAGCGGATTTGGCAGCTCGACGCCGTAGAACCGTTTCATCCTCAGCCCCCCTGCATCGGCGCGACGACCTCGACCCGGTCGCCCTCGCGCAAGCGGTGGCTGTCGCGGCTTGCGACCGGGATGAAATCCTCGTTCACCGCCGTGGCGACGCGGCCCGAGAAACCGCACTCCCTCAGCAAGGCAGACAGGGTTGTGGCCGCGACCTCGCGGGCCTGTCCGTTAAGCACGATCTTCATCGACCATCTCCGAATGTCTGTTGTCGAGCGCCAGGTCCGCCACGCCCCTGGCAAGGGCGGGGGCCAGCAAGTATCCGTGGCGATACAATCCGTTGGCATAAATCCTCTGCCCCAGCCGCCTGATACGCGGCAGGTTGTCGGGAAAGGCGGGCCGCAGATCGACGCCGATCTCGAGCACCTCGGCCTCGCCGAAAGCAGGGTTCAGGGCATAGGCCGCGCTGAGCAATTCCAGCATCGACCGTGCCGTGATGCGGCGGCGGTCTTCGCTTTCGATCATCGTGGCCCCGAGCATGTAGATGCCCTCTCCGCGCGGGACGACATAGAGCGGCATCCGCGGGTGCAGCAGGCGCACGGGACGGCTCAGCACGACATCCGGGCAGCGGATGACCAGCATTTCACCCTTCACCCCGCGCAGATCGTGCAGCACATCGCGAGCGTGCAGGCCCCGGCAGTCGATGGCGTTGGGCAGCTGTTCCGGCGCGCTTTGCCTGTGGAAGGCAACGCCCTTGTCCAGCAGCCCCTCGTAGAGATCCCGCAGAGCCCGGCGCGGATCGAGATGGGCTTCGGCCTCGAAGAACAGGCCCTGGCCAAAGCCATGCAGGTCGGGTTCGAGCTCTTCGATCCGGGCGCCGATTTCGCGGAACCCCTCGGTCCGCCGGGCAAAGCGGCGCAGGTCGGGCAGGTCCCGGCGGTTGGCGACCACGAGCGTCCCGCGGCCGTGCACCTCGGTTCTGCTCGCCCACCACTCCCTGGCCTCCTGCCCCAGTCGCAACACGGGTTCTTCGGCGCTTTCATATTCGCACCACGGCGCCAGCATGCCGCCGGCCCACCAGGAACAGCCGTGCGGGCCGGGCGGGCCGGCAGGGTCGAACACCTGCACCTCGGCCCCGCGATCCACCAGCTCCGTGGCAACGGCGAGTCCCACCACGCCGGCCCCTATGACAGACCACAGGGTCATGCTGGCCAGAAGGCGTGGAAATGGTGCACCGGCCCGTGACCCCGGCCGATGTTCAGATCATCTGCCGCGGCAATCGCGCCTTGCAGGTATGCGTGCGCGCCCTCGACCGCCTCGAAGAGCGGCAGGCCCTTGGCGAGACCCGCGGCAATGGCGGAAGACAGGGTGCAGCCGGTGCCATGGGTGTTGATGGTCTGGCGCCGCGGCGCGGTGAACTCGGCAACCACCTGTCTGCCTGAAATCAGAACGTCGTGGCAGGTGCTGCCCTCGGCATGGCCACCCTTCATGAGAACGGCCCCGGCCCCCATCGCGTTCAGGGCCATCCCCTGCGCGATCATTTCGCTCCGGCCCTGTGCGACCGGCGCCTCCAGCAGACGCGCGGCTTCGGGCAGGTTTGGCGTCAGGACCGTGGCGCGCGGCAGGAGCGTTTCTCGCAGCGCGTGCACGGCGTCCTCGGCCAGCAGGGCATCGCCCGACTTGGCGATCATCACGGGATCAAGAACAACCGGGCCCGCAAAAACGCCGATCCCATCGGCCACGGATTGGATGATGGCGGCAGTGGCCAGCATGCCGACCTTGATCGCGCGAGGTGCAAGATCCTCCAGGACGGCGTCGATCTGCGCGCCGACCACCTCTGCCGGAACCAGGTGAACGGCGGTCACGGCCCGGGTATTCTGGGCGGTGACCGCGGTGATGACCGACGCGCCGAACACCCCGAGTGCCGACATGGCCTTGAGATCTGCCTGTATGCCCGCGCCACCGCCACTGTCGGATCCGGCAATCGTCAACGCAACCTGCGCCATGTCGGTGCTCCTCGCAAAAGGGCACCGGCAAAGAAACTGTCCGCGCGAGCTGAAGACCGTTCCCTACGCCGGAATTGCCCGGATCAGGTTCGATGGGTTAGCGCGTTCACGCCTCTCAGCCTTTTCAAAGGCACCCCAACGGTGTGCGATCCGAGTAGCAACTCGACGATACGGTGTCAAACGCTCAGGCGCTGATCCCGGGCCTCCGGCTTTGCAACCTGAAGGGCCGCCCGGCGGCAGGCATCCGGGCGCGAGGCAAGGCAGGCGGCCAACGCGACGGCGGCGCTCAATCCTGCCCGTCGGTCTCGCCGCGGATGAGAACGCCGGATTTCATCAGCTTGTTCACGTAGGACGGGCCGATGAACAGTTTCGCATATCGGATTGGTGCGCCGGCATGTTCGCGCATCATGTTCTCTGCCCGGATCGCCTCGCCACTGCGGATGGCATCCCAGATGATCACATGCTGGGTGTGCCCGACCGTCATGCGCAGCAGCTCGGCCTGCGCCATGCCTTCGACCTCGGCGAAGGCCCCCGGCGCGACGATGGGGATGCGGGAGATCTTTTCGAGGCTGAGCGGGACAAAGTCGTTTCCGCAGCCTTTGGCGATGGTGGAATGAAAGATGTCGTTGGCTTCCTGGTAGATCGCGATCTCGCGCCGTGTCAGGTGATCGCGGCCGATGATCGCCTCGGTCATGGCGATGGAGCGCTCGATCGCGGCGGCGGTCTCCTCGGAGTATCCGCTCGAGGCCAGCCGGGCCGCCGCGACCCCCTCGATCACGGCGCGCACCTCTGCCGCCAGCTCGAGATCCCTGAAGGTGAAGGGCCTGATCTTGTAGCCCCGTCCCTCGAGTTTGACCAAGAGCCCCTCGGACTCGATCTGCGCCAGGGCCGCGCGCACCGGCGTGCGCGACATGCCCAGAAGCGTGGCCGCGCTGCTCTCGGTGATTCTCTCGGCGATCGAAAGCTCGCCGTTGATGATCATCGCGCGCAGCTCCGTAACCGCCTTCTCCACTGCCGTAGCCATAGATCCCCCTCACACTCCGCATAACCAAACCACGGTTACGTATCCGTTTTTTCAAGTTTCTACCCTTTCTCTCCTCGAACCGTCAATTTTTCGGACTCGGACTTGATTTATGTATACGTTTAAGACAACAATAGCGCCGACAGGAGGAGTCACCGAGACAAACGGATACATTAAGCCCTCGCCAGAGGCCGTAGCCGCACGGTGTATTGACGGAGGACGCGCCCATGCCGCTTGGCACGAACCGCATTGAAGAGAGTGGGCTGCCCCCCATTCATGAGGTCGCAAACCCCCAGGACATCGGCGTCGGCACGCCCGAGATCCGCAGGGGCGATGCGCTGCGCAGCCTCGTCACCTCGCTGTCGGGGTTTCAGAAGGAGGCGCTGGTGGCCTCGCGCCGTTCCGGAAAGACCTGGCGGATGGTGTCGGACGAGGGCAAGTATCTCAACGGTCACGATGCCGCCCCGCCGCCGCTCTCGTTCCTGACGGTGGGCATGGTTGCCTCCTACATGAACGAGATCACCGCGCTCGCCCGCCGCCAGGGCGTTGCGATCCGCCACCTCAGGCTGACGCTCGACAACTACTACACCATGACCGGCTCGATGCAGCAGCGCACCATGATCGGCGGCGCCGAGCCGGTGGAGCTTCAGGTCGAGATCGACTGTGATCTCGCCGGTGGCGCCTTGACCGAGTTCCTGATGAACGCGGTGCACGCCTCCCCGCTCAACGGGCTGATGCGCGGCGAGCACGCGAGCCTCTTCACCCTGTCGAAGAACGGCGTGGAGCTGCCTCCCAGGAAGGTTGCCCGGCTCGGCGCGCCCATGCTCCCCGATCCGGGCGATGCCGGATCACGGGCCGTGGCCGTGCGCGAAACCGAGGTGCTTCTCACCCACATCGGGATCACCGAGAAGAAGCCGGTGAAAGCCGGCACCGAAAGCGCCGCCTCCTCGCTCACCGATCACCAGAACCGCCGCCTCAACATTGCCGCAACCGCCGTGCTGCGCGACGACGGGATGAAGGAGATCCGCCAGCAGCTCTACTCGCCCCACGGCAAGGAGTGGCTGTTTCTTTCCGAAGAGGCCGAGGTTGATGGCGGCAAGGGCCGCGCGCCGGATGCGGCCAGCTACATCTCGGCCGGGATCGGCTTTTGCTTCATGACCCAGTTCGGCCGTCTCGTGCCGATGCTGGGGCTGGACCTGCCCCGTTACCAGATCATCCAGGATACCCACTTCAGCCTCGGCGGCGCCTCGGGCGGCACCGGCAAGGCGGGCGAGGCCGACCCGGTCGAGACCCATGTGTACCTGACCACGAACGAGAGCGACGAGGTCGCGCAGGAGATGCTCGATCTGAGCGAGCAGACCTGCTTTCTGCACGCCTTCTGCCGCACCGACCTGAAAACCAGACTGAAGACCGTGAGCATCCCGGCTTCTTCCACCACCGCGGCTTGAGGGGGCGCATGATGTCGAAAATTGGCAAGAACCTGATCGCGGAGAGCGGCCTTGCGCCGTTCTTCAAACTTGCAAACGCCGATGAAGTCGCCATCGACGCGCCGGACAACCGCAAGGGCGACGCCCTGCGCACATGGGTGCGCGCGCTTTCGGGCTTTCAGAAGGAGGCGCTGGTGCGCTCGGCCCGCACCGGCGACACCTGGCGGCTTGTCTCCGATGAAGGCCCCTATCTGAACGGTCACGATGCCGCCCCCTGCCCGCTTGCCTTCCTGTCGTCGGGGATGGTCGCCAGCTTCATGAACGAGATCACCGCGCTGGCCGAGCTGCGCGGCGTCACGATCCGCAAGCTGAAGCTGATCCAGGACAACTACTACACGATGAAGGGCTCCATGCCCAAGCGCACCATGGTCGGCGGCGCCGAGAACATCGACCTCCAGGTCGAGATCGACTGCGACCTGAGCGACGCCGAGCTGCACCAGTTCCTGCTCGATGCCACCTTCGCCTCGCCGCTCAACGGGTTAATGCGCGGGCAGCTGGAAAGCCTCTTCAAGCTCGGCAAGAACGGCACCGAACTGCCCACCGCCAAGGTGGCCGAACTGGATGCCCCGCTCTTTCCCGACCCCGGCAACCATTTTGCACGGGCGCTGCCCGAGATCGGTGCGCTCAAGCTGATGGAGCCTGTCGGCCCGACGCCGAAGAAGGAGGTCGTGCTGGGCACCGCCACGGGCGGCTCCTCGCTGGCCGACGAGCAGGACAGGCGGCTGAACATCGGTGCCGTCGCGGTGCTGCGCGAGGATGGCATCAAGGAAATCCGGCAGATGCAGTATTCGCCCCGGGGCACCTCGTTTCGCTTTCTGTCGTCCGAGGATGGCCGTGCGCCCGATGCCAACACGCTGATTTCTGCCGGGATCGGCTTTTGCTTCATGACCCAGTTCGGGCGCTTCGTGTCGATGCTCAAGCTCGACCTGCCCGATTATCGCATCGTGCAGGACACCCACTTCAGCCTCGGCGGCGCCTCGGGCGGCACCGGCAAGGCGGGCGAGGCCGACCCGATCGAGACCCATGTCTACCTGGAGACAAGCGAGAGCGACGAGACCGCGCAGGAGATGCTCGATATCTCCGAGCAGACCTGCTTTCTGCATGCCTTCTGCCGCACCGATCTGAAAACCAGGCTGCGGGTGCGGAGGGTCTGAGATGAAGACGCAGGTCTGCATCATCGGCGGCGGCCCGGCGGGCCTCATGCTCAGCCACATCCTCGATGCCAACGGCATCGACAACCTGGTGCTGGAGCGCCAGACGAAGGCGTATGTTCTGGGCCGGATCCGCGCCGGCGTGCTCGAGCACAACACCGTCGAGATGCTGCGCGACTACGGTCTGGGCGAGCGGATGGACCGGGAGGGCATGCCCAAGGACGGCACCCAGATCCTCTGGGAGAACCGCCCCGATTTCTTCATCGACGTGAAGAAATGGACCGGCAAGCAGATGATGGCCTGGGGCCAGACCTACATCACCGAGGATCTCTACGCCGCCCGCGAGCGCGATGGCGGCGCGGTGATCTGCGAGGCCGCCGACGTGACCCTGCACGACATCGAAAGCGATGCGCCGCATGTGACCTATGTGAAGGACGGCACCACTCATCGGATCGACTGCCGCTTCATCGCCGGATGCGACGGCTTTCACGGCCCCTCCCGGCAGGCGATCCCCAGGAGCCACCGGCGCGAGTTTCTGCGCGAGTATCCCTTTGGCTGGATGGGGGTGATGGTGGAGAAGCCGCCGGTGAGCAATTTCACCTATGTCTACCACAGCGACGGCATGGCGATGGCGGCCCAGCGCACCCCCATGCTCAGCCGCTACTACGTGCAGGCCCCGATCACCGACAAGCCGGGAGACTGGAGCGACGACCGTTTCTGGGAGACCCTGCTGCATCGCTTTCCGC
Source organism: Vannielia litorea (assembly GCF_900142295.1). Classification (NCBI taxonomy): domain Bacteria; kingdom Pseudomonadati; phylum Pseudomonadota; class Alphaproteobacteria; order Rhodobacterales; family Paracoccaceae; genus Vannielia; species Vannielia litorea. Next base: position 2,815,449 of record NZ_FSRL01000001.1, read on the forward strand.
CGGATGTGGCCGCACGGATCCAGACCGGCCCGACCATCGAGAAATCCATGGCCCCGCTGCGCAGCTTCGTCTCCGAGCCGATGCGCCACGGCAGCCTGTTTCTGGCCGGCGATTCCGCCCATATCGTGCCCCCCACCGGCGCGAAGGGGCTGAACCTCGCCTTCTCCGATGTCTTCTACCTGCAACGCGCGCTGGTCGCCTTCTTCAAGACCGGGCAGGGCGCGCTGATCGAGCGCTACTCCGACACCGCGCTGCGCCGCGTGTGGTCGGCCGAAAACATCTCGTGGCGGCTGACCAAGATGCTGCACGTGTTTCCGGGCGAGGACCCGTTCGAGCAGAAGATCCGCGAAAACGACTACGACCTGCTGCTGCATTCGGAGGCCGCCCAGCACGCGCTGGCCTACGAGTACATCGGCTTGCCGTTCGAAGACTGACCGCCCGCCCCAAGGCGGGGAGGGCACCACAAGGCAAATTGTTCTAGGGAGGAAACGATGAACAAACTGACGGCACTCACGACGGCGGCCTGCCTCTTGGCCGCACCCGCGCTCCAGGCCAAGGACCTCGCGCTCTCGTACTTCATGGGGCCGAACCATCCGCTCAACGAGGCGGTGTTCACCCCCTTCGCGGAGAAGCTGGCCGAGGTCTCGGGCGGGCAGCTGACCGTGACGCAATACCCCGGCGGTGCGCTCAACTCCTCGCCGCCCAAGCAGTATTCGATCCTGCTCGACGGCATCGCCGATGTTGCCTTCCACCTGCCCGGCTACACCGCCCAGATCTTCCCGATCACCACCGCGATCACCACGCCCGGCATGTGCGGCGATGCGCTGGAGTGCACCGAGGCGATGTGGCGCGCCATCGAGCCGATCGAGGCCGAGTTCGATGCCAAGCTGCTGGCCGTCTGGGCCAATGACCCGCAGGTGCTTTATACCAAGGACAAGGCGGTGCGGACGCTCGAAGACATGCAGGGCCTGCTGGTGCGTGTGACCTCGGCGCAGGACATTCCCTTCACCGAAGCCCTCGGCGCCTCCTCGGTCTCCCAGCCGGTCTCGGAGATCAACCAGAACCTCGCCAACGGCGTCGTCGACGCCGTCTCCATCGACCCCTCGGCCACCATGTCGTTCAAGATGCATGAGCCGGCCAACTACATGACCACCAACATCCCCGGTGCCGGCAGTGCCTTTGTTCTGATGATGAACAAGGGTGTCTACAACGCGCTCACCGAGGAGGAGAAGGGCTGGGTCGACGAGGCCTCGGGCAAGTGGCTCTCGATGAAGGGCGGCCAGATCTACCGCGACATGGCCGAACGCGGCATCGAGGTTGCGCGCGAGAACGGCGTGGAGATCATCGAGCTTTCCGCCGAGGAACGGGCCCGCTGGGATGCGGCGATCCAGCCTGCCCTCGATGAGTGGATGGCCACCGACCTCGGCCAGGGCATGACCGGGGCCGACCTCGCCCGCCTGTTCAAGGGCGAGTGAGCCATGAGCGCCGCCAAGCCGGCAAAGGCCACCGCCCCCTGGGGGCGGTGGTTCGGCACCATCGCCAATGGCTTCGCGGTCCTGGGCGGGGTCGCGCTTTTTGCGCTGATGTTCATCACCGTGGTGGCGGTCTTCTGGCGCTACGCCCTGCGTGATCCGATCTTCGGCATCGGCGACATGTCGTCGCTCTCGCTTGTCGTCATCGTGGCCGCCGGCGTGACCTATGGCGCGGTGCACGGGGCGCATATCAGCGTGGATATCCTCTCGGCCGTGGCCGGGCGCCGGACGAAGCGGCTCACCGACCTTCTGGTGCGCGCCCTCAGCGTGGCCATCTGCGGCTTCGCGGCATGGGCCCTGGCCGTCAAGGGCGCCTGCGGCCTGCCCTGCGGCGCGGTGACGCCGAACCTCGGCATCGTCCACACGCCGTTCTACTACCTGCTCTCCGCCGCGCTGGCGGTGATGACGGCCCTGCTGCTCTACCAGCTCCTGACCGGCCTCAGGCACTGGTCGGGCCAAGACCCCAACGAGGACAATGGCTGATGGATACCACGACGATTGCCCTTCTCGGCTTTGCCTCCCTTCTTGTCCTGCTGTTCCTGCGCATGTCGGTGGGGGCCGCCATGCTGCTGGTCGGCGCGGTGGGCATCTACCTGATCCGCCCGGCCGCCAGCCTGCCGGTGGTGGCGGGCGAGATCTTTGGCGAGGCCACCAACTACAATCTCACGATCCTGCCGCTCTTCATCCTGATGGGCAACCTGGCCGGTATCTCGGGCATGAGCCGCGATCTCTACGACGCCGCCCACAGCTGGATCGGCCACCTCAAGGGCGGACTCGCCTCGGCCACCATCGTCGGCTGCGCGGGCTTCTCGGCGCTCTCGGGCTCCTCGCTCGCGGCAGCGCTCACCATGGGCCGCGTCAGCCTGCCGGAGATGCAGCGCTTCAACTACCACGACGGGCTGGCCACCGGCGCCATCGCGGCGGGGGGCACGCTGGGCATTCTGATCCCGCCGTCCGCGGGCTTCGTGATCTACGCGATCCTCACCGAAGAGAGCATCGGACGGCTGTTCATGGCCGGCATCCTGCCCGGCCTCCTGCTCACCGCGCTCTTCATCGTGGCCATCTACATCGTGGTCTCGCTGAAGCCTTCCAAGGCTCCGCGCGCGATGGGCGCGGAGAGCCTGGCGCAGCGGATGGCCGCCCTCCTGCGGGCGCTCTGGATCATCGGGATCATCGTGCTCACCATCGGCGGCATCTACACCGGCGTCTTCTCGGCGGTCGAGGCGGCGGGCATCGGGGCCTTCCTGGCGCTGCTGGTCTGCCTGCTGCGCCGCTCGCTGACATGGGCCAACCTGAAGGAGGTGACCACCAGCACGCTGCAATCCACCGGCATGGTGTTCTTCATCCTTTTCGGGGCCTTCGTGTTCAAGACCTTCGTCGGCTTCACCGGGGTCACCTATGCCATGTCCCAATGGGTCGCGGCGCAGGGGTTCGGCGCGATGGAGGTGGTCATCGCGATCCTGCTGGTCTTCATCGTGCTGGGCACGTTCATGGAGGGCTTCGCCATCCTCGTGCTGACGGTGCCGCTGGTGCAGCCGCTGCTCGAAACCCTGGGCGTCGACCTGATCTGGTTCGGGGTGCTGATGGTGATCGTGCTCGAAATGGCGCTGATCTCGCCGCCGGTCGGGGTGAACGTCTTCGTGGTGAAGGGCATCGCGCCCACGGTCTCGCTGAACACGATCTTCCGCGGCATCTGGCCGTTCTGGATTGCCATGTTCGTCGCCGTGGCGCTGATCCTGCTGATCCCCGGCATCGCCCTTTACCTGCCCGACAGGATGTTTGGCTGAGGCCAAAGGACCGCGCGTCCCGGCCGCCCGCCGGGCCGCGCCCCCACAAGAAGAAACAGAGTTGGAGAATACCGGCATGAGCAACATCGACCGGATCGTCGAAACCGGGATCTGGGTGAACGGCGAGAGCCGCCCCGCCTCGGGCGGCGCGATGCACGACCTCTACAACCCCGCCCGCCCCGCCGAGCTTGTCGGCCGCGCCGCCGCAGCCACCGCCGAGGATGTGAATGCCGCGGTCGAGGCTGCCCATGCAGCCTTCCCGACTTGGGCCGACCTGGGCTTCGAGGCGCGCGCCGCGCTCCTGCGCCAGGTTGCGGCGGCGCTCACCGCCGACGAGGAAGACGTCAAGTACCGCTCCCGCCTCTTCACCCGCGAGCACGGCAAGATCGCCCGCGAGACCCTGCTCGAAATGTCCCGCCTTGGCGACCGCTTCATGCTGGCCGCCGCCTATGGCGAGCGCATGGCGGTGGACGAGCGGATGGGGCCCGCCAAGGCCGGCCCGCCGTTCGACACCATCATCACCCGCCAGCCGCGCGGCGTTGCGGCGCTGATCGTGCCGTGGAACTGGCCGCTCTCGATCCTCGGGGCCAAGCTGCCCCAGGCTCTGGTGGCGGGAAACACGGTGGTGGTGAAACCGGCCCAGAATTCCTCGCTGGCCCCCATGCTGACGCTCGAGATCATCGCCCGGATGCTCCCGCCCGGCGTGGTCAATGTCATCACCGGCTCCAGCGGCGAGATCGGAGACGCGCTCACCGGTCATCCGCTGGTGCGCAAGGTCAACTTCACCGGCTCGGTGCCGGTGGGCCGCCACGTGATGAAGGTTGCCGCAGAGAACCTTACCCCCGTGACCCTCGAGCTTGGCGGCAATGACGCGGCGCTGATGCTCGACGACATCGAGCTGGACGAGGCCGCCTTCGACCGCATGTACTGGGGCGCCTTCGGCTCTTCGGGGCAGATCTGCATGGCGCTGAAGCGGATGTACGTGCACGAAAGCCGCTACGACGAGGTGATCGAGGGCTTCACCGCCGCCTGCGAGCGGGCCGTGGTGGGCGACGGGCTGCTGCCCGAAACCACGATGGGGCCGGTGAACAACGCCAGGCAGCTGAAGGTCGTTACCGACATGATCGCCGAGGCCCGCGCCAAGGGGGCCGAGGTGCGCGAATGCGGGCAGGTGCCCGACGAGGCGCTCTATGCGGGGGGCGGCTACTTCCAGAAACCCACGATTGTCTACAACGCCGATCCGGGCCTCTCCATCGTGCGCGAGGAGCAGTTCGGCCCCTGCCTGCCGATCATGACGTTCCGCAGCGACGAGGAGGCCATCGCGCTGGCCAATGACAGCGCCTTCGGCCTCTGCTCCTCGGTCTGGACCCCGGACCCCGAGCGCGCCCTGCGCGTCGCCCGCAGGCTCGAGGCGGGATACACCTATCTCAACGGCCATGGGCCCATGGCACAGGACGGGCGCGGCCCCTTCGGTGGCTTCAAGAACTCGGGCATCGGGCGCAACCTCGGCTATGAGGGCGTGCTGGCCTTCACCGAGGCCCATTCGATCTCCGGGCCCGGAGGTTTCTTGCTGTGACCGCGCAGGTGCAGGAGCCCTGGCCCGGCTGGTGGCAGGTGGCCACCGGGCGCAGCGTGGTCATCCGCGCGGCCCGGATCGCGCTTGTCGTCGGCGTCGTCCTGGCGCTCATCAACCACGGTCACCGCCTGGTCTCGGGCACGGTCGACGGGGGTACCCTCGCCCGCATCGCCCTGACCTTTCTCGTGCCCTATTGCGTCTCCACCTACTCCTCGGTCCTGGCCGTGCGCGAGAGGCTGCAACGGGTCTGACCGCCATCCGGGCAAGGCGCCGGACCGGCCAGCCGCCCCTCACCGAGCACAAGGAACTGCGTCATGAAGGATCTCAACAACGGCATCTCGGGCGGCGAGCTGCTGCTGCGCAGCCTGAAGGCACAGGGGATCGACTACTTTCTCGCCAATGCGGGCAGCGACTTTGCCCCGGTCGTCGAGGCCTATGCGCGGGTGGGCACCGGCTCGCCCGATCTGCCCGAGCCGCTGGTCGTGCCGCATGAGGCCGCGCTGGTGGCCATGGCCCACGGCTACTGGCTGATGACGGGCCGCCCGCAGGCCGCCATGGTGCATGTCAACGTGGGGCTCGCCAATGGCGTGATGGGCATGATCAACGCCCGCGCCGACGATGTGCCGGTGATCCTGATGTCGGGCCGCACCCCGCTCACCGAGCACGACAGGCCCGGCGCCCGGCGGACGCCCATCCAGTATGGGCAGGAGCAGTTCGACCAGGCGATGATGGTTCGTGACATGGTGAAGTGGCACTTCGAGCTGCGCTACCCCGAGACCGTGCCTGCGCTGGTCTCCCGCGCGCTGGCGATCGCCAGGAGCGAGCCCGCCGGCCCGGTCTACCTGAGCCTGCCGCGTGAACCCCTGACCGAGCTGACCGCCCCCGACCCCGAGACCGGCCCGCTTCAGGTGCCCTCCCGGCAGGGCGCGGCCGACGCCGAAGATATCGCCACCGCCGCCCGCTGGCTGGCCGAAGCCGAGCGCCCGCTCGTCATCTGCCAGCGCGGCGATCCGGGCGGCAAGGTGGCCGCCGCCCTCGAGCAGATCGCCGAAGCGCACGCGCTGCCCGTGGCCGAGGTCTTTGCCACCCGCAAGGTATTTCGCGGGACCCACCCGATGGCGGTCGGGCCCGACCTCTCCAGGCGGCTGCCCGAGGCCGACGTGGTGCTCGTGGTCGATGCGCCGGTCGCCTGGATCGAGCACCAGAACCGCCCGGCGCCCGGCGCCAAGGTCATCCACCTCGGCCCCGACCCGCTGCACAGCCGCATGCCCGTGCGCTCCTACCGCACCACCCTCGGCCTTGCCGGCAACACCGCCGCCACCCTGGGCGCGCTTGACGCAGCGCTCCGCGCCCTGCCCCGACCGCCGCGCGATACCGCGCCGATTGCCGAGGCCCATGCCGCCTACCTCGCCCGCGTCGCCAAGGCGGCAGAGGCGGGCTCCACGGGGGCGGCCAGCAAGGCCTTCGTTGCCCAATGCGTTGCCGCGATCCTCGGGGAGGATGGCGTGGTCTTTACCGAGCGCGGCGCGCCCGCGCCCTTCTATCCGGGGCTCAAGGCCAACCGGTTCTTCGGCAACACCCCCGCCGGCGGCCTGGGCTGGGGCGTGCCTGCCGCGCTCGGCGCGCAACTGGCCGACCGCGACCGGCTCGTGGTGAGCGTGGTCGGCGACGGCTCGCATCTCTTTGCCAACCCGGTGGTCTGCCACCAGATCGCGCGGGCCAACAAGCTCCCGCTACTGACCGTGGTGCTCGACAACTCCGGCTGGGACGCGGTGCGGCTCTCCGCCCTCGAGGTCTATCCCGACGGCGTGACCGCTGGCGCCGAGACCGTGCCGCTGACCGAGTTCGGCGACAACCCCGACCATGCCGCCGTGGCCGAGGCCTGCGGGCTCTGGGCCCGCCGCGTCGAGCGGGCCGAGGACCTGCCCGCCGCGCTGGAAGAGGCCCTGGAGGAGATCCGGGGCAACCGCAGGCCCGCGCTCCTCAACGTCGCCGTCCGGCCTGAGTAACGAAAAAGGCCATTGCCGGGCGCTCCGGCAATGGCCTCACTCTCTCGCGGCAGCGCGGGGCGCACGCGCACGCGCGGGCTCAGAGATCGAGCTCCAGCACGCCGTTCTCCATTGCTGCACGCGACTGGCACAGGATGATCCCGGTCTCGCGCTGCGCCTTGGACAGCACAAAATCCCGGTGCTCCACCTCGCCCGAGACCAGCCCGCACTTGCAGACCCCGCAGATCCCGTCGGAGCACTTCAGGTCGATCGGGTAGCCCTTCTCCAGCAGCACATCCGCCGCCGAGCGGTCGGCCGGAACGGTGAACTGCTTGCCCGACTTCGTGAGCCGGATCTCGAACGGATGATTCACGTAGTCCGGCTGCTCGGGCACGGCGAAATACTCCAGGTGCCGCGCCTCCTCCGGAAAACCGGCCGCCTCGGCCGCCTCCATCACCGCGCTCATGTAGCGGTCGCCGCCGCAGGTATAGAGGTGCCACCCGGGTTCGTAGCCCGCCATGATTGCCGACAGGTCCAGCCGCGTGCCCTCGCAGGAGACATGAAGCTGCACCCTGTCGGCCCAGGGAAAGCCCGCGAGATCGGGCAGGAAGCCCATCGTCTCCCGCGACCGCCCCGAGTAATGCAGCTCGAAGGACCTGCCCTGCGCGTGCAGCTCATGGGCCATGGCGATCATCGGGGTGATGCCGATGCCGCCGCCCAACAGCACCGAATGGGTCGCCTCCGGCACCAGCGGAAAGTGGTTGATCGGCTTGGAAACGAAGACCCGCCGCCCCTCGCTGAAGATCCGTTGCAGCAGTTTGGAGCCGCCCCGCCCGGACTCCTCGCGCAGCACCGCGATCTGGAAGTGGTCACGATCGGCCGGATTGCCCGAGAGCGAGTATTGCCGCAGGAAATCCGGCGCCACCACGATATCCAGATGCGCCCCGGCCTGCCATTCGGGCAGCGGCTTGCCGTCCACCGGGCGGAACTCGTATTTCACCACCCCCTCCGCAATGGGCTCCACCTTCGAGACCGTCACCTGGATCACCGGGCTCTCGCCATCGGCGGTGTAGCGGTGCAGGAACGGCTCCAGCGTGCCCTCGCTGGCCCGCCGCCGGTACTCATCGGCGGTGATCATCGCCTGGTAGGCCTCGATCCCCGCCTCCCGATCCATCGGGAACGGGTAGGGGTGCGGCGGCGGCGCCAGCGGCGCGGGATAGACGGCCAGCGTCTGATCCTCGTATTTCAGGTTCAGATCCTTTTGCAGCGACCGGGCGTTCACCTCCCGCTCGGTCGGGCGATAGGCCCCGTCCTTCTGCAACTCCAGATCCCACCACCATTTCTTGACCGGGTTCAGGCTGCCGTTCTCGACGTAGTCGTCCAGCCTGGCGAGCACCGGCGCGGCCTGCGGCATGTGCATCGCCACCCAGCGGAACGGCTCCTCCTTGAACAGGCCCTCGAGGTTCCACGGGCAGGTCTTCATGCAGCGCCCGCACATCGCGCCGCCCGGCGTGGTGATCCGGTAGGTGGTGCATTTCTGGCTGTCGGATTTCCAGATCTCGTAGCCGTTGAACATCAGCTTCGGCCCGGCGGTGATTGCCCCGGAGGGGCACTCGCGGGCGCATTTGTTGCAGCTGTTGCAGAACGTTTGCAGGCCGAAGTCGATGGGCTTGTCATGGGCCATCGGCAGGTCTGTCGTCACCACGCCCGATTTCAGCCGCGGCCCGAGGAAGGGGTTCAGGATCACCTCGCCGATCCGGCTGACCTCGCCCAGGCCCGCGAGCAGAAGCAGGGGCGGCTGAAGCACCTCGCCATCCATCACCGAATGGGCCTTGGCCTTGTAGCCGAGGTTGCGGATCTGCCGGGCGATCACCCCGCCCAGAAGCGAGAACCGCAGGTAGGCCCGCATGGATTGCGCCACCGCGATCCAGTCATCGCCCGAGGAGCCCTCCATCGTCTCGTAGCCCTGGTCCACGATCATGCTGATCGCGTGGTCATGCTCGGGCACGATCGGCTCGCCCCGCGCGTCATGGCTGTACCATGTCCACTCCGGGCAGCGCGAGATCCCCACCGCATCCAGCCCCAGAAAGTAGCTCGTGGCCTTCACCAGCTCCGCCGCCTCCTGCGGGTCGATCCGCGCCTTCCGGGGCGCGGACTCGCCATCCTGCAGCAGGGTGAAGGCCCCCAGTGCCCGCCGCTGCGCGGTCGAGGGCGCGGCCTTGAACACGTAGTGCCCGCCGCGCGCGCCATCCTGCACGTGCTTGCCCAGATCGCCGAAGACCGAGCGGGCAAACATGTCGGCCCGCTTGGGCACGCGTGCCACGTTGGGCTCGTCGATATAGGTCGTGGGCTGATCGACCCGCTTGAGCTTTTCGAAGGGATGCGCCCCGTCCACGAAGCGCCGGCCCTTGTAGGGCACCGCGTTGGAGGCATTCTTGGCGAAGCCCCGCCCCAGCTTCCACGCCGTGCCGAAGGCGCTCTTTGGTTGCTGGCCCAGCGGCACCAAGGGCAGGTCCGGCGCCAGCTCGAAGCGGGTGGTGATCGCCGCCAGCCCGAAACGCGTGCCGATGTAGGGGTGGGTCAGCACGCCGTTCTCCACCGTCACCAGCCCCGCCGCCACGGCGAGCCTGTTCAGGTCCACATCCGAGCAGGAGGCCGTATGCGCCCGCGCGTCACGGCCCAGCACCCGCAGGTAGTTGGCCAGCACCGTCGCTGTCTCCGTGGCCAGCAGGGCCGCGCGATGGGCGTAGGCATCGGCAAACCAAGCCGTCCCCGGCTCATCCTCCATCGGGTCGCGCGGGTTTTCATAGAGAAAGACCACCGCATGGCTGTGCCCCTCGATGGAGGAAGGCGGCGCCTCGGCCGACTCCTTCAGATCGGCCATGATCTGATCCACCCCGGCGGCAAATGTCTTGGTCTGGCGGGTCTGCAACTCCGAGGCCAGCCGCGCGACATCGGGGTTGCGGTGCGGCTCGGCGAGCACGGCGGCCTCCGGCAAGAGGCACACCCCCGTCACCGCCGCATCGGCGAAGTATGAGAAGGCCTTGATGTGGTTGGCGCGCTCCACCGGATCCGTCGGGCAGGCCGAAACCGCGGGGTTCACGATGCCGTCGCGGATCACGTCCATCATCGCCTGATGCTCGCGCATCGCGTTGACGATGGACTCCGGCGCCTCCGAGCGGTCGAACGACAGCGGCTCGAAGGCCGGCACCGCAGCCAGGTCGGGCATCACCCGCGTCCGCGCCAGCAGCTCCGAGGGGTAGCTGCCCATGTGGACGGGGCGGTTCTTGCTGGAAAACAGTCGGATGCCCATGGCTGTCTCGATTCTGGCTATACGGTTAATCCTGATTATTGTTGCCTAAGTTAATTACTTTTGGCAATCTGAATCTCGCAAGGCCATCCGGTCCAGAACAACGGAGTCTCACGTGGCAGACGACTTGGCGGACACGTCCCGCACGGCGCCCTATGCCCTGCGCCAGCAAATCGGCTTCAAGCTCAGCCGCACCGCCCGGCTCATGCAGCAGCGGCTGGAAGCGACGCTGGCCACCCAGGGCCTCACCCGGCTCACATGGTGTGTGCTCAGCAGCATCGGGCTCGAGAACAGATCCAGCCCCTCCGGCATCGCCGACAATCTGGGCGTCACCCGGCCCATGCTGTCGCGGCTCATCAAGGCGATGTCCCGCGACGGGTTGATCGAGGTGACGCTCGATCAGAACGATGGGCGCAACCGGCAACTGAGCCTCACGGCCGAGGGCGAGGCCAAACTGCGCGCCTGCCACCCCTTGGTGCAGGAGAACAACGCGCATTTTTCCCGCAAGCTGTCTGCGAAGCAGATGCAAAGCCTCCATGCGCTGATCGACAGGCTCATCGAGGGCGAGGACGCCTATCTCGACAGCCTGTAGCGGACTACCAGTCCGACCGCCCGCCGAGATGTTCGACCAGGAAGTCGATGAAGGTGCGCGTCTTCGGGGTCAGCACGTTCGACCGGGGGTAGACCAGCCACAGCACCGAACGGTCGTTCGAACGCCAGTCTGGAAGCACGCGCACAAGGCGCCCGGCGGCGATCTCATGCGCCACGCTCCACAGCGAATTGATCGAAAGGCCGGCCCCGGCCAGGGTTGCCTCGCGCTGCGCCGCGCCATCGTCGACCAGCACCCGGCAGGTCATTGCACGCGGATCGAGCGGCACCGTCGCGCCCTCGGGCCCGATCAGCTCGCGCCTGTCCGGCCTGCGCCACGAGATGAACCTGTGCGCATGCAGGGCCTCCGGCGTTTCGGGCATGCCGTGCTGCTCCAGATAGCGGGGCGCAGCACAGAGCACCCGCCTGTCCTCCGACAGCTTGCGCCCCTTCAGGCTGCTCTCGGCCAGCGGCGCACTGCGCAGCGCAAGATCGAAACTGCCCTCGATGGCGTCGAACCGCGTGTCCGAGAGGCGCAGATCGAGGGTTAGCTCCGGGTATCGGTCATGGAACTCCGGCAGGAGCGGCATGATGTGCAGCTGGGCGAAGCTGCTCGGCGCGGCAAACCGCAACGTGCCTTGCGGCCCGGCACCGACACCGCCCAGCGCGGCCCGTGCGGCCTCGGCCTGTGCCAGTATTTCCCTTGCATAGGGCAGAAAATCCGCGCCTTCGATGGAGAGCGCCACCTTGCGCGTGGTCCGCCGCAGCAATTCCACGCCGAGCTCCTGTTCGAGTTTAGCCAGCCGTGCGCTGGCAACCGCCGGGGCCAGTCCCAGCTCGCGCCCCGCTGCGCTGATGTTCAGCCGCTCCGCAGCCATCACGAAGAGCCGCAGATTGTCCGTTTCCATGGGCGATTATCCTTTGAAACCGAAAACTCAAACCTGTTTTGCCAGGATTTTATCGCCATGCGCAAACGTTATGTCTCGCGGCGAACAACATCCAATGCCAATGGAGCGGCCCATGAACGCTATCACCACATCCACCCTCGATGTTCGCGCCCAGATCATCGACGCCTTCAACTTCCGCCATGCCACCAAGGTCTTCGACGCCGATCGCAAGGTCGATGACGAGACCTTCGCGACCATTCTCGAAGCCGGCCGCCTCTCGCCCACGTCTTTCGGCCACGAGCCCTTCCGGATCCTGCTTGTCCAAAGCCCGGAAAAGCGGGAGCTTCTTCGCGCGTTCTCCTGGGGCGCCAACGGCATGATGAGCGGCACGTCCGGCCAGCTGGGAACCGCCAGCCACTTCGGGATCATCCTCGCCAGCACCGCCGCAACCATGACGGCCGGTTCGGAGTACCTCGTGGATCACTACCGCCACGTGAAGCACCTGCCGGAAGACATCATCGACGTCTTCAACGGCGCCTACGGCAAGTTCCAGCGTATCGACCACGACATCACGACCGACCGCGAAATCACCGACTGGTCGGGCAAGCAGGCCTATATCGTGCTGGCCAACATGATAACCGCAGGCGCGCTGCTTGGCGTCGACTCCTGCCCGATCGAGGGTTTCGACATGGCTCAGACCACCGACACCCTCGGCGCGCACTTCGGCGTCGATACAAGCCAATGGAAACCCGCCGTGATGTTCGCCTTCGGATACCGCGCCAAGGAGCCCGAGTTTCCCAAGTCCCGCCGGACGATGGAAGACGTCGTGGCCTGGTTCTGACCGGGCGGGCCGGCCCGTGCTGTTGCGACAGGCGCGCAGCCGCAAACGGGATGGGCGCAGGTCTTTCCAGGTTTAGGACCCGGTTTCCGGTCCAGCTTCGGACGTGCGACCGATCGGAACGGCAGCGCGTTGTCGGCCCGTTTGCCGGCCGCGCCAGGCCCCGCTGCGCAGTGGGCAGGAGCATCGTTGCACGGCTCCGGCAATTTGGTCACCGGGCTTCGGCAAGCCTCCGGTCCGAAGTCGGGCTTGCCCTGGCCCGTGCTTAGGGGGCTTACCCGAGCATCTTTTGCCGGGCTTCGGGATCATGAAGGTGGCAGGCTACCTTCTCCTTCGGGCCCATGGTCCGGAGGGGCGGGGGAACCTCGGCGCAATGGGCTGTCGCGTGGGCGCATCGGGTTCTGAAATAGCATCCGCTGGGCGGGCGGATCGGGCTGGGAACCTCGCCGGTGAGCACGACCCGCCCGCTGCGGTCGTGGTCCGGGTCCGGCCGGGGGACGGAGGACAGCAGGGCGCGGGTGTAGGGATGCTTGGGTTCGGAGAAGATCCGGGCAACCTCGGCGATCTCCACGATCCGGCCAAGGTACATGACGGCCACGCGGTCGCAGAGATACTCCATGACCGCGAGGTCGTGCGAGATGAAGAGATAGGCGAGGCCCAGGTCCTGCTGCAGTTCCTTGAAGAGGTTGAGGATCTGGGCCTGGATCGAGACATCGAGCGCCGAGACCGCCTCGTCGCAGACGATGACGGAGGGGTCGAGCGCCAGGGCGCGGGCGATGGCGATGCGCTGGCGCTGGCCGCCCGAGAACTCGTGCGGATACTTGCCGAGCGACGCCCTGGCGATGCCGACCTTGCCCAGCAATTCCGCCACGCGCTTGCGCGCCGCCGCCCCCCTCAGCGTGCCGTGCACCTGCATCGGCTCCGCCACGATCTCCTCGGCGGTCATGCGCGGGTTCAGCGACGACATCGGATCCTGGAACACCATCTGCAGGTTCCGGCGATGCGGACGCATCTGGGCGCGCGTGAGATCGGTGATGTCATGGCCCATCGAGAAGATCCGGCCGCCGGTGGGCTCGGTCAGCTTCATCACGGTCCGGCAGACCGTCGACTTTCCGCAGCCGCTCTCCCCGACGATGCCGAGCGTCTCGCCGCGCCTGAGCGAGAAGCTGACGCCGTTGACCGCCTGGATCGCAAGGTCGGTCCTCGACAGGAAGCCGCCGCGGATCGGATAGTGCTTTTCCAGGTCCTCGACGCGCAGAACCTCCTGCGCGGCCTCCTGGGAGTGTGTCCGGGGGATCATGTTCATTGGCCGTGACCTGCCTTTGAGGTGGCGCCGGGGAGGGCCGCAACGGTTTCGGCGAAATGGCAGGCGACCTGGTGCTCGGCCTTGCCGAAGGCACGCAAGGCCGGTGCCTCGGTGCGGCACTGGTCGCGGGCGAAACCGCATCGCGGATGAAACGGGCAGCCGGCGGGGAGATTGGCGAGATCGGGTGGCTGGCCGGGGATCGGCGTCAGCCGCTGGCCGGACATCTGGTGCGGGATCGAGTTGAGCAGGCCCTGGGTGTAGGGATGCGCCGCATTGCCGAAGATCGACCTGACATCGGCTGTTTCGACGACCTTCCCGGCATACATGACGCAGACTCGGTCCGCGACCTCGGCGGCGACCCCCATGGAATGGGTGATGATCACCAGGCCGACCCCGGTCTGCTCCCGGAGATCGCGCAGCAAGGCGAGGATCTGGGCCTCGACGGTAACGTCCAGCGCCGTCGTGGGCTCGTCGGCGATGATCAGCTCCGGGTTCACGGCAATGGCCATCGCGATCAGCAGCCGCTGGCGCATCCCCCCCGAAAACTCGTGCGGGTAGCTGTTGAACCGGCTTTCCGCATCCGGGATGCCGACCTTGCGCAGCATCTCGAGCGCGCGGGCATTGGCCGAGGCCTTGGACATGCCCATGTGAACCCGCGACATCTCGGCCAGCTGGAAGCCGACGGTGTAGACCGGGTTCAGCGCCGAGAGCGGATCCTGCATCACGATGCCGATATGGCGCCCGCAGATCTTTCGTCTTGCGCGGTCGGAGAGCTCGAAGAGGTTCTGATTGTCGAAGCGGGCCGACCCGCCGGTCACGTGGCCCGGCGGCGTATCGAGGATACCCGTCACCGCTTCGAAGGTGATGCTCTTGCCGGATCCGCTTTCGCCCAGAACCACCAGGGTCTCGCCGCGCTTCACCGTCAGGCTGACGCCATTGACGGCGTGGACGACGCGCGTGCCGAGCCGGAACTCCACACGCAGGTCGCGGATGTCGAGCAGGTCGCCGGCGGGCGCGCGGCGCTCGGGGGTGTTGCCCGGTTCGGTCACTGGTTGGCCCCTTTCGGCGCGAGGCCCGTGCGCCCTTGTCCGGTCTTCTTCCGCGAGCGGCGCTCAAGGCGCCAGCTGAGTTTCGGGTCCATCGCGATGCGCATCCAGCTCGACAGGAGGTTCGCCGAGAGGGCTGTCAGGAGGATGGCGAGCCCGGGCCAGAAGGCCAGCCACCAGGCCGAGGTCAGGTAGTTACGCCCGCTGGCGACCATCACCCCCCAGGTGTAGTCGGGCGGCTGAACGCCGATGCCGAGGAAGCTCAGGGACGATTCCGCGAGCATGACGTTGGCGAGGTCGAGCGACGCCACGGTAAAGAGCGTGGGCAGGATGATCGGCGTGACATGCTTGAACAGCAGCCTGAAGTCGCTCGCCCCGATCGAGCGCGCGGCCTCGACGAAGAGCCGCTCCTTGACCTCCAGCACCTCCGCCCGCGCGACACGGATGTAGACGGGTGTTCGGGTGATCGCGAGAACGATGACGACGTTGAGCACGTAGGGTTCGAGCACGTAGAGGACGATCATGGCGAGCAGCAGCGAGGGAAAGCTCATCACCAGATCGGCGCCCCGCATGATCACGCTGCCCACGCGCCCGCTGTAGTAGCCCGCGATGACCCCGAAGAGCGTGCCCACCACCAGCGAGAGCGCGACGACACACAGCGAGATTGTCAGCGTCGTCCGAGCCGCGATGAGGATGCGCGGAAGGATCGGCCGACCGAGGAGGTCACCGCCCAGGATGTACTCGATCCCGGCGCCGGTGGTGAAGGGTGGCGCGTTGCGCATCGACAGGTTCATGCCCGAGGACTGCGTGTCCATGAAGATCGGGCCGATGATGGCGGCCCCGATGAGGGTGACCAGGAAGGCGAAGGCGATCGACGCGAAGAGATCGCCGGAGAGCAGCCGGAAGAAGCCCGACACCGACCGCATCACGCCGAGGACGCGCGAGCGCTCGGCCTCCGCTGTCGGTTCCGCATTGGTGGATTGGTCGCTGCCGCTCATGGTGTGCCGATCTCTTGAGGGATTAAACTTTGATGCGCGGATCGAGGAGGGTGTAGATGATGTCGATCACGATATTCAGCAGGAAGATGCTTGCCGCGGTGACGATGACCGCGGCCTGGAGCACGGCGAAATCCCGCTGCACGATGGCGTCGATCATCAGCTTTCCGACGCCGGGCCAGCCGAAGATCGTTTCGACGATGACGGCCCCGTTGATGAGGCCCCTTGTCTGGTCTCCGGCAACCGTGACGGCCGAGATCACGGAGTTCCGGAGGGCATGGACGAAGATCACGCGCCCTTCCGGCATGCCCTTGGCGCGGGCGGCCTTCACATAGGGCGAGGCAAGGCTGGTGATCATCGCCCCCCGCACGACCTGGGTGGTCGTGCCGGTGATCTTGAACATCAGCACCCCGATGGGCAGGATCCAGTATTCGACCCCGCCGGTGCCGGATGTCGGAAGCAGCCCGAGCTGCACCGAGAAGAACAGGATCGCCATGATCGCCAGCCAGAAGTCGGGCGTGCTCGCGGCGGCCAGCGACAGGACGCTGGCGATACGATCGAACACCGAACTCGGCCGGTAGGCGGCGAGCGGACCGACCAGGAAGGCGACGATCATGGCGAGCACGACCGTGATGCCTGCCAGCCTGAGCGTCCAGGGAAAGGCCTGCATCACGGCTTCCATGGCAGGGATGTTGCGGCGCAGGGAGGTTCCGAAATCCAGCTGCAGGGAGTTGAGCAGGTAGTGGTAGAGCTGAACATGTATCGGGTCGTTCAGCCCGTGGACTTCGCGGAACTGCTGCCGCATCTCGGCGGAGGCCGTTTCCGGGAGATACAGAAGCGCCGGGTCGCCGGTCAGCCGCGCCATGACGAAAACGAGAACGAGCAGACCGAGCATCGCGATGAAGGCGAAGAACAGGCGGCGCAGCACGAAGTCTAGAAGCATCTGTCTCTCCAGTTTCGCCTCTCCGGCCCGGCCTCGAGCCGGAGAGGCGAGGTCGGCCGATTATTTCAGTTCGATCTTCGAGAGCGCGATCGAGCTGTTGGTGAACATCGTCGGCGTGAAGTCGATACGATCGCCGACGGCTGCGTAGCCGACCATATGGAACATCATCGCATCCGGCAGGATTTCATCAATCTTCCTGGCGACGGCCTTCCATTTCTCGACGCGGTCCGCGCCGGTGGCCTGGGATGCCTCGGACATCAGCCGGTCAAGATCTGCATCGCTCGTCTTGGACTGGCTGCCCTCGCTGCTCCACCGTGCCGGCAGCGAGAACACCGGGTCGCCCGAGGTGTTGTCATGCTGGTCGACGATGATCTGCGGCAGCCGGTCTTCGTCGAAGGGTTTCACCTGCATCCGGTTCTTGGCGGCCGCCTCGAACCATTGCAGGTTCACGTTGAGGCCGATGTCGTTGAGCATGATCTTGACGACCTCGTGGAACTCGGCCGCGTTGGGAAAGTGGCCGATCCGGCCGACGAGCTGGATCTCGGCGTCCACCGGCACGCCGTCGGCACGGGCCTCTTCGAGAAGCGCCCTGGCCCGCTCGGGGTCATACTCCCACTGGCGCACGTCCTCGCTCCAGCCGGGGATCGCCGGAATGATGATCTGCGTGGCCAGCGAGGCATCCTTGCTGATGACCGTGCCGAGCATCGCCTGGCGGTCGATGCCCAGGTTGATCGCCTCGCGCACGCGCCGGTCGTCGAGCGGGGGCTTCAGCTGGTCGAGGTTGAGCCGGATCGTCTCGGCATTGGGATAGGCAACGCCGAACTCGTCGGTCACGTCCTGCGAGGCGACCGAAGGTGCCAGGTCGGCTTCTCCCTGGGCGATCATCGCCGCCCGGACGGAGGATTCGGAACGCCAGATGAACGTGCCTTTCGCCACGCTCGGCGCGCCGCCCCAGTAGTCGGCGAAGGCAGACATCTCGACCGCCTGGCCCGCGGCCCAGTCATCCAGGCGGTAGGGGCCCGTGCCCGGAGCGCTGCGCACCTCGGCGTCCATCGGCACGTCGGCCGAGTGGACCATCAGGTTCGACAGCTTGAGCGGCAGTGTCGGGTCGCGCTCGGGGGTCCGGATGATGATGGTGGCCTCATCCACCACCTCGACATCGAGACTGGAGTCGCCAAAGAACTTTGTGCGGTTCTCGCAGGTCAGGTTGGCGTTCAGCGTCCGGTCGATGGAGTGCTTCACCGCCTGGGCGGTCATGGCGGTGCCATCGTGAAACGTCACGCCGGGGCGCAGCGTGAACTGCCAGCTGGTCTCGTCGAGGTCGGTCCAGGACACGGCAAGGCCCTCTCCGAGCGCGCCGGTATCGTGGTCGCGCGCCGTCAGCCCCTCGTAGAGATTGCCCAGGGCCACCAGCCCGTTGGAGCGGGCCGCCGTATAACAGGGGTCCAGGGTCGCGGGCTCGTCGCCGAGCACCACCGTCACCGCGGCCTCCTGCGCGAACGCCGGCATCGACATGCCGACCAGCACCGCAAGACCTGCGGTCAGGTTTCTTCCGATCATCTTCATGGTTTTCTCTCCTCCCAAAATTCTTGTGTCTATCGCACAGGCGTGATCGCGCCCCTCCCCGCGAACCAGCTGTCCAGGTTGTCGAACACCAGGTCGCCCATGTCCTGACGGGTCTTGATTGCCCCCGAGCCGACGTGTGGCAGCAGCACGACGTTGTCCAACTGCAGCAGGTCGTCGGGGACCTTGGGCTCCTTTGCGAAGACATCGAGACCGGCGGCGAGCAGCCTGCCGTTCTTGAGGGCCTCCACGAGTGCATCCTCGTCCACCACCGTGCCGCGCGCGATGTTCACCAGGGTGCCATGCTGCCCCAGCGCGGCGATGACCTCCCGCGAGATCAGCTTGTCGGTCTCGCCTCCGCCCGGCGTGGCGACGATCAACACCTGCACGTCGGCGGCCATCTGGGTGAGATCGGCATAATACTCGAGGTCGCACCCCGGCTTCTGGCGGCGGTTGCAATAGACCACCTCCATGTTCATGCCGCGCAGGCGCTGCGCGATGGCCTCGCCAATCCGCCCGAGGCCCACGATCCCGGCCTTCAACCCGCGCAGCGAGGGCGAGAGCGGAAAGGTCTCGCCGTTGCGCCAGCGACCTTCGCGCAGGAACCTCTCGGCCTGGGGTATCCGGCGCACGGCGGCGATCAGCAGCCCGAGGGCCAGATCGGCGACCTCGTCCGTCAGCACGTCAGGCGTGTTGGTGACCACGATATTCCGACGGGAGGCGGCATCGACATCCACCGAGTCATAGCCGACGCCGAACTTGGCGATCAGCTCGAGCTTGGGCATCAGCTCGAGTTCCGCCTCGCCAATCTTCTGCTGGCCGGCGAGCGCGATCGCGCGGACCTCGGACAGCCCGGGGACTCCCTCCTTGAGCACTTCCGCATAGACCGCGTCGTAGCCGTTGATCCGGTCACGCGACGTGGGAAAGATCTTGGGGATCAGGATCTTGGCTTTGCTCATTCTCGTCATTCTCGCTCTTGGATAACTTCTCTGGATCTGAACCGCTCAAGGGAGCCGAGGCCTGCCGGAACCAACCTTCAGGTCGCAGGCTATGGCAGCGATCAATGCCTGTCTAATGCGCACTTCGACTTGATCAATGCTGTATGCGCATCGAATGGATTTACACCCTTCGCTTGGCCGGAGCCGTGAGGGCCGATGCGAAATAGGTCTGGATCGCCTTGTGTTCGCTGCCCGCCGTGATGATCCGGGCTCCCCGCGCAAACCAGGCGCTGCACTCCGAAAGATCGCCGACGAACATCATCGGCGCCTTGCCGGCGGCCTTGCACATCTCGAACACGGCTTCGGTCGCGGCCTCGATTTCGGGCGCGTTCATGGGCAGTTCCCGGGAGACCGCGAGATCGGCGCGGCCGACGAAACAGGCATCCACCCCCGGAACGGCGGCGATCTCGCCCGCGTTCTCGACGCCTGTCGGGCTTTCGATCTGCACGACCACGACGATGTCACCGGTCCGTTCGATCAGCTCTCCTGCGGGGACCGTTCCGAAGCCGCCTGCTCGCGTGGTGCCGGCAAACCCCCGTCCCCCGGGGCCGTATCGCGTGGCCCGGACAATCGCCTCGGCCTCGGCAGCGGATTCGACATTGGGCACCACGATCCCCGCGACGCCCATATCCAGAACCCGCAGAATGGCCGCCGGCGTGCCCTCGACGAGGCGGACCAGGAGCGGCAGGCCGACCGACCGGGCGGCAAGGGCGCAGGTGTCGATCTGATCGACCGAGAAGGGCGCGTGCTCGGCGTCGAGCATGACGAAATCGAGCCCCGTTCCGCCCAGCACTTCGACGATCCCGTAGTGCGGTGTCTTCAGCACCGTGCCGACCAGCCGCTCCCCGGCTTCGAGTTTCTTTTTCAGCATCACATTCTCCGTTCTGTCCGATCGCATCTTCCGAGGGTTTCAGAAGATCTTGGGTTCCGGAACCGGATCACCTGCGGCGGTTTCGAGAAAGTCGAAATCGCAGCCGTCATGGGCCTGGGAGACGTGAGCGGCATACATGCGGCCAAAACCGCGCCCGAAGGGCTCGCCTCGCGGCGCCAACTCGGACTTCCGCCGCGCCAGCTCCTCGGGGGCAACCAGCATGTCGATGCTGCGCCCGGGGATGCTGACGCGGACGAGGTCGCCGGTCCTGAGCAGCGCCAAGGGCCCGCCGATATGCGCCTCGGGCGACACATGCAGCACGCAGGCGCCGTAGCTGGTGCCGCTCATCCGGCAATCCGACACCCTCAGCATGTCCCGCACGCCCTGCCGCAGCAGCTTTCTGGGGATCGGCAGCATCCCCCACTCCGGCATCCCGGGGCCGCCCACCGGGCCGGCATTGCGCAGCACGAGTACGGTGTCCCTGGTGACATCCAGATCGTCGTCGTCGATGCGGTCCTTCAGCTCTTCGTAGCTGTCGAAAACGAGCGCGGGGCCCGTGTGATCCTGAAATTCCGCGCTGCAGGCCGATGGTTTTATGACGCAGCCGTCCGGCGCGAGGTTGCCTTTGAGCACCGCCAGCGCGCCCTCCTTGTAGATCGGCTTGTCGAGCGGTCGGATCACGTCGTCATTGAAGACGCGGGCGGTTTCGATGTCCTGGCCTATCGCGTTGCCGCTGACGGATATCATGCCGAGATCGAGGTGTTGGCGGATCTGCTTCATCAGGCCGGGCAAGCCGCCGGCGTAGTAGAAATCTTCCATCAGATACTCGGCGCCGCTCGGGCGCACGTTGGCCACCACGGGGACCTTTCGGCTGGCGGCATCGAAGTCGTCCAGGGTGATGTCGACGCCCGCCCGTCGCGCGATTGCGATCAGGTGGATGATGGCGTTGGTCGAGCAGCCCATCGCCATGGCGACGGCGATGGCGTTCCGGAAGGAGCCGGGCTGCAGGATCTTCGAGGGCGTCAGCTCCTCGTGGACCATGTGAACGATCCGCCGGCCGGCTTCCTTGCTCATGGCAACATGATTGGAGTCCGCCGCAGGAATCGAGGAGGCGCCCGGCAAGGTCATGCCCAGCGCATCCGCGATGGCGGTCATGGTGGAGGCCGTGCCCATCGTCATGCAATGCCCGAAGCTGCGGGCAATCCCGCGCTCGACGCCCTCCCAATCGGCCTGGGTGATCTCCCCGGCGCGCAGCTCGTCCCAGTACTTCCAGCTGTCGGACCCTGATCCGAGGATCCTGCCCTGCCAGTTTCCGCGCAGCATCGGGCCAGCCGGAACGTAGATGGCCGGAACGTTCATGCTGATGGCGCCCATCAGCAGCGCGGGCGTGGTCTTGTCACATCCGCCCATCAGGACCACGCCGTCAATCGGGTGCGACCGGATCAGCTCTTCGACCTCCATCGCAAGGAGGTTGCGATACATCATCGCCGAAGGCTTCACGAATTGCTCGGCGAGCGAGAGCGCCGGCAGTTCAAGCGGAAACCCCCCGGACTGGTGGACGCCGGTCTTGACCGACTCGGCGCGGCTGCGGAAGTGGGCGTGGCATGGGTTGATATCGGACCAGGTGTTGACGATCGCAATGATGGGCCGGCCTTCCCAGTCTTGCGGGTCGTAGCCCATCTGGCGCATGCGCGAGCGATGCCCGAAGGTGCGCAGGCCCTTGTCGCCGAACCAGCGATGAGAGCGCAGGGTGCTCGGGTCCTTCCGGGTCACTGGGCAATCCTCTCACCGAAGCGCGCCAGTTCCTCCACGAAGCGGGTCGGGTTCTCGGTATGCAGGGCGTGGCCCTCGTCGGGAAACTCGACCGTCTCCGCCCTGGGAATGCTGGCGGTGAGCTCATCGACATCGGCCTGGACCCGGAACAGCCGGTCGTGAAGTCCGGTCAGGACCAGCACGGGCACGTCGATCGTCTCCCAGGGAAAGCCCCAGTCGACATGGCGCGACGCAGCGCTGATCCGGTTGCGGGGGTGGCCCTCGGGCAGCGGCGCATAGGGCTCCGGGGTCAGGAAACGGGGGCGGATGTTGCCCAGCTGTCTTGTGCTGACGGTGACCGGGCGAAAGGCATCATGCAGCAGGCGCTCGCCGCCGAGGTCCATCAGCCGGTGCTCAAGCTCGGCAATCCACTCGGTCAGCGGCCCCTTCTTGCGCAGGGTGTTGACCAGCACGAGGGCGTCGCAGGGACTCCCCGTCTGCCAGAGGCGCGCCGCATGCAGCCCGCCGATCGACAGGCCCACCAGGATGATCCGCTCGAGACCGAGGTGCTCGATCACCCGGCGCAGGTCGCTGACGATCTCGTCTTGTTCGAAGGTGGATTGGGCAGAGAATTCGGTGCGGCCCTGGCCCCGGAAATCCACGGTGACAACGCCATAGCCATGCGCGTGCAGGCCGGGTGCGATATCCTGCTCCCACACGGCGGCCTTGGCGCCGGAGGAGTTGACGAAAAGGAAGGTCTGGCGACCGTTCTCCGCCTCCAGATGCTGGTAGTAGATTCGGGATGTGTCGTCGATCTCGAGAAAACTCACTGCTTGTCCTTCTGCTCCTGAGGTCACCGATCCACGGGGGCCTTGCCGCCTGCGGTCATGCGAGCTGGTGCTCGCCGGTTCGCGGCCAAGCTAGGGGGAAAGTTCAATGCGCGTCCAATGCCCATTTTGGCACAATCAATGCCAAGCCCGCATCGTCGCGCCAAGGTCGGGGCAGCGCCGGGTCAGATCGTGCGGGCGATATCCAGCACGCGGTGCACCAGCGTGTTGTCGTTGTCGCGCCGCCACGCCATGTAGAGCTCGACGAAGATCGGATCGTCCTCGCTGATCGTGCGAAACACCACCGTCTCCCGCGCCAGGACTTCAGCCGATTGCGGCACGAGCGCGACCCCGATGCCCTTGCCCACCAGGGACACGATCGTGTGGATCTGGGAAAGCTCCTGCCGCACCACGGGCGTCACGTTGTGCTGAAGGAACTTGCGGTGCAGATGGTCCTGAAAATGCGGCGCGTCTTCCTTGGGATAATGAATGAAGTCGAGGCCGCTCAGGTCTGCCCAGGTCACCTCGGACTTCGTCGCAAGCGGGTGGCTGCTGGGGCAGACGAGCCGCATCGCCTCGCGCGAGATGCACTCGAAGTCGAAGACCCGGCGATCAATCGGAAGCCGCGTCATCGCGATCTCGATCTCGCCGATCTCGAGCGCCGCCATTTGCCGCTTGCTCAGCATTTCCTTCAGTTTCAGAACCACGCCCGGCATCGCCTCCCCCATGCGGCTCACCAGCGCGGGCATGAAGTGATAGGCAGAGGCCGCGGTGAACCCGAATCGCACGAGGCCGGTCTGGCCCGCGGCGACATCGCGCACGGAGGTGACCGAGGTTTCGAGCAGCCGCAGGATCCGGACGGCATCGGCATAGAGCGTCTTGCCGGCCTGGGTCAGCTCGACCGACCGGCTGTTGCGCTTGAACAGCTCGCAGCCGAGGCTCTGCTCGAGCGCCTGGATGCGCCGGCTCAACGGCGGCTGCGTCATGTGCAACCGGTCCGCGGCGCGCCCGAAATGCAGCTCTTCGGCGACGACAACAAAACACCTGAGATGGTTGATCTCTATCACTGGCCACCTCTCCGCGCTGATTGCCGGGCCATTCCGCAGCCGCCCTGCCCTAGCGGTATCGCCATATCAAACGCATGTCGATCACCGGGCCGCCAGGCCGCCGGGTTGGCCGATCATGCGTCGACCGAGGGTCAGCCGCGGCCGATGTAGGGCATCTTTGTCGCCATCAGGGTCATGAATTGCACATTCGCCTCCAGCGGCAGCCTGGCCATGTTCAGCACGGCCTCGGCCACGTGCTGCACGTCCATGGTCGGCGGCGGCGCCTCGCCGCGCTCGATCGAGCGCGAAATGATGCCTTCCAGGAGCTCGGTTCGCGCGTTGCCGATGTCGATCTGGCCGCAGGCGATGCCGAACGGCCGGCCATCGAGGCTGATGGACTTGGTAAGGCCGGTGATCGCGTGTTTCGTCGTGGTGTAGCAGCAGGCGCCTTCCCGCGGGGCATGGGCCGAGACGGAGCCGTTGTTGATGATCCGCCCGCCCGATGGCGTCTGCCGTCGCATCTGCCCGAAGGCCGCGCGCGCGGCGAGGAACATGCCGGTCAGGTTGACCGCGACGGACTGGTGCCAGCTCTCGACGCTGATCTCGTCGAGCGGGGCGGCGGGGGTGAAGACGCCGGCGTTGTTGAAGAGCACGTCAAGACGCCCTGTGCGTGCGACAAGGCTGGCGAAGGCTGCCTCGATCTCCTCGGCGCGGGTCACGTCGGCCGGGAGTGGCACCGCGTTGTCGAACCCCGCCGCCACCTCCTCGAGCCGCTCGGCGTTGCGCGCCACGAGCCCCACGGTCCAGCCATCGGCCAGAAATGCCTCGGCCGTCACGCGCCCGATGCCCGAGCTGGCGCCGGTGATCAGTATCGTCCCTGCCATGTCGTGATCCTCCCCTTCACTGTGTTTCGCCACACCCTAGCCCGGCGTTTCGGGCGATTGCCGTCGAAAACCGGCTGGTTCCCGACGCTGCGCGCAGGAAAAGCCCTCGTTTCGCCCGGTCCGCGCGCGGATCTGCCAAATGTCGTGGCGCCTCAGGCGATGCGCGCCGCGATGCCCTTTACCCGCCGGATCGGGATCGAGGACTCGAGCGAGGCCACGCCGGGGAGCTTGGTCAGGCGGCGGGTCAGGAAGTGTTCGAAGTCCTCCAGGTCGCGCACCGAAACCCGTAGCAGATAGTCGAAATCGCCCGTCATCAGCCAGCAGTCCACCACCTCGGGGCAGCGTCCGATTTCCTGCTCGAAGGCGACGATCCGCTCGTCGATCTGCCGGTCGAGCCGAACCGAGATGAAGACGTTGAACCCGAACCCCAGCTTGGCCTCGTCGATCTCGGCGGTATAGCCGGTGATGTATCCCGCCGCCTCGAGCTTGCGGACGCGTCGGGCGCATGGCGAGGCAGAGAGCCCGACAGCCTCGCCAAGCTCCTGATGCGAGAGCCGCCCCTCCTTCTGGAGACGACGCAGAATCTTGTGGTCCAGGCTGTCCATCCCTTTGGCTCCTCCGCGATCGTTTTCGCCACAAAAGATCAAAACCGCGACGGCTTCCAGCGCAATCGAAGGCCATCGCTGCACAATCCGATGCGAAATCGCCCGATCCTCGGTGTATTCAAGGTGGAAACAGGAGGTCCGAATGAGCACTACCCCGTCGCACCTGCGAACCGTCGAGCAGCGCCTGCTGTGGTTGTCGCATTGGATGATCCACAACGCCAACCACCTGCGCCCCAAGGTGGACGGGATCAAGGTTGGAGGGCATCAGGCGTCTTCGGCCTCGATGGTCTCGATCATGACGGCGCTCTACTTCACCGCGCTGCGGCCAGAGGACCGGGTGGCCGTGAAGCCGCACGCCTCGCCGATCTTTCACGCCATGCACTACCTGATGGGAAACCTTTCGCGCGAGAAGATGGAGAACTTCCGGGGGTTCGGCGGCGTGCAGTCCTATCCGTCGCGCACGAAGGACGTGGATGACGTGGATTTCTCCACCGGCTCGGTCGGGCTGGGCGTTGCGATCACCTCCTTCGCCGCGATGGTGCAGGATTACATCACCGCCAAGGACTGGGGCACGGGGGTGAAGCCGGGGCGGATGATCGCGCTGATGGGCGATGCCGAGCTGGATGAGGGCAACATCTACGAGTGCCTGCAGGAAGGCTGGAAGCACGACCTGCGCAATGCCTGGTGGGTGATCGACTACAACCGCCAGTCGCTCGACGGGGTCATCCGCGAAGGGCTCTGGCAGCGGATCGAGAAGATCTTCGAGGCCTTCGGCTGGGACGTGGTGAAGGTGAAGTACGGGCGGCTCCAGCGGGCGGCCTTCGACGAGCCCGGCGGCGATGCCCTGCGCGCATGGATCGACGCCTGCTCCAACACGGAATACTCGGCGCTCACCTACATGGGTGGCGCCGTCTGGCGGAAACGCCTGATGGACGATCTCGGCGACCAGGGCGAGGTGACCGCGCTGATCGAGCGGCGCAGTGACGAGGCGCTCGCGGAGCTGATGGAAAACCTCGGCGGCAATTGCGTGGAGACCATGGCCGAGACCTTCGCGGCCATCGACCACGACCGGCCGACCTGCTTTCTTGCCTATACCATCAAGGGTTGGGGCACACCGATCGCCGGGCACAAGGACAATCACGGCGGGCTGATGACCAAGGCCCAGATGGCGGACTGGCAGACGCACATGGGGGTGCCGGAGGGGCAGGAATGGGAGCCGATGGCCGCCGTCCCAGACCCTGCGGCCCTGCGTGAATTCCTGGCGGGGGTGCCGTTCTTCGGCGCAGGCTCCCGGCGGCACGGCGACGCCCGGCTGGCCGTGCCGGCGATCGAGACCGCGAGCGACCGCGAGATCTCGACCCAGGCAGCCTTCGGCAAGATCCTCGATCACCTTGCGCGGGGCGACAGCGACCTTGCGCAGCGGATCGTCACCTCCTCGCCCGACGTGACCGGGACAACCAGCCTGGGGCCCTGGGTCAACCGGCGCAAGCTCTTCGCCCGCAAGGCGGTGTCCGACACCTTCCGCGAGCACCGTATCCCCTCGACCGCCAAATGGGAGTTCGCGCCGGAGGGTCAGCACGTGGAACTGGGCATCGCCGAGATGAACCTGTTCCTGCTGCTGGCCGCGCAGGGGTTGTCGCACAGCCTGTGGGGCAAGCGCCTGATCCCCATCGGCACGGTCTACGACCCCTTCGTGCACCGCGGTCTCGATGCGCTCAATTACGCCTGCTACCAGGATGCCCGCTTCATGATCGTCGGCACACCCTCGGGGGCGACGCTGGCGCCCGAAGGCGGCGCCCACCAGTCGGTCGGCACACCGCTCACCGGCATGGCGCAGGACGGGCTTGCGGCCTTCGAGCCGGCCTTTGCCGACGAGCTGGCGGTGATCATGGAATGGGCCTTCGACTACATGCAGCGCGACGGCGAGGGCGACCCCGACGAGCGCACCTGGCTGCGCGACGAAACCGGCGGCTCGGTCTACCTGCGGCTCACCACCAAGCCGCTGGAACAGCCCGGCCGACGGGTCGACGACGCCTTTCGCCAGGGCGCGATCGACGGGGCCTACTGGTTTCGCAAGCCGGGGCCGAACTGCTCGGTGGTCATCGCCTACCAGGGGGCCGTGGCCGACGAGGCCATCGCCGCCGCCGGGATGATCGGCGAGCACCGGCGCGATGTCGGCGTTCTGGCGGTGACCTCCGCCGACCGGCTGAACGCCGGCTGGACGGCGGCCCAGCGCGAGCGCAAGCGCGGCAACCCGGCGGCGCGCTCCCATGTCGAGCACCTGCTGGGCGCGCTGCCGCCGCATTGCCGGATCGTCACGGTGATCGACGGGCACCCGGCCACGCTGTCGTGGCTCGGGTCGGTCGCCGGGCACCGCACCATCCCGCTGGGCGTCGAGCACTTCGGCCAGACCGGCACGATCGGCGACCTCTACCGGCACTACGGCATCGACGCCGCCTCGATCACCGCCGCCGTGAGCGCGATGACGGAGGGCTCTGCCATCGGCATACCTCCGCGACCATCGGCCAGCTGATCGGCCCGCCCAGGGTGCCCGGGCTGGGCCGGCCGCGCCGAAACGTCTGCAGCGGCAGGGGTGTCTTGGGCGGTCAGGCCCCCTGCCGGCGCTTCCGCCCGGCATCCGCCGTGAGCGCGGCCATGCGGTAGAAGCCGTGCGCCATCTTGGAGAAGGGCGTGAGCAGGAAGAAGGTCAGCACCGCGCCGAGATGAAGCGGCAGCAAAATGGAGACGGCGCCGGTGCCGGTGGCGGCATAGAGCACGAGGCCGGTGGCGCTGACGGTCAGCAGCAACAGGATGAAGGCCATTTCGCCGCCCCAAGCCGCGGGGGCACCCAGGTGCGGGTCGGCCCTGGTCTTCAGCCAGGCAAGCCCCGCGGTGCCCGCGCAGAGCAGCAGCCCGCCGGGCACGCCCAGGAGCTTGGGGAGGGAGAAGAGGCCATAGGGCGCTTCGAGTCCGAGAAGGTAGTGCATGAGCGTGGCGGCAGAGGTGGAGGCGAAGCACATCAGAAAGCCCCAGAGCGTCGCCTGGTGGAAGTGCCGCCGCGCATGGCTGAAGCGGTCTTCGTCCTCGAAGTTGCAGCCATCGCCGTGGCCGCCTTCGAGGTTCTTCATCCGGCCGGCGGAACCGGTCGCGGCCCACAGGTCGGCGAGGTGGAGCGGGCCTGCGCCGATCGTCCTCCAGTAGGCCCGAAGCGAGACGGCGAGGGCCGCCAGCGGCAGCAGGAAGGCCGGCGCGAAGACGGCCACCATCAGCCCGTGCGACATATAGGCATAAAAGCCCTCGCCGCTGTCGGGCCGCAGGGCTTGGGCCAGGGCAAAGATCAGCCCGAAGCCCAGTACCAGCCCGGCCGCCATGAGCACGCCCGACCGGTCGAAGAGCCGCGCCAGCCCGCCGGGCCAGGCGTGGGCCTTCCAGCTCTCCTGGCGCACCTCGGCCAGCGCCTTGGGCAGGTTGAGCGCAAACTCGTGCGGCGCGGTATACTGGCAGGCGTAGTAGCAGCCGCGGCAGTTGTGGCAGAGGTTGGCCAGCTGGGTGAGGTTTCCGTCGGAGAACGCCCGCTCGGCGTGGAGTGCGGGAAACACCGAGCAATAGCCCTCGCAGTAGCGGCAGGCGTTGCAGATCTCGGACTGGCGGCGGGCCTCGGCGATGTAGGTTTCAAGCTGCATGGGTCGCGGCCTCCTTGCCTGCGATGCGTCCGAAGACGGTGCCGATGGTCATGCCGAACCCGGCGAGGTAGCCCTGGCCCAGGATCGAGCCGGCCATGGTTTCGCCCGCCGCCCAGAGGTTGCGGACCGGGCGGTTGCCGATGGCGCATTGCGCCCGGTCGTCCACCTTCAGCCCGAGGTAGGTGAAGGTGACGCCGGTGCGCAGGCTGTAGCCATAGAACGGCGGTTCGGAGATTGGCCGCGCCCAGTTTGTCTTGGGCGGGGTGAGGCCGGTGGTGGCGACCCCGTCGAGCTCGGTGGGGTGAAACGCGCTGGTGTCGCCGCAGGCGGCGTTGAACCCGTCGACGGTCTCGCGCAGCCGGGCGGGCGGCAGGCCCATCCTCTCGGCCAGCTCCTCCAGCGTATCGGCCTTGATCGGCGGAAACACGGAGGGCATGAACAGCTCCAGCGACCTGGCGTCGATGATGACATAGCCCACCTGGTCGGGTTGGGCGGCGACGAGGCGCCCCCAGATGGCGTAGCGCTTGGGCCAGACATCCTCGCCCTCGTCGTAGAACCGCTCGCCGTCCTTGTTGACCACGATGGAGAACGGCACGCAATCGAGCCGGGTGACGATGCCGCCGTCGAACCTGGGCGCACGGCCGTCGATGGCGACGGCGTGGCACTGGGTCGGGTCGCCCACCTGCTCCACCCCCTGCCCCAGAAGGTCGGCCAGCACGACCCCCCGGTTGTAGGGCGTGCCGCGGATCAGGAAGTTTTTCGCCGCAGGCCCCCAGGCGCGGGCGAGCCAGTCGGTATCGGCCTGAAATCCGCCGGAGGCCACGACGACCGACTTGGGCGAGAGCCGGTGCTCGTGCCCGCCGTGGGTGTAGACGACCTCGGCCACGCGGTCCTGCTGCACGTCGAGGTGGGTCACGGCGGCCTCGTAGAGAACCTCCACGCCCAGCGCCTCGGCGGTGCGGTAGTAGGCATTCACCAGGCTCTTGCCGCCACCGAGGAAGAACGCGTTGGTGCGGGCAAGCGAGAGGGTTCCGGAGAGCGAGGGCTGAAAGCGGACGCCGCGGGCCTCCAT
The DNA here is from genome assembly GCF_900142295.1 of Vannielia litorea. NCBI lineage: Bacteria > Pseudomonadati > Pseudomonadota > Alphaproteobacteria > Rhodobacterales > Paracoccaceae > Vannielia > Vannielia litorea. Next base: position 2,845,546 of record NZ_FSRL01000001.1, read on the forward strand.
CCAGGGCAGGCACTCTTCGGAGGTGCGGATCGCCAACCGGGCGAGCGCCTCGTCGGTCTTGCCGCCGGTGACTTTCATCAGGTCGGCGAGATACTCGTCTTCGCTGTAGCTCTCGACCAGCGGGCCCAGGGGGCCGTGATGCATGCAGCGGAAGTTGCGGGTGTGGCGCGAATTGCCGCCCCGGTAGGGCTTGGGCGCGGCCTCGAGGATCCGCACGCGCGCGCCCGCCTCGGCCGCGGTGATCGCCGCACAGAGCGCGGCATTTCCGCCGCCGATGACCAGAATGTCGGGGGTCTCGCTCACAGGGTATCTCCGTCGAAGAGGGGGCGGGCACGCAGGGCGCGCACGCGGACCCGCTGGGCCTTTTCGATGTGCGCGCGCATCGCGGCTTCGGCCAGCGCGCCGTCACGGGCCTTAAGGGCCTCGAGCACGCCGTAGTGCTCCTCCACCGCCTCGGCCGCGCGGTCGGGATGGGTGAGCGTCGTCGGGCCCAGGATCATCAGCGACTTGTGCAAGCCGGCGATGGAGCGGGCCAGGAACCGGTTCTTGGCGGCATCGAGCAGCGCCGCATGGAACTGGCGGTTCAGAACGAAGGCCTCGGGGCTGTTGCCCAGCTTCTCCAGCGCCCGGTTCATGTGAAGGAGCTCTTCGATCTCGATCTCCGAGGCCGCGCGGGCGGCGAGGCGGGCCGCCGTGCCCTCGAGCACCGTGCGCATCTCGTAGAGCTCCATCACCTCGGCATAATCCAGCGTGCGGATCGCGGCGCCCTGGCGCGGAACATGGGTGACGATGCCATCGGCCTCGAGCTGCCGGATCGCCTCGCGGACCGGCGTGCGCGAAACGCCCAGCCGCTCCGCCAGCTCGGTCTCGCGCAGGCGGTCGCCGGGGTTGAGCCGGCCTTCCCGGAGTTCGACGAGAAGCCGCTGGTAGGCGCCCTCGCCCTGCGAGCCGGGTTGGGGAAAGTCGTCGATCTCGTCCATCTCGGGTGCCACCAGAATCGGATTGCAGTTTTTGTATCCAATCGTATACACTCGCATCCATGGCAGATCAACTGCCCCATTCCGGAGCCTGCGCGTGACCTTCAGGGCCTTCTTCTCCTCTCCCTTGCGGCAACGGCTGCTGACCCTCGGCCTCGCGACGGCGGGCACGGCACTGTTCTGGCTCGCGGAGCTGCCGCTGCCCTTCCTGTTCGGGCCGATGACGGCCTGCCTGCTTGCGGCCCTGCTCGGCGCCCCGCTTAAGGGCTTTGGCCAGGTCTCGGTCGGGGCGCGCACGATACTGGGGGTCGCCGTTGGGGCCTCGATCACGCCGGCGCTCTTTGCCGAGCTTCCGACGATGGCGGCCTCGGTCGCGCTCATCCCCTTCTACATCGTATTGATCGGGCTCATCGGGGTGCCGTTCTTTCGCAGGGTCTGGGGATTCGACGCGCCAACCGCCTATTACGCGGCCATGCCGGGCGGCTTGCAGGACATGGTGATCTTCGGCACCGAAGCCGGCGGCAACCCGCGCGCCCTGGCGCTGGTGCATGGCACGCGGGTGCTCATCATCGTCACCCTGGCGCCGATCTTCCTCACGCTCGTTTACGGCGCGGCACTGACCAACCCGATCGGCGCGCCGGCGGCCGACATCGCGCTGCACGAACTGGGGCTGATGGTGGCCGCCGCCGTCATCGGCTGGAAGGGCGGAGAGCGGCTGGGCCTGTTCGGCGCCTCGATTCTCGGGCCGCTGATCGTGACAGCCCTGCTCTCGCTCACCGATCTCATCCACTCCCGCCCGCCGCGCGAGGCCATCCTCTTTGCGCAGTTCTTCATCGGCTGCGGGATCGGGGTGCAGTTCACCGGAGTGACCTGGGCCGAGCTGCGCAGGGTGGTGGCGGCGGGCGTGGCCTATGTCATGCTGCTGGCGGTGCTGGCGGCCGCCTTCACGCTGGTGGTGACAGGCCTCGGCCTGGGCGACCCGGTGGAGGCCTTTCTGGCCTTCGCGCCGGGCGGGCAGGCCGAGATGACGGTGCTGGCCATCGTCACCGGGGCGGACCTGGGCTTTGTCATCACCCACCACCTTACCCGGATCGTGCTGGTCATCCTCGGCGCACCGCTGGCGGCGCGGCTGATCCGCCGAGCCCGGTCGCGCGACTGAGCCTTCGGTGCGCGCCTCAGGCCTGACCGTTGAGCGCGGTCAGGGCCTTGCTGACACGGCGGTGCAGGTCGGTGAGCATGCGCGTGTCCCCGTTGCCCGACACAATGTCGCGGGAGAGCATTTCGCGCATCTTCTCGAGGTCGGTGATGAACTGACGGAGCTGGCTGTGATTGGCGGTCATGGCAGGGCCTCAGTGAGAGATGAGAACGGGAATTCGGATTTCGCGCAGCACGCTGGCGGTGACTCCGCCAAGGAAATCCTCGCGGAACTTGGAGTGCTCATAGGCGCCCATCACCAGCAGCGAGGGGTCATTCTCGGCGCAGAACCCGAGGATCGCCCTGGTGACCGGCTCGCTCTCGGGGAACGGCCGGTGCAGCGGCTCCACCCCGTGGCGGGTCAGATGGGTGAGCAGGTCTTCGATCGGGGGCCACTCCTTGCGCTGCCCGACGGTGAGCACGGTCACGCGGCCCTGGTCCTCGAGCAGGCGGAGGCTGTCGGAGAGCGCGCGCGCCGCCGAGCGCCCGCCGTCCCAGGCGAGCGCGGCATGGCTGTGGCGGGCGTCCACATCATGGCCCTCGGGCACCACGATCACCGGGCGCCCGGAAAGCAGGGCGATGCGGTCGGGATGATGCGAGACATGCGCGTCATCCTCCTCCATGTGCCGCCCCACGATGAGGGCGTCGTAGGCGCGGGCGGCCTCGGAAAGCACGGCATCCACGCGTCCGGCGTGGGTGCGGAAGGTGAGCGCCGCGCCGAGGTCCAGCTCGCCGCGCAGGGCCTCGAACCGGGCCTCGATGCCGGTGACGATGCCGCTGTTGGCCTCGGCCAGCAGCGCGCGGGCCTCCTTGGGAATCCAGCGCGAGGTGGTGTCGAAGACGGCATGCGTCGAATGGGCCAGCAAGGCGGTCACATGGGCGCCGCGGGCCCGCGCCAGCGCCGCGGCATAGCGCAGCGCGGCCACCGAGGCCTCGGAGCCATTGAAGGCGACGAGCAGGTTCATGATCGGCATGTCAGAGACCTTTCCAGATGCGGGAGGGCACGTAGATCCGGCCGTCGGCCAGCTTGCGGGCCGTGCGCAGCAGGCCCGCGGAGTTGAGCGAGAAGCCCGCCGCGCTGTCGAAGTCCACCAGCACCTCGATGGTGCCGGAGGGATGCTCGAGCACCACGTTGGCGGGGCTGGCGGTGGGCCTGTCGAGCAGGCCCTCGGCGATGGTGCCGGGCGTGAGGGCGCAGGAGGCCATGCACTGGCTGCCGGTCACCGCCATGCTGGGATGGGTGTTCCAGGGCATGAAGTAGCGGGCCGCGATGGTGCCGCCCTCGCGTGCGGGCGCGAAGAGGCCGAACTTGGGCGTGACCGACCTGGTCACGTCGCCCAGCCCCATCAGCGCGCCCGCCCGGATGCGGATCGCCTCCATGCGGGCGAAGAAATCCTTGTTGGCGTCCAGCTCGGCGGCGCTTTCGTAGCCGGTGAGGCCGAAGTCGGAGGCGCGGGCGATGGTCATGGGCATGGCCACGTCCATGCAGGTCACCTCGATCCCTTCGATCTCGTCGCGCAGGTTGCCGGTGGGCAGGAAGGCCCCGGTGGAGGAGCCGACGACGCCCATGAAGTTCAGCGCGATCGGCGCGGCGCTGCCCGGCACGCCGGCGATCTCGGCCTCGCCGTCATAGGTGAGCACGCCGCCCGGGGTCTGAACCTTCGCCAGCACCTTGGCCCCGGTGTTCACCGCGCGGATCTTCACCTCGGTCACATCGCCCGAGGGCCGCACCAGCCCCATCTCGATCGCCGCCGGGCCGACGCCCGAGAGGATGTTGCCGCAGGTGGGCTTGAAATCCACCAGCCGGTCCTCGACCGAAACCTGGGCAAAGAAGTAGTCGACCTCGGCCCAGTCGTCCTCGGAGGGCGAGAGCATGGCGACCTTGGTGGTCACCGCCGCACCCGCGCCGATGCCGTCGATATTGAGCGCGTGGCCAGAGCCCACCGCCGCCACCAGCACCGCCGCCAGCGTGTCGAGATCCTCGGGCAGGTCGGCGCGGTTGAAGTAGGGGCCCTTGGAGGTGCCGCCGCGCATGAAGACGTAGGGGATGCCGGTCTGGGTCATGTCCTGCGTCCTCACTTCAGCGGCCAGGGCAGGTCGACGGCGTCCTGCAACAGGCCCGGCGGGAAATCCCGGTTCAGCGCGCCGGCCATGAAGCAGATGAACCCGATGCCGCAGGCGGTGAGGATCAGGGTCTTGAGCCAGCCCGCCCCGGCCCGGATCCGCAGGAAGCCGACCATGAAGCCCACCAGAGCGAGGATGAAGCCGACCACCCAGGTGGCGGCGATCAGCCCGGCGAACCACGCGAGGGTCGACCACAGCCCGTAGGGCGCATCGGCATCCTCGCCCGCGATCTCCTTGTCGGCGAAGATCACGTCGGTCTCCGGGCGCATCATCATCTGCACCAGCATGACGAGGCAGCAGAACAGGGCGATCCCGCCCACCACCAGCGGCACGATCTTGTCGGTCATGGCGTAGTTGGGGATCATCCCTGCGTTCACCAGCGACACCACCAGGTAGGCCATGATGGCGAAGAGAAACACCAGCGGTGCGCGCTTGGAGCCCGACTTCACGTCGCCTTCGGCCATGATGGTCTTTGCCTGCCGGATGCCCAGCACCACCGACACCACGGTGATGATGATCAGGATGATCACGATGGGCGAGAACAGGTATTCGATGCCCTCGCCAAAGCTCTTGCGGAAGCGGAAGGAGGCGATCTGGAACGCCTGGTTGCAGAACTTCTCCACCGGCTCCGACAGCACGAAGCCGATCAGGAAGGCCGGACGGGACCAGTCGAACCGGCGCAGGAAGATGCCGATCAGGCCGATCACGAAGAGCGCCAGCAGATCCTCGAAGTTCTCGCCGGACTGGAACGCCGCGAAGCTGATCAGCATGAAGAGGAACGGCGCGAGGTAGGTGAACCGGATCGTCGTCAGCTTGGCGATGCCGCCGGATGCGGCGATGCAGAGCACCGTGCCCACGACATTGGCCAGCGCCAGAAGCCAGACGATGGAATAGGTGATATCCAGGTTGTCGCGCAGCATTGCCGGGCCGACCTCGATATCGCCCGACCCCAGTAGCGCGATGGCGCCGATGAAGATCGCCATGCTGCCCGAGCCGGGGATGCCGAAGAGCAGCGTGGGCACCAGCCCGCCGCCCTCCTTCGCGTTGTTCGAGCTTTCCGGCCCGATCACGCCGCGGATCTCGCCCTTGCCGAAGTTCGACTTGTCCTTGGTGGTCTGCACCGCGTGGCCGTAGGCGATCCAGTCCACGACCGAGCCGCCGAGGCCGGGGATGATGCCGACCAGCACGCCGATCAGCGAGCAGCGGACCGAGAGCCACTTGTTGGCCACCCAGTCGCGCACGCCCTGGGTCCAGCCCGCGCCCAGCCTGGCCTCGCCGGCAATGGCGCGATCCTGGCGCAGCAGGCTGACGATCTCGGGCACGGCGAAGATGCCGAGGCCCACGATCACCAGCTTCAGCCCGTCGGTGAGATAGGGAATGTCATAGCTCGCCATCCGCAGCGAGCCGCCCGCATCGGCGATACCGATGGTGCCCAGCATCATGCCGAGCCCGGCCGCGGCGAGGCCCTTCAGCGCCACGCGCCCCGCCAGCACGGCCACCATGGAGAGGCCGAGGATGGTGATCATCAGCATTTCCGGCAGGCCGAAGGCCAGCACGATCGGCCGGGCGATGAGGATGAAGACGGTCAGGAAGAGAGCGCCCACCAGCCCGCCGAAGAGCGAGGAGGTGAAGGCCGCCGACAGCGCCCGCGCGGCCTGGCCCTGCTTGGCGAGCGGGAAGCCGTCGAGCACCGTGGCCTGGCTCGCCGAGGAGCCGGGGATCCCCATGAGCACCGAGGCGAAGGTGTCGGAGGTGGGCACCACGGCCACCATGCCGATCATCAGCGCAAGGCCCAGGACCGGGTCCATGCCGAACATGAAGGGCAGCAGGAGCGAGAGGCCCGCGATGCCGCCGAGGCCGGGGAAGACGCCCACGGCGAGGCCCATCAGAACGCCGAGTACGAGGTAGCCCAGAACAACAGGTTGCAGGATGAGGGCCCAGGCCTCGCCAAGCGCAGGCAGGGCGGTCGCGAGAATGTCCATCGCACCGACTTTCGATCAGGAGTGGCAGTTGGGGAGTGGGGGCGGCCCCGGCCGAGGGTCGGCGGGGCCACAAAGTGTCGCCGGAGGCTTACTCGAGCGTGACGCCGTAGGCCGACTTCAGCCAGTCCACCACATGGGCGCGGGCCTCTTCGCTGACGGTCGTGGCCTGCTCGGCGGCGTTGGCCGCACCGGCGCCCACGAACATCGGGTAGTCACCCACCTCGTTCTTGGCGAGCTCCTTGAAGCCGGGGTCGGTCCGCACCGCCTCGAAGGCGGCGACATAGGCATCGACCATATCCTGCGGTGTGCCGGCGGGCAGGAAGGCGATCTTCTGGCTCGGGTAGCCGGAGATGAAGAAGGCCTTCCAGGCGTCCCAGGCAGTGCCCTCGGTCTCGCAGCCCTCGGTGGCTTCGCAGACTTCCTTGAAGCTCGGCATGTCGGGGAAGGTCGGGTCGCGGACGATCACGCCGTTCTCGTCGAGCGCGCCCCAGGTCATCATCGGCACGGCGGTGCCGGCGGCCACCAGGTCGGCCGCGCCGCCGAGGTAGCCCGAGGAGGTCTGGTAGTCGATCGTGGCTTCGCCGCGCTCGAACATCAGGCGGCCGTCACCGCGCCCCTTGATCCCGAAGACCGGCTCCACCTTCATGCCCAGCATCTGCCAGGCGAGCAGCGGCACGAGATCGAGGCCGGTGGCCCCCTGCGAGCCGAAGATGAAGTCGATGTCCTTGAGGTTGTTGGCCGAGCCGTCGAACTTGGCGCCATCCTCGGCGTTGATGTAGGCCACGCCGCCGGTGCCGGTGGCCATGACGGGGATCCAGTCCTTGTACTCGTAGCGCACGCGCGGGTCGTTCAGCAGGTAGGGAAACTGGGTCGAACCGGAGGTGCCGAACAGCAGCGTGCCATCCTCGTGCTCCTGCTCCTGGAACCAGTTGGCGCCCTTGGTCGAGCCGGCGCCGGGCATGAACTTGACCACCACGGTCGGATTGCCGGGCAGCTGTTCGGAGAGCAGCGGCGCGAAGAAGTTGGCCCATTTGGCGGAGCCGCCGGTTTCGGAGAACGGAATAACCCATTCGATCGTCTTGCCGGAAAAATCGACTTCGGCCAGCGCGGGGGCGGTCATCCCGGCAACGGCGAGCGTGGCAGCAGCCAGTCTGGATGCGAGCTTCATGGTCATAGGTGTCCTCCCAAGGACGTTCGTCGTGCCCGGTGCAGCGCACCGAACCCTTCAGTTTTGCATTTCAGGGAACGAATCCCTCCTCCAATGCGACTGAACCTGCCGGACCAACCTTGCGCCAAACTTGCGCAACATGACAAAACTTTGATCATGAGGATCGCCATCATCGAGGATAACACGGAGCTGGCACATGGAATTGCCTCGCGTCTGCGCGACCGGGGCCATTCGGTGGACGTGCTGCACGACGGCGAGGAGGGCGATGCCTTTCTGGCCCGGGATGGCGCCGACCTCGTGGTGCTCGACATCAACCTGCCCCTGATGAACGGGCTCGCCGTGCTGCGCGCCCTGCGCCGGCGCGGCGACGGGGTGCCGGTGATCCTGCTCACCGCGCGCGGCGAGACGGAGGAGCGCGTGGCGGGTCTCGATGCGGGTGCCGACGACTATCTGACCAAGCCCTTCGAAATGGACGAACTGGAGGCGCGGCTGCGCGCGCTGGCGCGGCGCAAGAACCTCGTCTTTGCCGCCATCGACCGGATCGGGCAGCTCGTCTTCGACCGGACCAGCCGCCAGCTGCTGGACGGCGACGAGCCGCTCGACGTGCCGCGCCGCGAGATCGCCACGCTGGAGTGCCTGCTCGAGCGGCGCGGGCGGATCGTGGCGAAGGCGCAACTCACCGCCCATGTCTACGGGACCGGGGCAGAGGTGGACGACAGCGCGATCGAGCCCCATGTCTCCCGGTTACGGCGCCGGCTGGAGGGCTACGGCATCAGGATCAAGACAGCACGCGGCCTGGGCTACATGCTGGAAGCCGAGACCCCATGAGCGCCGGGTCATGGTCGCTGCGGGCGCGACTGCTTCTGCTGATCCTCTGCCCGCTCCTGGTGGTCGGCTCGGCGCTGGGGTTCTGGCGGTTCCAGTCGGCGCAGAGCACGGCCCAGGAGCTGTTCGACCGGGGCCTTCTGGCCACCGCGCTGGCCATTGCACGGGACGTGACGATCTCGGAGGGCGATGCGCTCTCGCCCCGGACCCGCGACCTGATTTCCGACGCAGGCGGCGGCGAGGTGTTCTATCACGTCACCGGGCCGGGGGGATATTACGTGACCGGCTATGCCTACCCGCCGAGCGTCGGCGTGCGCCCGTCGGGCGATGACCTGCACTACCTGGTGGCGGAGTATCGTGGCGAGCCGGTGCGGGTGCTGCGCCTGACCGAGACCACCACGCTGGGAAACCTCACCGGCGAGACCATCGTGACCGTCTGGCAACGCGTCGCCGACCGGCAGCGGTTTGCCCATGCGCTGGCCTGGAGAGCCGCGGCGGTGATCACGGCGCTGCTGGCCACGCTGGTCGTGGTGGTGTGGTTCGGCGTCAACATCGGCCTGCGGCCGCTTGCAAACCTGCGCGCGGCCATCGAGCGCCGCTCGCCCGACGACCTGAGCCGGATCCAGCGCGCCGTGCCGGTGGAGGTCAGCGGCATCGTCAGCACGCTGAACCGCCTGCTCGGGCAGGTGGAAAACGACATCAAGGCGCATCAGGCCTTCATCTCCGACGCGGCGCATCAGCTGCGCAATCCGGCCTCCGGCATCCTCTCGCTGGCCGAGACGATGCCGGCGGTCACCGACCCCTCCGAGAGGGCGGCGCATGAGCAGAAGCTGATCGCCGCTGCCCGCAAGTCGGCCCGGCTCGCGGAACGGCTGCTCTCGCTCGAGCGCCTGCGCTACAGTACTGCCACGGCCCAGGAGGCCTTCGACCTGAGCGACTGCGCGGCGGCGGCCTGCGGCGATATCGCCTCGCAAGCCCTGGCGCGTGACATCGAATTCACCTTCGAGCGATGCCGCGAACCCCTGCCGGTCATCGCGGACCAGACCCTGGTGGCCGAGGCGATCGGCAATCTCGTCGACAATGCGCTGACCCATGGCGGGTCCGGGTTGCGCATGGTCCGCGTCAGCACCAGGACGGATGGCGCCGTCGCCGAGGTGGAGGTCGAGGATGACGGGGCCGGGCTTCCGGCCGGGGCGGACGCGGTGGTGTTTCGCAGGTTCAGCCAGCTCGACGGTGGCAAGGGCAGCGGCCTCGGCCTGTCGATCGTGCAGGAGGTCGCCCGCGCCCATGGCGGGGAGGCTGCGCTGCGGAGCCGCACCGGCGGCGCGACCTTCGTGCTGTCCTTCCCGCTTGCAAGGCCCGGCTCACCGGCGGCGCCGGCGCAGAGCGGCTGAGCCGCGCCGGGCGCCCGGTCAGCCGGAGGCGCGCCGACAATGGTGCCCCAGATCCGTCCGCGCCCGCCCGACTATCAGCAGCGCGGCGCCGCGGGCGATCTAGAGCATGCCCAGCGTTGCGATGAAGGGCGCCACGTTGAGCCGGGTGATCAGCAGCCCGTTCACCCAGCCCACGAAGACGCCGACGAGGCAAACCATCCCCACGATCTCGAGCGTGTCGAACTGGATCGACCAACCAAGGCCGAGGTCGATGCCGTTGAGCAGCAGGAAGCCCGCGATCATCGACGTGAGGCCCACGACCGAGCCGACCGACAGGTCGATGCCGCCGGTGAAGATGACATAGGTCATGCCGATGGCGAGGAAGGCGTTGATCGCCACATGCTTGGAGATCAGCACCGCCTTGGCAACGCTCAGAAAGTTGGGCGCGGCCATGGCGAAACAGGTCAAGACGAGGATCAGCGCCGCGAAGGTCCGGGCCTTCAGCAGCAGCAGGAGCCAGTTCACCTGCGCGGCGGGTTGCGGTTGGGCGGTGACGCTCATGCGGCGCTCTCCTGTCTGTGCTCATGGGGGTGGCCGCGGCGAGCACCTCGGCGGCCTCGGTAGTGCGGGAGAATTCGCCGGTGATCCGGCCATCGGCCATCGCCAGGATACGGTCGCTGAGCGCCATGCACTCCTCGATCTCGGAGGTGCGGACCAGCACCCCCAGCCCCTCGGCGGCGAGCTGCCGCATGACCCTGTAGATCTCGGCCTTGGCGCCCACGTCGACGCCGCGCCTGGGCTCGTCCATCAGCAAGATCTTCGGGCCGGTCATCAGCGCCTTGCCGATGATGACCTTCTGCTGGTTGCCGCCGGAGCGCGACGACACCGGGTTCTCGGCGCTGGAGACCTTGATGGTGAGCCGCCGCCGGAGCCCGCCGCGCTACGCGCCAATGGTTATATTATGTTTCGATGCAATCAGGCCGTCGCTTCGATGGCATCCAGGTTCCGCTCCAGCACGGCCATGACCGCCTCGCGCAGTGGATCGCGTGCCCCGCGCCCAGGCCGCGGCGAGGATCAGCTTGGAGCGCGTCGTGCCCGCCGGCACCGAGAGGCCCACGAAGGTGACGCCCGGCACCTGCAGGCGCGCGGTCCTGCGCGGCACGATGGCCAGCCCGGTGCCGGCCGCGACGAGGTTGACGATGGTCTGCCTTTCCTCCGCAACCTGCGCGATGCGGGCCGTCAGCCCGGCCGCCGCGTTGTCGATGGCACCGACCTTCAGGACCGGAGCCTCCGACTTGCGGACAAAGCGCACCTTGGCCTCGAAGGCGTCGGCCGAGGCCACCAGCGCGCGGGTGCCCTCGATCAGCGCCGCACCGGCCTCGGTGATTGAAACCGCCCGCGTGGTCCGCAGGAAGAGGCGGGTTTTCTCCGCGACGGCGAGAAAACACTTGGGCCGCTTGATGTCTATCGGGCGGCCTCTCTCTTTTGCAAATCTGAATAAAGTCATTTGACGATTGAGAAGCCGCATCCCTTCCAGATACCTTCCCGCAAAACCCCGAGGAGAGGCGTTGGAGGATTTCCCGCCATGTCTGTCAGCCAACTGGACCCCGCCGGGGGCTCCGGGTCACAAGCCGAACGGCAAGGGAGCAACCCATTGAGAACCTACAAGATCGCTTCCATTCCGGCCGATGGCATCGGCCCCGAGGTCATCGCCGCCGGCCTGCAGGCGCTCGAAGCCCTGGCCCGGCGCGACGGCGGCTTCGAGCTCGACGTGACCGAGTTCGACTGGTCGTCGGAGCGCTACCGCAAGACCGGCGCGCTGATGCCCGAAGACGGCCGGGACCAGATCAAGGATTTCGACGCCATCTTCTTCGGAGCCGTCGGCGCCCCCGACATACCGGATCACGTCACCCTCTGGGGCCTGCGCCTGCCGCTCTGCCAGGGTTTCGACCAATACGCCAACGTGCGCCCCACCAAGATCCTGCCCGGCATCACCTCGCCGCTGGCAGGTGTCGGCCCCGGCGACCTGGACTGGGTAATCGTCCGCGAGAACTCCGAAGGCGAGTATTCCGGCATCGGCGGCCGGGCCCACAGGGGTCTGCCCGAGGAGGTGGCGACCGAAGTGTCGATCTTCACCCGCGTCGGCGTGGAGCGGATCATGCGCTACGCCTTCAAGCCCGCCCAGTCCCGCCCGCGCAAGCTGCTGACGGTGGTGACCAAGTCCAACGCCCAGCGCCACGGCATGGTGATGTGGGACGAGATCGCTGCCGAGGTCGGCAAGGATTTCCCCGATGTGACCTGGGACAAGATGCTGGTCGACGCGATGACCGTGCGGATGGTCAAGAGCCCCCGCTCGCTCGACACCATCGTGGCCACCAACCTGCACGCCGACATCCTGAGCGACCTCGCCGGTGCGCTGGCCGGGTCTCTCGGCGTGGCGCCCACCGGCAACATCGACCCCGAGCGCCGCTACCCCTCGATGTTCGAGCCGATCCACGGCTCGGCCTTCGACATCACCGGCAAGGGCATCGCCAACCCCGTGGCCACGTTCTGGACCGCAAGCCAGATGCTCGAGCACCTGGGCGAGGCCGATGCCGCCCGCCGCCTGATGCGGGCGGTGGAGAAGGTCTGCGCCGATGGCATCCTCACGCCCGACGTGGGCGGCGATGCGACCACCCGGCAGGTGACCGACGCGGTCTGCGAAGCGATCCGCGGCGAGAACATCTGAGGCAGGCCATGGGCGCCGCTGAGGCATCGGCGCCGGTGTGCTGGCCGGCCCGCATGTCTTGCCGGCCGCCTTGGGCAGGCACACCCGCAGCATGGCGCCCACGCGCCCCCCTCACTGCCTCTGTCCGGGTCGTCGCACTCTGCGCCGCGCCGCGCCTGCCGCCCCTTCGCCGCCCCGTGCAAAAAGTTTCAAAAACCCGTCTTGCCATCCTCCGACATTGCTCCTAGAAACGCGCGACCCTGGGAGCAGGCAACCGCTCCCCCCGTGCCCGGGTAGCTCAGGGGTAGAGCAGTGGATTGAAAATCCTCGTGTCGGTGGTTCGATTCCGCCCCCGGGCACCATAAAAATCAAATACTTAGAGCCAATCCAGCGTATGGCATGAGGGCGCGCGTGTAATTTATGTGTAATCAGGCCGAACTTTTCGGCTTTAACTTGCGGATGTTGTCGTCGTAGGTGCCGCTGACCCGCCCTTCCAACCGATCCATGGCCGCCTCGATGTGGGACCCGCTTTGATGCGCGTAGCGGGCAACCATGGACAAGGTCTTGTGACCAGATATGCGCTGCACAGTGGGTAGATCGACCCCGGCCTGCACCAAATGCGTCACCGCCGTATGGCGAAGTGTGTGAGGGGTGATCTGGTCGGGATCGAGGCCAGCTCGCTCAGCGGAGCGGCGAAACGCCTTGCGGATCGTGTGGACGTGGCCGGTTGCGCTTCCCAGAGAAGGGAACAGCCATTCGCAGCCAGGCGGCAACATCTCCATGCGTTTTCTAAGATAGTCGGCCAATTCACGCGTGATCGGCTGCTCACGAGACCCCGCTTTGGCCCGCGGAACCCAGATCACCCGCTTCCCGACGTCGACGTCTTCGCGACGGATCTTGAGAATTTCCGCGTGGCGCATCCCAGTGTGAAGTCCAACCATGACGAAGGCGTGGACGTTTTCGTTGTGATCTGAAGCTGCGGCGTCCAACAACGCAACGCACTGATCATCCGTCAGGTACACGATCCGCTGGTTATCTTCTTTGAAGCGATTGATCCTGACCGACTTGCTTTTTATCCACTTCCACTCGACCGCCTGGTTCAGCAGGTGTGAAAGTGTGGCCAAGTCTCGGTTCACGGTAGCCTTTGCTGCGCCCGCGGAGCGGCGGGCCTTCTTGTAGCGTTCAACGTCGAAGGACTCGATGGCACTCAAGGGCTTGGCGGCAAGAAACGGCACCAAGTGCTGCCTTAACTGACGCTCTTTGATGTCTATGTTCTTTCCGTCGCTATCCCGAAGCCTCTGTACGTAGCGGTCTGCTGCCTCTTCGAAGCTCAGAGGAGTTTTGCGCCCCTCGGGCAACTCCAATCGCTGACGCCTTGCATCAGTTCTGGCTTGGGCGATGAAATCTTCCGCCTGCTGCCTCGTCACACCCTCGGACTCTCTCCCGATCACGCGGTGAATGCGCCGACGGTCGACCATGATGTTGACGGAATAGACTCCGTCGCCGTTTCCATCCCGTCGAAATGTGATCCCGTGCTCCGAAATGGAAGCCCCTCGCTGGAGAGAACGGATCGCAGGACGTGTGAGCTTTGAGAAGCGAATAGGCATTCCAATGAACCTCTAGAACGGAATCTCGTCGTCGATGTCTCTACTGGGTGGCGGCTCACCAACATCGGGAAGAACGTCCTGTTTCTTCTCGCCCATCGCGACCGCAACTAGGTCCTCCCAATGTTCGTCAACTCGCTCCCTCACGATGGCGTCCAAACTGATGCTGAAATCCCAATCGTTCCCCCGCCAACGACCGCGCCAGAAATGCCCATTCTCTTCGATCAGCGCCCAAATGTGTTGCTCTTCGAAGGTCAACAACTCAGGAGCAACAATTCCGAGCGATACCAAACGCTGGCTCTCGCGGACGTGCCAAAGTACATCGGCGCGTTCTCCGAACGTATTCGGCTCATCAAAATCAGAGTTGCGCCACTTGTTGATGACCTGCGTCTGAATGTGTTCGGCCAAAGTCGCTTCAATGAATGATGACTTGGTTCGTCGCTGGGAGCGAGCCGCCAACTCGCACAAGTAGTTCAGGCGCGGATCGAGCCGAATCGAGACCGTCTCGGTCCTGCCCAGCTTGGAACCTGCCCCCTTCGGAACCTTGATCGCCATGATGTCCTCGTGTCGAAACGTTCTGTAATGATCCATTTTGCACGGTTCGTATTGAGTTTCAATACATGTCTTGCCCTTCTTGTCGTGTGCTGACCGAAGAACCCTGTTGAGCAAGGAACCAGGCCATGAAAATCGACACTGACACGCAGCGGGTTTTCATCCACCCGGACGGACGCATGGATCGCAAGAACGCGGCCCGCTACCTTGGCTGCTCGCCGAAAACGCTCGCTGATTGGGCGATGAAGGGCCAAGGACCGCAGTACGTTCTGTTGGGCGGACGCGCTTTCTACTTCCTCGAAGACCTGCAATCCTGGATCGCCGCCGCCCCTCGCCTCGCCGGAACCGGCGGGCGGGATGCGCGGTCGAGCGACTAGGGCTGAGAGGATGCCGGGAGCAAAGAACCCGGACCGCAGGCGTATCCGCATCAGGCGTACCTACTCGGTGCCTGAAGTCGCGGCGCTTCTCGACGTTCACGTTCACACCGTTCGCCGGTGGCTCAA
Organism: Vannielia litorea; assembly: GCF_900142295.1. Taxonomy (NCBI): domain Bacteria; kingdom Pseudomonadati; phylum Pseudomonadota; class Alphaproteobacteria; order Rhodobacterales; family Paracoccaceae; genus Vannielia; species Vannielia litorea. The sequence continues at coordinate 2,860,555 of NZ_FSRL01000001.1, forward strand.
GGACGGGTTGGGTGCGATTGATGGCCGGAGCCCAACCCTGATCCACGGCGCGGAACTTCGCGGGTTTCTGGATGCCCGCGCCGAAGGCAGGAAGCAAAAGTGCGGCCCCGACGAGATGTTCTGCCTTTCATGCCGTGCACCGCGCCTGCCAATCCTGGGCTCCGTCTACATTGCCGACCTCAACGAGAAAACGGTTCGCCTGGCTGGGGTGTGCTGCACATGTGACAGGAAAATCTGCCGCGCAGGGAGCGCTTCACGACTGCAAGAATACACCGCGTCATTCGGGCCACTCCAGAGGCGGAACCCAAGCCTAAAGGGGAGCAGCATTCCCCTCTTGGATCGTGACTCAAAGGAGCAAGACGAAAATGGAAAAGTTCAACGCGGAAAACGAACGGATCAAGCGTGACTACGCTGAGTTCCTGCGCGAAGCGGATCAGAAGTCTGAATCGACCGTGCGCGGGATCGAAAAGGCGATCCTGCGCTTCGAGGAGTACACGAGTTACTGCGACTTTGGACGCTTCAATCGCGATCAGGCAAGAGGTTTCAGGGCGTCGCTGTCCGCCCCTTCCGACGAAAGCAAACGCTTAGGAAACTTGACCATTCTTTCGACCTTGAAAGCGGTGCAACGGTTCTTCCGGTGGCTGTCAGTGCAGCCCGGCTTCAAATCCAAAATCGACACCAACTCTATCGCCTACTTCAACCTCTCCGAAAAAGACATCCGCGCGGCGACTTCTTCGCCTTCGAAGCCCTCGCCGACCATGGATCAATTGAAGCGCGCATTGGCTTCGATGCCTTCTGAGACCATTTTGCATAGGCGTGATCGTGCTGTCTTTGCCCTTCTCATGATGACCGGCATCCGTGACAATGCAGCCGCGTCCTTGCTGCTAGGCCATGTCGACATCGACCGGCAGATGATCGTCCAAGACCCCAAAACCGTCCGCACTAAGAACAGCAAGCTGATCGAGTCCGTGCTGTTGCCGCTTGGGCCCGAGATTGAAGGCGTTCTGTTCTCTTGGGTTCGATACCTTCGCGGCGAACTTCGGTGGCAGCCTGACGATCCCCTCTTCCCTCAATCCCGGCATCGGATCGACCCTCAAAGAGGACCGGTAGTGGACGGCATAAAGCGTCAGGTCTGGTCAAACTCCCAGCCTATTCGGCAAATATTCATGCGTGCATTTGCGAGTGCTGACTTGCCTTACTTCACACCGCACCGTGTACGGAATACCGTCGTCGAGTATGCGTACCTCACTTGCCGGACGCCCGAGGAGTTCAAAGCGTTCAGCCAGAACCTCGGTCATGAGAGCGTCGTCACGACCCTGTCGAGTTACGGGCAGATCCCCTTGGCGAGGCAACGGGAGCTGATACGCAACGCGGGGAAAAGTAAGGACCTGGACGCAAAGCTGGAACTCTTACTGGAGAAACTGGAACGAGACGAAAGATAGAAATCCGTCCGATGCGCTACCTTGGATAGAAGGAAATCATCATGCTAGCGTGCGCCCCAAGCGCTGGCGGGTAGAATCTCGCAGAAATTAGAGAAAGTCGGGGCAGAGCAGTTTCCATGAGCACGGATATCAAGTCACTCGAGTCGTTCGTCTGGTCCATCGCTGAACTTCTTCGCGGCGACTTCAAGCAGTCCGAGTATGGCAAGGTCATCCTGCCCTTTGTCGTGCTGCGCCGACTCGACTGCATCCTTGAAGAGACCCAACCCGCCGTCCTCGACATGGCAGGCAACCTGCCCGACGACATGGACGACGATGCCCGCGACTCCCTGCTCTCAGGTGTCGTCGGTCAAGACATCCGCCTCTACAACCTGTCCCGCTTCACCTTCGCATCGCTCAAGGGGCAGGACGCCAAGGACATCCACAAGAACCTGATCGACTACATCACCAAGTTCTCGGGCAACGTCCGCGACATCTTCCTCGACAAATTCCTGTTCACCGACCAACTCAAGCGGCTGAACGACGCCGGTCTGCTCTATCAAGTGTTCGACAAGTTCACCCAGATCGACCTGCACCCGAACGCCATCTCGAACCTTGAGATGGGGTATCTGTTCGAAGACCTGATCCGCCGGTTCTCGGAAATCTCGAACGAGACCGCGGGCGAACACTACACCCCGCGCGAGGTCATTCGCCTGATCGTCTCGCTGCTGCTGATCAACGATAAGGACGCGTTGACCGGGTCGGGTGTCATCCGCCAAGTCTATGACCCCGCCGCGGGCACGGGCGGGATGCTGTCCATCGCCGAGATGGAGATGAAGGCGCTGAACGACCGCATCCGCGTCGAACTCTTCGGGCAGGAACTCAACCCGGAGTCTTTCGCAATCTGTAAGTCCGACATGCTGGTGACCGGGCATAACCCCGAGAACATCGCCTTCGGAAACACGCTGACCCAAGACGCCCACGCCAACAAACGCTTCCACTACATGCTGTCCAATCCTCCCTACGGCGTGGACTGGAAGAAATACGCCGACCCGATCAAGGACGAGGCAGCAGAGCAGGGCATGTCCGGTCGTTTCGGCGCGGGTCTGCCCCGCATCTCTGACGGGCAGCTCCTGTTCCTGCAACACATGATCTCCAAGATGCGCAATGACGAACAAGGCTCGCGCATTGGCATTGTCATGAACGGCTCGCCGCTGTTCACCGGCGGGGCCGGGTCAGGCGAAAGCGAGATCCGGCGCTGGATGCTGGAAAACGACTGGGTCGAGGCGATTATCGCGCTGCCGACCGACCTTTTCTACAACACCGGCATTCAGACCTATGTCTGGCTGCTTACCAACCGCAAGGACACGGCGCGGCGTGGCAAGGTGCAACTGATCGATGCCAGTGGGGAACGCTTCTGGAAATCCATGCGGAAATCCCTTGGGTCCAAGCGTCGGGAAATCCCCGAAGATGGCACCGAAGAGATCGCGCGCATCTACCACGACATGCTGAACGGCAATTCGGGCTGGGAGGATGTGTCGAAAATCTTCAACACGACCGGCTTCGGCTACCGCGAAATCCGCGTCGAACGCCCGCTGAAACTCGCCTTTGCGGTGACGCCCGAGGCGTTGGAAGCGCTGCGCGAGGCGAAACCGTTCCAGAAACTTGACGCAGACGACCAGACCCGCGTTCTGGACGCCTTGCAGGATCACTTGCCCGGCGATGAGCGCTGGGCCTGTCGCGACGACTTCGACAAGGCGTTCTCCGCCGCCCTTCGCAGCAGCGGCGTCAAGATCGGTGCGCCGGTGCGCAAGGCAATCCTGTCCGCATTGTCGGAACGCGACGAAGATGCCGAGGTCTGCACCGACAAAAAGGGCAATCCCGAACCCGACACCGATCTGCGCGATCACGAACTGGTGCCCTTGGGCGAGGACTGGCGCGCCTATGTGCAGCGCGAGGTTTTGCCCTTTGTTCCTGACGCTTGGGTGGATGAAACCCACACCGACGCGACGGACGGCGGTGTGGGGCGTGTGGGCTATGAAATCAACTTCAACCGCTACTTCTACAAATACGTGCCCCCAAGACAGCTCGAAGAAATCGACGCCGAGTTGAAGGCGCTGGAAGCCGAGATCGCAGGTCTGTTGCAGGAGGTGGTCGAGTGATTTTTTGCCTGTTCCTCGCGGTTCCTTCTTGTTTCTCTATGTTCCTTGGCATACCTACTGGGTCAACAAGACCCGCCACGCCTCGGGCAGAGCTTCGGCTTTGTACTGCGCACCCCGGCGGGTTACTTGTTTTTGGGGTGGGCAAAATATGAAGTTTGCCAAACCCGCTATATCCGTAGATGACCAGCTCGACCTGTTGAAACAGCGCGGCATGACCGTGCCGGACGAGGTGCGCGCGCGGCATTACCTCCAACATATCTCCTACTACCGGCTGCGCGCCTACTGGCTTCCGTTTGAGGGCGCAAAGCAAGGCGATGCGCATTGCTTCAAGGATGACACGTCATTTGACGATGTGCTGTCGCTCTATGTCTTCGACCGACAGCTCCGCCTTTTGGTCATGGACGCTGTTGAGCGGGTCGAGGTGGCGATCCGTGCCTCCTGGGCGCATCACATGGCCATGTCGCACGGGCCGCACGGATACTTGGACCAGCAGCACTATTCGAAAGTGCGCCACCATGCGTCGATGGTGGACAGTCTGACCAAAGAGTTCGACCGCTCGCGGGACACCTTTGCAGAGCATTACCGCACGAAATACACCGACCCCACCTTGCCGCCCGTCTGGATGGCGGCAGAGCTTATGTCCTTTGGTTTGCTGTCCAAGTTCTACGGCGGGCTGAAATCCCGGGCGGAGCGTCAGGCCATCGCCAAGCCGCTAGGGCTGGACGAAAAGGTGCTGACCTCTTTCGCGCACCACATGAGCCATGTCCGCAACATCTGCGCCCACCACGGGCGGCTGTGGAACCGACGGTTTACGATTCAGATGATCGTCCCGCGCTACCCGGCGCGGCTGGCCATCGCGATGAAGGGGGCGGACTCCCGAAACATCCACAACACCTTGGTGACACTGGATCAGATGCTGCGGATCGTTGCACCGGGGACAACGTGGTGCGACCGGGTCCTCCTGCTGATGGCAGAGTGTGCTTTTGCCAATCCGCAAGCGATGGGGTTCCCCGAAGGTTGGGAACAACAGCCGATTTGGAAAGCAGGACAAGTTCAGGAGGTGGGCCAGTGAGTACCGACAGTTCGCGGTTCGCCAAACCAGCTTGGGCATCGGGTCTTCCAAGCGACTGGCAGGTACTGCCGATCAAAAAGATCGTCTCAACGCCGATCACAGATGGTCCCCACGAGACACCCGACTTTCTTGATGAAGGCGTCATATTCATCTCCGCTGAGGCGATACAGGATGGTAAGATCGACTTTGCCCGGCGGCGGGGGTTCATCTCTGAGGCAGACAATCGCCGTTACTCGCGCAAGTATTCCCCTGAGACTGGCGACATTTATGTTGTGAAATCTGGTGCGACGACCGGCAAGTCAGCGATGGTTGGCGAAAATGCAGACTTTAATATTTGGTCGCCGCTTGCAGTTATCCGCTCGAAATCGTCGATGGACAGTCGCTTTGTGCTGCACACGATCCGCAGTCAGATCGTTCAATACGCGATTGCTATAAATTGGTCGTGGGGAACTCAGCAGAACATCGGAATGGGTGCTCTTGGAAGGATCCAAGTGCCTATCCCCGACCTCGCGACCCAACGCCAGATTGCCAACTTTCTGGACCGTGAGACCGCAAGAATAGGCCTGCTGATCGAGAAACGTGAGAAGTTCGCCTCCCTCGTTGCAGAAGCACGGGACTCGCTGGTGGCGACGATGATCTGCGGCGAAAGTTCCGAGAAGTTGGATACGACACGGAACGACTGGACCGACGCGCGCCCTGAGAATTGGAAAAGCGAAAGGGCAAAGATTTATTTCCGCGAACGGATCGAAAAAAGCGTGGATGGGTCTGAGGAACTCCTAACCGTGTCGCACATTACAGGCGTCACAACGCGTGCCGAAAAAGACGTGAACATGTTTCTCGCCGAGAGCAATAAGGGATACAAGATCGTTCATCCCGGCGACATTGTGATCAACACGATGTGGGGTTGGATGGGCGCTATGGGCGTCAGTTCCCATCACGGCATCATCAGTCCATCATATGGTGTCTACCGCCCAACTTCGGATGCATTTGATCGCGACTATCTGGATTTGATGCTGCGTTCAAAACCGTTCGTCGCCGAAGTAACGAGGCGTAGCAAGGGCATCCATTCCTCGCGTCTTCGTATCTATCCCGATGCCTTTTTGGATATGCGGCTACCCGTGCCGCCGCGCGATGAACAATTCGCCATCCTCGCAGAACTTCGTCGTCGAACAGAACGTGAGAACGCGCTTCTGGCGAAGAATGAACAGGCGTCAGCGTTGCTCAAAGAATACCGCTCCGCCCTGATCACCGCCGCTGTCACGGGTCAGATCGACGTGACGACCTACACCAAATCCGGCACCCCCGACCGCCGCCTCGACGCCATCCAAGAGGAGATGGGCGCGTGATTTCCATTCTGTATTGCAACGAGTTGACCTCATGAGAGACGCCCAAAAACCCAACCAGTTCACCCTGAACAACTTGCTGTCGCGTCTCAAAGAGGGTCGTTTTGTCGTCCCAGACTTTCAGCGTGAGTTCGAGTGGAAACCTTGGGATATCTCGGATCTGATGCGGTCAATCTTCCTCGACTACTACGTCGGCAGTCTGCTGCTGTGGAAAGGCAAGGAAGAGAACTTCGACGCCCTCGCTTGCGAACCGATCTATGGTCACACCGGCGCTGGATCATCCGAACACATCGTTCTCGACGGACAGCAGCGCCTGACCGCTCTCTACTATGCCTGTGTCGCGCCTGATGTGCCTCTGCCAGACCGTGCCAACCGCGCGATCTACTTCATCCGCGTCGACCGGTTCATGCGTGAAGAATACGACGACGCGTTCAGTTACGACTGGAAGACCAAACGTCTTGAGAAACTGACCCAAGATCCATCGATCCAGTACGAAGAGCACATCTTTCCGCTTTCTGTGATCGGCGCTGGCGGGTGGGCGATGCCGACTTGGGTTCAGGGATATATGAAGCATTGGCAGGAAAAGACTGCCGAGGCGCGAGAACTGGGCAACGATGAAGACGCCGAGCTGTTCCAAGTTCATGCCGACAACGCCGAGAAGTTTGGCGAAGAACTCAAAAGTCTGACCGAGCAATACCAGTTGTCCTACATCGAACTCGACAAGGATCTGGGGTTGGACAAAATCTGCGATATCTTCACCCAGATCAACAGCAAGGGCGTGCGGTTGGACGTGTTCGACCTGCTCAACGCCTTGCTGAAACCTCGCGACCTGCAACTCAAGTTCATGTGGCGCAAGGCGCGCGGGCGTCTGGAGTTCGTCGATAGTTCGAAACTGAACGTCTACATCTTGCAGGTCATGTCGATCCTGAAGCAGGCATACTGCTCACCCAAGTATCTGTATTATCTCATGCCGGGGCACCAAAAGACGATCCGCACCCCAGATGGGAAGACCGAGAAAGAGGTGCTGGTTCACACTACCGATGAGTTCGTCGCGCTGTGGGACACGTCCGTGACGGCGTTGGAGCGCGCGATCAAGATGCTGCGCCATCCGCAAGAGTTTGGTGTCACATCGTCAAAGTATCTGCCCTACGTGTCGATCCTTCCCGCGTTCTCGTCGTTGCAGGAACATGTCCGCACATTGCCGGCAGACAGACGCCTCGACGGTCAACGCAAGGTCCGGTTTTGGTATTGGGCGGCGATCTTCACGTCACGATATTCTGGATCAGTCGAGTCAACGGCAGCGCGTGACTTCCAGAACGTGAAATCGTGGATCGATGACGACAGCAAGGAACCGCCACTGATTCAAGAGTTCAAGACCCGGTTCAAGAACCTCGAACTGCGTCGTGAGACCAAATACGGGTCGTCGATCTACAACGGCATCTTCAACCTGCTTGTGTTGAACGGTGCGCGCGACTGGATCACGGGCAACATCCCTGAGAACGAACTGCTGGATGATCATCACATCGTTCCAGCGTCTTGGGGCGATGCCAATCTGCAAGATCGATCGGTGCATTCGATCCTAAACCGAACGCCCTTGCTCGATGAGACGAACCGACATGTGATCCGGGATAAATTGCCTAACGCCTACTTGCCGGAACTGATCGCCAAGAACGGGGAAAGTCGTGTTCGTGCGATCTTGGAGAGTCACCTGATTTCGCCTGCTGCCTTCGACATTCTAATGAGAGAGGGCTTTTCGGCGTCGGACTTCGAAGAGTTCATCAACGAACGCCAAAGAACCTGCGTCGAGGCGATTGAGTCTCTGCTGATCAAAGAACGACTCGACCTATCCCCAGACCTCCGCGATCTGGACGAACGTATCGAGATTGCCGAACTGTCACTGCGCGCGAAGATCGAAACCGCCCTGTCCGCGCAGGAGGACGTGTTCCCGCAACATGTGATGGAGAAGGTTCGGCAAAGACTGAACCGAGCGCAGCGCAAGAACCCCGCGTTCGACAAAGACTACTATGCGACCATGGGCGGGATGCTTGAGTTCTGCGACCTGCAAGAACTCAAGGATATCATCCTTGCGAAGGCGAACTGGCAAGAATTCGTCGGCATCTACAATTCGAAAGAAGATCTATCAAAACGGGTCGATCAACTTGCAGAAATCCGAAACGGAATCCGACACAGCAGGACAATCGATGCGGTTTCAAGAAAAGACGGTGAGGCGGCACTGACGTGGTTTGAGGCCGTGAACAAAAATGTCTGATCACAACCCCACCATCGCCGACCTCAAAGCGTTCATCCGCGCCCAACTCAACGCCAACTGCGATCCCGTGCCGCCAAAGACCGCGACCAGCCAGCAAAAGCACCTCACTGTCTGGACAACGCGCGACAAACGCCGCCCCATAGGTCTCGAATTCGGTCACGATGAAATCGTGAACCTCTGGATCGTCAGCATGAATGCACCTCCAAAACTTCCTGACACGGTCAAGGTCACGAAGAAGGTGTGGAAGGGATCTGGGTGGCGAGACAAGGACCCCTCACCCGGCGAGAAGTCAAAAGGCGCGAACAGTAATCTCAAACCCTTTGAAGTTTTCAACACCCGCCCGATCACCCGTCTCGGTATTCAATCCATCGACGACGCGCGGGCGATCTTGGAGCATCTGTTCGCATGACCGACACCCACACCATTGCCGACATTCATCAGGAAAAGGTCTTTGAGGCGCATATCGTCGCCTGCCTGACCGGCGAACAGGGATACATCGAGCGCGACCGCCCGTCCCATTATGACGTGGCCCATGCGCTCGACCCCGAACTGCTGTTCCGCTTTCTGAAAGACACGCAACCCGAGGCGTGGCAGGTGCTGGAAGATCATTACAGCGCGCAGGCCGAAGCGGAGGTTTTGAAACGTCTCGACAAGGCGCTGAAAGACAACCCGACCCATGTCGTGCTGCGCGAGGGCATCAAACTGGTGCCGAACATCCGCTTCGCACTGTGCTTCTTCAAACCTGCGTCGAACCTGAACCCCGATCTAACACGCCTCTACGAAGCGAACATCCTGTCCGTGATGCGCCAGGTGACCTATTCGGCAAAGAACAAAAACGCGATCGATCTGGTGACCTTCATCAACGGCATCCCGGTTGCGACGCTTGAAGTGAAGAACTTGCTGACCGGGCAGAACGTCAAACACGCCGAGCAGCAGTATCGGCAAGACCGATCTCCCGCTGGCGAACCGCTGCTGACCTTCAAACGCGGTGCCATCGTCCATTTCGCGGTGGATCAGGACAATGTGTCGATGACGACGCGCCTGATGAACGGCAAGACGCGGTTCCTGCCCTTCAACCGTGGACGCGACGGCGGTGCCGGAAACCCCGATGTGACGGGCGAGAACCGTGTCGCCTATCTCTACAAAGATCTGCCCGAGGCGAAGGCGGTGTTCTCGCGCGAGGTGCTCTTAGATCTGATCGGACGGTTCATCCACCTTGAACGCTCAGGCGGCAAAGAGGTGCTGATCTTCCCTCGGTTTCAGCAGTTCGACGCCGTGCGCAAACTGCTGTCGGATGCGCGATCCAAGGGCGCGGGACAGAACTACCTGATCCAGCACAGTGCCGGGTCGGGCAAGTCGAACACAATCGCCTGGACCGCCCACCAGATCATCAACCTGCATGACGAGAACGACCAACCGCTCTTCGACACGGCGATCATCGTGACCGATCGCTTGGTGCTGGACCGGCAGTTGCAGAACACCATCGGCGGGTTCGCCCAAACCGAGGGCGTGGTGAAGAAGATCGATGGCACGTCCCGCGATCTGAAAGACGCGATCCTGAAAGGCGCGCGGATCATCATCACAACGATCCAGAAGTTCGGCACCGAGCATCTTGCGACGATCTCGGGTCAGGGAGGCAGGAACTTCGCGGTGATCATCGACGAGGCGCATTCGTCCCAATCCGGCAAGGCGGCACAGGCGATGAGCGATGCGCTGACCCGCGATGCCACCAGTTCCGATGATATTGAGGACATGGTTCTCGCGTTTCAGAAGGCGCGTGGACCGCAGAAGAACATCTCGTTCCTCGCCTTCACTGCGACACCGCGAAACGTGACGCTGGAAAGGTTCGGTCGCATCGGGGCAGACGGCAAACCGCACCCGTTCCACCTCTATTCGATGCGTCAGGCAATCGAGGAAGGGTTCATTCTGGACGTGCTCCAGAACTACATGACCTACAAGGCATATTACCAACTTGAAAAGACCATCGAAGACGACCCTGCCTTCAAGGGACGCAAGGCACAGTCGCGTGTCGCGCGTTATGCCTCGCTGCATCCGACCGCCATCGATCAGAAGGTTGAGGTGATCGTCGAACACTTCCGCCGTCACGTTGCCGAGGAACTGGGCGGCAAGGCGAAGGCGATGATCGTGACCCAGAGTCGCGAACATGCCCTGCGTTACTGGCAACAACTGACCCGCTACATCGCAGACAAGGGATACACCGATCTGAAGGCTTTGGTGGCGTTCTCTGGCGATTTGAACATCGATGGCAATGTCTGGACCGAGGCGACCGCAAACGGGTTCGCCGAAACCGAACTGCCGAAGAAGTTCGACACCGACGAGTTCCAGATCCTTGTCGTCGCCGAGAAATACCAGACCGGTTTCGACCAACCGAAACTCGTCGCGATGTATGTGGACAAGAAACTTGCCGGGTTGCAGGCAGTGCAGACGCTCGCTCGGTTGAACCGGACGCATCCCGGCAAGATCCGAACCTGCGTTCTCGACTTCCAGAATACGATGGAAGACGTGAAAGAGGCGTTCGCGCCCTTCTTCGAGGCGACCGCACTCGAAGAACGCACCGATCTGAACCAAATCTATGATCTAGAACAGCGCATTTCGTCTTCGACCTACATCCACAAAGACGAAGTCGAACGGTTCGCCGCCCAGTTCTTCAAGGGCGATCTGACGACGCAAGACCGCCTCAAGTTGGAGGGTATTGTCCGCGAGGCGGTGGAGCGGTTTGTCCTGGACGAAGACGAGGCACAGCAGGAAGAGTTCCGGCAACTCCTGAAGAGTTTCCAGCGGTTCTACGCCTTCGTGGCGCAGGTGTTGTCGCTCAACGATACGTGGTTAGAGAAACTCTACGCCTACACATCGTGGTTGTCACGCCTGCTGCCGTCGCGCGATGTGCCTGCCGATATCAAGATCACCGACGACATGTTGAACCTGTCCGCGTTCAAGCTGCAGAAGGGCGAGGAAGGCAGCGCTTCGTTGAACGCGGGCGAGACCCGAACGCTCGACCCGATCACCGAGTTCGGCGCAAACCCATACACCGAGGAGGAAGAGAGATCGCTGTCCGAGATCATCGACTCGTTCAATGAACGGCATGGCACCCAGTTCTCGCGTGAAGACTTCCTGCGCTTCGAACGGGTCACTCGCGATATCATGGACGAAGAGATGACCGAGATGGTCAAAAACAACCCGGCAGATGTGGTCTACAACGCGTTCTCGCAGGCGTTCTTCCAAGGCATGGTCAGGGCGTTCCAGCAAGACAACGAGATGCGCAACATCGTCATGACAGACAAGGACGCGCGAGACCAAGCGACGCGGCACTTCTTCAAGCGAGCGCAGAGGCAGGCACGCGATGGGTGACGCTGCTGCAATCCGGGACAGAACAAGTCCGTGGAGAACGACCGAGTGTAATTTGTGTGTAATGCTTACCGGAAAGTTCCGGGATTGTTCAGACGCAGATCGATGATTGGCACACCAGAAGGCCCGAAAATTTGGCGACTTTCCAATCCGTTCCGAGTTGCCTAGACCAGCCCTCACAAACCAGTACGAAAATTGAAAATCCTCGTGTCGGTGGTTCGATTCCGCCCCCGGGCACCATCCTTCTCCCCGGCATCTCCCACCCCTTGACGGCAAGGCTTTGAGAAGACCCTGGCCGTCGGATTGCCTGGCGGTCGTCGACGGCCTCTTCACCTGTCCGGCCCTGTGGTGCGCGGATCCTTGCCTTGCGGGCAGAGGATTGCACTTGGCAAGCGCTGCAATGCAGCAATACTACTTGTGATTGAGTCCCGGTTCACCCCGAAGGCACGCCGCAGAGCGCGGAGGTTGCCGGGGGCGACCCCTGGTCCGGGCAATGTGCGATGAGGCTGTGGTGAAGATTCTGGTGGTGGGCATCAATTACGACCCGGAGATCATATCGACCGGCGTCTACACCACCGGCATGGCCGAGCAGATGGCGCGATTCGGGGCCGAGGTGCGGGTGGTCACGGCCAAGCCGCACTATCCGGCCTGGCGCGTGTTCGAAGGCTGGCGCGGCCCGACGTGGCGCCGTCGCCTGTCGCCGGACGGGGTGCGCATCGTCCACTGCCCGCTCTACGTGCCCCGCAGGCCCACGGGCGCGCGGCGGATCCTGCATCACCTCAGCTTCGCCCTCACAGCGCTGCCCGTTGCGGCCTGGCACGGCCTGGTCTGGCGGCCCGACGTCACGTTTGTTGCCGTGCCATCCATGCTCTCGGCGCCCGTGGCCTGGATCGCGGCCCGCGCGGCGGGCGGCAAGGCCTGGATGCACATCCAGGACTTCGAGGTCGAGGCCGCCTTCGCCACCGGCCTCCTGCGCGAGGGCAGCCGGGCCGGCCGCGCCGCCCTGGCCTTCGAGCGCTGGGTGCTGCGCCGGTTCGACAGGATCAGTTCGATCTCGCGGCCGATGCTGGCCAGGCTGCGCGACAAGCAGGTCGACGCGGCACGGGTGTACGAGCTGCGCAACTGGGCCAATATCGAGAAGGTCACCCCGCTCGAGCCGCCCTCTCCGATGAAGGCCGACCTCGGCATCGGCACCCGCCACGTGGCGCTCTATTCGGGCAACCTCGCCAACAAGCAGGGGCTCGACATCATTCCCCGGATCGCGCGGCAGCTCGCGGACCGCAGCGACCTGACCTTCGTCGTCTGTGGCGACGGCCCGATGCGGGCAACGCTGGTGGAGCAGTCGCAAGGTCTGACGAACATCCGCTTCCTGCCGCTTCAGCCCCTCGACCGTCTGAGCGATCTGCTGGGCATGGCAGATGTCCACCTGCTGCCGCAGATCGCCGGGGCGGCCGACCTGGTGCTGCCCTCCAAGCTGACCAACATGCTGGCCTCCGGGCGCCCGGTGCTGGCCACGGCAGAGCCCGGAACCGCATTGGCCGAGGAGGTCGAAGGCGCGGGCGTGCTCGTGCCGCCCGGCGATGCAGAGGCCGCCGCAAAGGCGCTCTCCGCCCTGCTCGATGACCCCGCCCGGCGCGCGCGGCTGGGCCGCGAGGCGCGCACCCGCGCGCTCCAGAGGTGGGACATGCAGGCCATCCTCGCCCGCCTGCGAGACGCCTTCCACGACCTGTCAGACAGCGCCCCCCTGCCGAGCCCCGAGACGAGGAGAATTGGCGAATGAAGAAAGCCCTCATCACCGGGATCACCGGCCAGGACGGCTCCTACCTGGCCGAGTTCCTGCTCGAAAAAGGCTACGAGGTGCATGGCATCAAGCGCCGTGCATCGCTCTTCAACACCCAGCGGGTCGATCACATCTACCAGGATCCCCATGTCGAGCATCAGCGGCTGAAGCTGCACTACGGCGACCTGACCGACACCTCCAACCTCACCCGCCTGCTGGCCGATATCGAGCCCGACGAGGTCTACAACCTCGGCGCCCAGTCCCACGTGGCGGTGAGCTTCGAAGCGCCGGAATACACCGCCGATGTGGATGCCATGGGCACGCTGCGCCTTCTGGAGGCGATCCGCTTCCTGGGCCTGGAAAGGAAGGCCCGCTTCTACCAGGCCTCCACCTCCGAGCTCTACGGGCTGGTGCAGGAAACGCCCCAGCGCGAGACCACGCCCTTCTACCCCCGCTCGCCCTACGCGGTGGCCAAGCTCTATGCCTACTGGATCACGGTGAACTACCGCGAGAGCTACGGGATCTATGCCTGCAACGGCATCCTCTTCAATCACGAGAGCCCGCGCCGCGGCGAAACCTTCGTGACCCGCAAGATCACCCGAGGCCTTGCCAACATCGCCATGGGCCTCGAGCCCTGCCTCTACATGGGCAACATCGACGCCCTGCGCGACTGGGGCCATGCAAAGGACTACGTGCGGATGCAGTGGATGATGCTGCAGCAGGATGAGGCCGAGGATTTCGTGATCGCCACCGGCAAGCAGTATTCGGTGCGCGAGTTCATCCGGTGGACGGCGGCGGAGCTGTCGATGGAGCTGGAGTTCTCCGGTGAGGGCGTCGAAGAGAGGGCGACGGTGGTGAAGGTCGACAACAACATGGCCCCGGCCGTGAAGCCCGGCGACGTGGTGATGCGCATCGACCCGCGCTACTTCCGCCCCGCCGAGGTGGAAACGCTCTTGGGCGCGCCGGAGAAGGCCCGGGAGAAACTCGGCTGGGTGCCGGAGATCACGGCGCAGGAGATGTGCACCGAGATGGTCTCCGAAGACCTGAAATCCGCCCGTCGAACCGCCCTGCTGAAGGCCCACGGGCTGGAACTGCCGGTCAGCCTGGAGGGGTGAGGAGATGGCGCTTCCACACGGTCTGACCTGCCCCTCACCGGCAGCGGGCGCTTCTGCGAAAGCCCGGTCCACCCCCCGCACCGCCCAAGGAGTTCGCACGCGATGACTGACCTCAAGGCCCCACCCCGTGTTGCCCTCGTCGGCGGGCAATGGGCCCAGAACGTTGGCAACGCCTTCTTCAATCTCGGCGGCAAATACGTGCTGGATCGGGTATTCGGAGATGGCGCCGTGGGCTTCTACCAGGACCAGCCGAACTACCGGACGCTGCACAACAAGTTCAAGGGCAACCCCAAGACCTACGTCGACTTCGTGAGCTCTCTCGACATCGACTACCTCGTTCTGCAAGGCCCCGTGCTCAATGGCTGGCTGCGACAGAGCTGGGAGAACGCCTTTCGCGCCCTGCGCGACCGTGGCACAAAGGTAATCTTTCTCTCCTCGGCCTTCTTCAAGTTCCGCGACAGTGAGATCCAGGCCGTTAAGGCCTTTCTGGAAGAATACCCGCCTGCCCTGATCTCCACACGCGACGGGCGGAGTTACGACATCCTGAAGGATTGGCTGCCGGCCGTCCCCAAATACAACGGTATCGACAGCGGCTTCTTCCTCAACCGCTGCGTAGCGCCCTTCGCCGTGCGCAAGGACGTTCGCTACATCACCAAGAACTTCGACCGCTACCCCGAACCGGAGATCCTGACCGAGGACCCCGGACCGAAGTTCAACACCCGGCAGGTCGAGATCGCTGGGCGGACCCTGTTTCTCGCGGTGCCCAAGTTCCTCGACAGGCATGCGCACAAGGGCAAGATCAGGGGTTATCTCGCCGATGTCTTCGACCGCCGACGGCTGCCTGCGGAATTCGACGGGATGAGGATCATCCGTCCCGAACACCGCTTCTTTCCGCACATGACTCACAAGATCTACCGGCAGCCCAATGCCACTGCATCCGACGAACCCTGGACCTATATCAATCTCTACGGCAATGCCGAGTTCACGCTGTCCGACCGGGTTCATGCCTGTGTGGCAACACTGGCCTACGGGCATCCGGCCATGCTGTTCACCCCCTCGCCCCGCTCGGCGCTCTTCGATCGCCTGCGCGTCGGAGACCTGCGGGAGCGACTGGTATCGCTGAACCTCGATCTGCTTCGCTCCGAGCAGGAGGCGGAGATCGAATGGTTGAGATCGCAAATCTGACATCGGCGCGTGACATGGGGCAGCACCGCGTGAACTGCATCGTCATCCTCCCGCCGCCCGTCACCGGCCAGACCCTCGTCTCCCGCGCGACGAGCGAGGCCGTGGTGCGGGCCGGGCGGGGGCGGATCTGGGGGGTGACGAACGACCGGGGGCTGACAGGGTGGCGCTGGACGTTGGCCAAGCACTGGCGGCTGCTGGGGGCGCTGGTTCGGGCCGGTGCGCTGTCGCGCGGGCGGCAGCGCTGCTATTTCGTGCCGGACGCGGGCAAGGGGCTCTGGCTCAACCTCATCGAGGCCCCGCTGATGCGCCTCGGGTTTCGGGAGGTCTGGCTGCATCACCATGTCTTCAGCTATGTCCGCAGGCGCGACTGGAAGATGGCGCTGTTGCTGAAGATCCTCGGTACGGGGGTGCGGCACGTGGTGCTGGGCCGTCCCATGTCCGACGGGCTGGCCGCCCGCTATGGCGCGGCGCGGTTTCACGTGCTGGGCAACGCCGCCTTCGTGGCCGAGGCGCCACCGGGCCGGACCCGCGACAGACTGCGGACCATCGGCTTTCTGGGCAACATCACCCGCGACAAGGGCATCGGCCTGTTCATCGACACGCTGCGCGCCCTGGAGGCCGAGGGCGAGGCGGTGAAGGCGGTGATCGCCGGGCCCATCGCCGACCCGGCCCTTCGCGCCGAGATCGCGGCCTTCGTGGCCGAGGCGCCCGACCGGCGGCGGGCCCCCGGCGCGGTTGGCGGCGCCGCCAAGCGGGCATTCTTCGACGAGATCGACCTGCTGCTCTTCCCCTCGCTCTACGCCAACGAGGCCCTCCCGCTGACGATCTACGAGGCGCTCGCCGCAGGGGTTCCGGTGCTGGCCACCCGGCGCGGCTGCATCCCCGACCAGCTGGAGGGCACCGGATGGACTTTCGACGAGGCTGGCTTCGTGGCTGCCGCGGAGGCACAGGCGGCAGCCTGGCGGGCCGACCCGGCCCGCTTTGCCGAGGCCTCCCGCACGGCCCGCGCGCTCTATTCCCGCCGCCGCGCCGAGGACGACCGCAGCCTCGCCGCCCTTGTCGCAAAGGTCACGGCGCCATGACGACGACCCGCGGCACCGGACCGAACACCTGGCGCCCCACCCGCCTGCTCCGACGGCGACTGTCTCTCCACCCCTCGCTCTACGTCCCGCTCCGCCGGTTCACCAGGCCGGGCACGGTGGTGACCGCAGAGACCGACCTCGTCATCGAAGGGTTTCCGCGCAGCGGCAATACCTGGATGGAAGCGCTGGCGCACCACTGCGCGACCCGCCCCCTTCGCCTGGCGCATCACAGCCACGCGGCGGCCCATGTGCGCCACGCCCATGCGCTCGGGGTTCCGACCGTCGTGCTCTTCCGCGACCCCGACAGCGCGGTCCGCTCGTACCTGACGCTCTATGCCAACAACCTCGACGTCCGCGACGCCTTCCGGGACTACATCACCTTCTACAACGCCATCCGCCCGCTCTGTGGCAAGGCCATCGCGCTGGTCAGCTTCACCACCGTGACGGAACGACCGGCCGAGGTGATCGAGCGGCTCGCACGGCAACACGGGTTGCCTGTCGATCCGGCGCGGATCGCTTCCGGTGACGACCGAGCAGCGGTTTTCGCGCGGATGGACGAAAAGGCGGCCCGGCTCAAGCGCGACGGCGGCCGGTCCGACAGCCACCCGGGGCACGGGCCGCGTGGCGCCGAAGCGGTGCGCGCGGCAGCCGCCCGTGCACTGGATCGCCCCGAGGTACAGGCGCTCCGCCAGAAGGCCAGGACCCTGCACGACGCGATGACCGCACAGGTGCGCCACTCGGAGGGCAGCGCATGAAGCGGGTCTTGCACCTGGCCGCAACAACCACCGGCAAGATGGCGCTCCAATCGCTTGCCATCTCGCTGACCTCCCGCATCGGTCAGCTTGCCATGACGGTTCTGGCGGCGCGGATGCTGGCGCCGGAGGGCTTCGGCGTTTTCACCTTCGCACTCGGTGTCGGCCTGGTGGGAGGGCGCCTCTTTGGCCTCGGTTGGCCGATCCTGATGAATCGCTTCGTGCCGAAGTATCGGCTGGCGGAAGATTGGCCCCTGTTGCGCGGCCTGGTGCGGGCCGCAGGCGGCGTGACGCTGCTTGCAGGGCTCACGGGAGGGCTGCTCTGTGCCGCACTCGCCCTGGTTCTGGGGCCTGAGAGCACGCTGCACACCGGCCTTCTGCTCGGCGGGCTCCTGCTGCCGGTGATGGCCTTCCGCAGCCTCTTCCGCAACCTGCTTGCGGCCCTGCGTACGCCCCAGCGCGGGATCGTGGTCGACGAGCTGCTGCCTGCCGGCCTGATGACCCTGATGCTGCTGGCCTTTCTGGGCGGCCAGATCGACGCCGAGGATGCGACCTTGCTCTACGTTCTGGCGAGCCTCGTCGCGGTCGGTGCGGGCGGATGGTGGGTGCTGCACCGCTTGCCCCCCCAAACCGGCCGCGCCGCGCCGCGCTACACCCTAGGACGTTGGATGCGCACCGCCCTGCCCGCACTCGTCGGCAGCTCCGCCCGGCTGTTGATGAACCGCACCGACATTCTGATGATCGCCCCCCTGGCGACGATGGCGGCCGTGGGCCACTACGGGGCCGCGATGCGGATCACCTACCTGCAGGCGGCGCCCGTCATCGTCCTGTCCACCGTCATCACGGCGCGTCTGAGCGAGGCCTTCGCCGCCGGCCAGGTGGACCGTGGCAAGCGCCTCTTCTTCGGCTCCCTCGCCTTCGCCGCGGCCTGGACCCTGCCCTGCGCCCTGGCCTTCGTGGTCTTCGACGGCGAGATCATGCGGCTGGTGTTCGGTGCGGCCTATGTCGAGGCCGCGCCGATCCTGTCGGTGCTCGCCATCGCCCAGGTCGGCGCGGCGCTGAACATCCCGGCAACCTCGCTGATGCTGATGACCGGCCGCCAGGCGGCCTTCGGCAAGATGACCCTTGCCGCCCTGCTGCTGAACATCGGCGGAAACCTTGCCCTCATCCCGCCCTACGGCGGACTCGGCGCCGCCATCGCCACCGCCGTCTCGATCATCGCCCTGACCCTGATGCAGCTGACGAGCTGCGCGGTGATCCTCCGGAGCGGCAGATATGCTGAGAGGGATGGTCAGTGACTCTACAGGTGCTTATTCATATCGGTCTCCACAAGACAGCGTCCTCGCTCCTTCAAGAAAGGCTGTTCTGCCGGAAAGATCACGGCTTCGAACGGCCCACGCGCGACAGGCGGCTCATTCACGATGCCTTTGTTCTGCCGGGTCCTCTGGAGCTTACGCCCGGTGATGCGCTTGACGACTTGCGCCGCGCCCGCGACGCCGCAACAGCGGCTGGACGAGTTCTGGTCATTTCGCACGAGCGCCTTTCGGGCTATCCGTCGTCTGGCGGTTTTGACCGTCGCAGCATTGCAAGTCGGCTCCGCGCGGCCTTTCCGGATGCCAGAATCCTGATGGTAGTGCGCGAGCAGCGCGCAATGATCGCCTCAATGTACCTGCAGACCGTCAGCGACGGCAGTTCTCTCCCGATCGGACGGTTCTTGTCCCCAAGTGAGCCACGACTTCTGCGCATGCCCGGTTTTCGGCCCGACTATCTCGAGTATGACAGCCTGTTGGCGCTTTATCGTGAGCTCTTCGGCGAACGCAATGTTCTGCTCCTGCCTTTTGAACAGCTCAAATCAGACCCCGCCACCGCCTTGGCGCGGATTTACGACCATGTTCATTCTGAGCGTAGTCACGTCGCTCCTTTCGACCCGGATCTGTTGCGTACACACGTCAACCGAAGCCGCCCGATGGCCTACCAAGCACTGCGGCGTTACTTCAACGTGGCCACCAGGAACCAGATCTCTGACAGCGGCCTGTTCGAGTTCGAAACCGCCAAGGCTGAGGCAATCTTTCGAGCGTTGCGACCCGTCGCAGAGGTGCTGCGTCCCTTGGACAGCTGGCTAAAAAAACGGCTGGCTGCGAAAGTGGCACATTTCTGTGAAGGCAGATACGGCGCATCCAATGCCCGTCTGGAAGCGGCGACGGGATTGCAGCTCGCACCCTTGGGCTACGATGTCACCGCACCTTCGGTGCGTCCATGAGGCTCCCTGGCTTCCTAATCATCGGCGCGATGAAGGCCGGCACGACCTCGCTCTACGATGATCTGAGCCGGGTGCCCGGCCTCTACCTGCCGCCCGAGAAGGAACCCGAAGACCTGGCGGATCCGGATGTCGAAACGCCCGCGGGACGCGCCGCCTATGCCGCCAGGTTCGCAGCGGCGCCTGCGGGGGCGCTCTGCGGCGAGGCCTCCACCGCCTATGCCAAGCGGCCGACCCACGAGGGCGTGGCGGAGCGGGCGGCGCGGGTGCTGGGGCCGGGGCTGCGCATCATCTACCTCACCCGCGACCCGGTCCGCCGGATCGTCAGCCAGTATCACCACCTGCACGGTCTGGGGCTCGAGACCCGGCCGCTCAACGATGCCGTTCTGGCAGACGAAACCTACGTGGCCTACAGCCGCTACGACTGGCAGCTCGCGCCCTGGCGCGCCAGCTTCGGGCCCGCGCAGGTGCTGGTGATCCGCTTCGAGGAGTATATCGCCCGCCGTGCCGAGACCCTGCAGACGGTCTGCGGCTTTCTCGGTGTCGCCGCGCCCCGGGCCACCCCGGCCAGCCACCGCAACGCCTCCGCCGGAAAGCGCATCGTCCGGCCCGGATCGCCCTGGTCGAGGATCGCCCACTCGCATCTCTATCTCTACCGGATCAAACCCCACCTGCCGACCGGGCTGAGAGACCGCCTGAAAACCCTCCTGCTCCCGGCCACCGCCCCCCTGACCGAACCCCTCACCCCGGCCACCCGTGCCGAGCTGGAGCGGCGGTTGGGAACGGAGGCGCCCCGCGCTCATGCCGCGACGGCAGATGTGAACGGCGCACCAATGCCGGGAAAGCGCGCGCCATGATACGGGTCCTGATCGTTCTGACCTTGGCGCTCGGGCCTCTGCAGTGGATCACGCTTGCGGACGTTGGCCTCACGCTGAAACCCGTCCACATTCCGTTCTTTGCCCTTGCGATTATCGGCTGGCTCCACGCCGGCTCCCGAAGAGTGGAGCGGGCCGAAATACGATCCGTGGCGCCCTTCGCGATGTTTTACTCGTGCTATATCGCACTGATGCTGCTCTCGGCGTTCTACAACGGCACCGGATTCATCTATGTAATGAAATTGCTGGTGTACTTTCTGGCATCGGCAGGGTTCTTCTTTGCCCTGTTGAGGATCGGCCGCCAGCAGGCGTTGTCCGCAGTGATGACAGGTGGCCTGCTTTCTGCGGTCCTTTTCTTTGCGGTCGCCAGCATCACGCTTCAACTGCGCGGCATCAACATCTTTGCTGTGGTCGGGTCAGCGGTTCAATCCGGCAACCCCTCGTTTCTTCAATTCATGATATTTCGAAATGTGTTCAATGCGCCGGGTGTCTCGTCAGAGGACGCCGTGGGCGTTGCATTGCGGCACACGTCCCTCGGGTTCATCTTCATTGGCGGAGTTGTGGCACTGGCCGCGTCCCGTGGCTCAAGACTTGCCGCTGCCGGAGCCATGTTCTCAATCCTGATCATCCTCGTCAGTGTCAGCCGGTCGCTCATCCTTGCCTATGCGATCGCACTGATCCCGGCCGGGCTTGCCCTGCTCAGGGGGCACCCAAGAGGCTTTGCGGCACTTACTCTCGGTGCGGGTCTAATACTGATTACACTGTTCATTGTTCTGCAACCCGATCTGGGGGGTATTGGCACCATCCTGTCGGAGCGCTTTGGCAGTTTCGATGAAGACGGCCGGGTCGGCATGTATGGGTACGCACTCAATGAGATCAACAACCGGGCATTTCTCGGCTATGGGCCGGGGTATGAATTCGAGCACGGCTCCGCAAAAACACACCAGGCCCACAATATCTTTCTGGGTGCGTGGATGCAGGGCGGATACCTTTGCCTGCTGACAGCAATCGGATTTATGGCGAGCCTCATGTTCATGTATTTCCGGTCCATGCTTCTGACCTTCGGATCTGTGCAGAACGTTCTCTTGCTGGGCCTCCTGGTCTTGCCGCTCTTTCGCTCACAACTGAGTGGAGGGGGAGGCAACTTCACCCTTGCGGAGTGGATATGCATCGCTGTCGCGGTGGCAATTGCCGTCCCCTCGGCGCATAGGCCCAAGCACTTGCAAGACAGGGTTTCCGGCACCGGGCGGCAGCCGCCCCTCGGGGCCTTGCACGATGTGACCTCACCACACCTTCGATGATCACCCCCCGAGGCGGGAGGATCCCCAGGTCTCCAGGGAGTCGAGGGTTGCGGGGTCGGGGAGGCTGTTGGCCAGGACGCCGCCGTGGAACCGGCCGAGAAACGGCAGGCTGCTGTTGTTCCTCCGTCCCAGGAAGATCTCGTGGGCGCCCAGGGTTCCGCCCGAGGGCACGGCGGCGCTTGCGGCCGTCGTCGCGCCATCGACCCGCAGGCTCGCGGTCTGCGCGGCGAGGTCGGCGAGGCCGGTGAGCAGGAAGGCGCCGGGCACCGGGTGTCCGAGCGACTTCAGCGTTTCGCCCGCGCCGCTGCCGCGCACCCGGAACTCCAGCACACCGGCGCCGTGCTGGGCGCTCGGGGCAAAGACGGCCAGGGTGCCCGCGTGGCTGTTGGAGTTGGCCGAGGTTTCCAGCACGCAGCAGGTGCTGGTGTCGGTGAGCTTGGTGATCGCAAGCATGACCAGCGCCTGGGCGCCGCCCCAGTCGAAGGCCGCCGCCGAGAGGCTTGCGTTGCTGCCATTGAAGGCCAGCCAGTGCAGCGTGCCGTCGGTCTGGTAGAGAGGCCGCGCCACGGCACTGGCCTGGCTCATGTGCCGGCCGTTGCCGCTCTTGTCCTGCATCAGCCCCACCGGGTCGCCCGCCGAGGTCACAGGAAGGGTGCCTGCCGCATCCTGAAACAGCGTCGACAGGTCGGAGGGGTCGTACCAGGCGAGCAGGCCGGAAAGCTCGGCCGGAGAGGCCGTGGCATCGGTGCGGCCAAGGGCGAGGCGGGTGAGGCTGAGGTCGAACCCGATCATGGCTCAAAGGCCCTCGGCGGCGTGCTGCGGCGCGGGCGGGCGGGGGGTGGTCGGTGCGGTCATGGCGACGTCCTCTTCTGGCCTGGGTCGCCCTGGGGCACGGTTGCGCCGGGCGGTCTGGGGCACACCCTAGGCGGGGGCCGTTAACACCGTGCCATGGCACCGTGCGCTCCGCCGCCGAAACCCGGTTTGGCGGTTGCCTGCGCGATGCTGCGGCTGCAAAATCGCGCCGAACGCAAGAACCACGGACCCGTGCCCATGACCTACGATCTGACCGGAAAGCGCATCTGGGTGGCGGGCCACCGGGGCATGGTCGGCGGCGCCGTGGTGCGGCGCCTGGCGCAGGAGGACTGCGAGGTGATCCGCGCCGGCCGCGAGGTGGTGGACCTGCTCGACCAGCGCGCCGTCGGCGACTGGATGCAGGCCACCCGGCCCGATGCCATCGTGCTGGCCGCCGCCAAGGTCGGCGGGATCCACGCCAACGACACCCGGCCGGTGGAATTTCTTTACGAGAACCTGATGATCGAGGCCAATATCCTGCACGCCGCCCATGCCGCCGACGTGGGTCGGCTGCTCTTTCTCGGCTCGTCCTGCATCTATCCGCGGATGGCGCCGCAGCCGATCACCGAAGACAGCCTGCTCACCGGGCCGCTCGAGGCCACCAACGAATGGTATGCCATCGCCAAGATCGCGGGCATCAAGCTGGTTCAGGCCCATCGCAAGCAGTTCGGCCGCGCGTGGATCTCGGCGATGCCGACCAATCTCTACGGTCCGGGCGACAACTACGATCTGCACTCGAGCCACGTTCTGCCCGCCCTGTTGCGCAAGTTTCACGAGGCACGGGCGCGCGGCGAGGGGCAGGTCGTGGTCTGGGGGTCGGGCAAGCCGCTGCGCGAATTCCTGCACTGTGACGACCTCGCCGATGCGCTGGTGTTCCTGCTCCGGCACTACGACGGCTACGAGCACATCAACGTGGGCTCGGGCGCCGAGGTGTCGATCCGCGAGCTGGCCGAAACCATCGCCGAGGTGGTGGGCTTCGAGGCAGATCTCGTGTTCGACGCCTCCCGGCCCGACGGCACGCCGCGCAAGCTGATGGACAGCAGCCGCCTGCACGCGTTGGGCTGGAACAGGGCCCGCGGCCTGAAAGACGGCATCCGCTCGACCTATGCGGCGTTCCTGGCGGAGGGCCTCTGAAGGCCGCGCCGCCGCGCCGTCCGCTTGCGGCAGCGGGCCGCGGAAGACCGCAACCCTCCGCGCCGCCGGGCCAGCGCCGCTCAGGCCACCACGAAGCCGTGGATGCCGCTCGCGGTGGTTCCGGTCGCCCGCACCCGGCGCACTCCGACGGGCAGGATCGTCCTGTCGCCCACGCTCACGCTGCGCGTCTGCCCGCCCTGGGTGACGATCGAAAGGCTGCCGCCGGTCTCCACGTAGAGCGACACGCAGACGGCAGCGAGGTCGGTGCCATCGGACGGGGTGATCGGCAGGATATCGGTTGCCGGGCCCGCAAGGCTCGGCGTGCGGTTCTTGAACGGGTCATTCATGGTCGGTCCCTCTGTTTGGCTGAACGACAAGAGCCGGCGGGGCGTCGCGGCCCGCCGGTTCGCTTGCCGGGTGAGGCTAGGGCAAGGCCGATAACACTCTGCCACACCACCGCGCGGTGCACCCTCCCCTTGCAACCCGGCCCCCAGCGGTTACACCAAGGCAGGCACCAAAGAGGCGAGGAGAGCGGATATGGCCAAGCAACTGTTGTTCTATGAGACCCCGGTCGCGGTGAACCCGGCGAAACACGGCAAGACCTGCATCAACTTCGGCGGGGATTTCAGCTATGCCGCCGGGGTCAATTCGGTGCCCATCGCCGCCTCCGAATTCGCCCTCTGCGCCGCCGAATACCCCATCGTCTTCGCGGGCACGCTTGAGGCCCCGGTGCCCTCGGTCATCCTCGGCCTCGACGGCGCCCGCAACGCGATGGTGGGCAAGAAGGGCGCCTGGCTTGGTGCCTATGTCCCCGCCTACATCCGCCGCTACCCCTTCGTGCTGTCGCAGCAGGACGAGGCCGGCAACCAGACCCTGCACCTCGACGAGACGGCGGATTGCCTCAACACCAAGGGCAGGGGCGAGGCCCTGTTCGACGGTGAGGGCCAGCCTTCGGACTACCTGAAGGACGTGCTGAAATTCCAGCAGGAGTACCAGTCGCAGCACCAGCGCACCCAGGCCTATGCCCGGCGGCTGGCCGAGCTGGAGCTGCTCAAGCCCATGCGCGCCGATTACACCACGCCCAAGGGCGAGAAGCGCACGCTTCAGGGTTTCTTCAGCGTCGACCGCGACAAGCTGAAGGCACTCGACGACGCGGCGGTGATGCAGATGTTCCGCAACGACGAGCTGGAGTGCACCTTCCTCCACCTCGCCTCGGCGCGCAACTTCAAGGCGCTGGCCGACCGGGTGAGCGAGGCCGAGAAGGCCGCCTGATGCGCCTCAGGGCCGGGCGTAGCGGACAAAGGCGAAGCGGCGGGCATCGGGCGACCACGACGGCACGTTGATCGTGCCTTGCCCGCCCCAGAAGCTGGCCAGCGTTTCGCCCGCCCCGCCCGCCGCAGGCATCAGCCGCAGCGACACCTCGCGGCCAAACGGGTGGCCCTCGGTGCCCGGCGGATAGGCAAGGTAGAGCACGTGGCGGCCATCGGGCGAGGGATGCGGAAACCAGTCCACGCTCTCGCCGCCGGTCATCTCCTCGGGGTCCTCGCCGCCCGGCCCCATCCGCCAGAGGGTCATCCGCCCGCCCCGGTCGGAGTTGAACCATATGTGCCGGCCATCGGGCGTATAATCCGGCCCGTCGTAATGCCCGCCCCCCGCGATCAGCACCCTCTCCTCGCCGCCCTCCACGGGGATCGTGGCGATGCCGAAGGCGCCGTCGCGCACGCAGGTATAGGCGAGCCGCGCGCCATCGGGCGAGCGCATCTCCGGCCCAGTTCGGCGCCTCGATGTGCCGGTCGGTCTCGAGCAGCGTCTCGACCTTGCCGGTCTCCAGATCGAAGATCTCCAGCGCGGCAAACATCAGGTCGGGTCGTAGCCGAACCGCGTGAAATCGGCAGCCCGCCCCTGCCCGGTGATGTCAAAGCACATCATCCCCACGAAGGCCCCGGTGAAGGAGCCATGCTCGCCCCGCCCGCCCTCGTCGGAGATCACGCTCGCATCCAGCTCCGGCCCGAAGGGCTGCCAGTTGCCGCCGCCCTGCCGGTAGAGAAACTGCTGGCGGGCATGGTCCACCTCCACCGACAGCTCCACCGGCCCCTCGGCCAGCGCCACCGGCGCGGCCGGAAACTGCATGCGCCCGTCCGGCCAGTCGCCGGGGCAGGACATCAGCATCAGGCAGCGGCCCAGCTCCTCGGTCCAGGAGACCGCGGCAAAGTGAAACTTGTACCGGTTGTAATAGGTCGTCAGCCCGGCCGCCTGCTGGTAGGTCGTGGGCTCGAACAGCTCCAGCGTGGTCGCCGCGCGGTACTTCAGGTGCTCCTGCCGCCGCGCCACGAGGCTCTGCTCGAACCAGCTGCCAATGCTCTCCCGCCCGATCAGGCGCAGCGCCTCGCCTGTGAAGGTAAAAATCCGCTCCGGCTCCGGCGTGCGCAGCCATTGAAACTCCGGCGGCAGGCTGTCGGTGAACCTGCGTTCAATCGCCTGCGGCGCGCGCGGCTCCACGTCAAACGGTGCGGGCACCTCCAGATGCGCCAGCGTTCCGCCGCCCTCCACATACAGCCAATCGTCGCGCCACTCGCATTTCTCGATGCCGGTCTCCCGCCCCAGCGGCGAGAACCGCCCCGGCAGCGGCCGCGAGCAGAGAAAGCTGTGATAGGTCTCGCCCTCCGGCGTCTCCACGATCTGCCCGTGCCCGGTGCGTTGCAGCGGCGCGTCGGGGGCATCCTTGGCGGTCAGCAGATGGGTGTCGGGGTGCAGCTCATAGGGGCCGAACACCTCGCGGCTGCGCGCCATCGTCACCGCATGGCTGTAGCCCGTGCCGCCTTCGGCCACCGTGAGGTAATACCAGCCGTTCCGCTTGCTCAGATGCGGCCCCTCGGTCAGCCCCAGCGAGGATCCCCTGGAGATCACCTTCATCTCCCCCTTCAGCCCCTCCTCGGGGTGCCACTCCTGGCAGAGGATGCCATCGAAGGCCGAGGTCTTCGGCTTGCCGCCGATGCTCTCGCTGATGTGGTTCCACTTGAGCACCAGCCAGTATTTGCGCCCGTCGTCGTCATGAAACAGCGAAGGGTCGAACCCGTGACTGCTCACATAGGTCGGCTCGCTCCACGGCCCCTCGATGCTGGGCGCGGTGACGATGTAGTTGTGGGCGTCCTTGAAGTTGCCGTCATAGCGTTTCACATCCGTGTAGACGAGCCAGAACAACCCATCGGCGTAACTCAGGCAGGGCGCCCAGATGCCGCAGCTGTCGGGATCGCCGCGCATATCGAGCTGGCTGGCGCGGCTCAGCGGGCGGCAGGCCAGATCCCAGTTCACCAGGTCGCGCGAGCGGTGGATCTGTACGCCCGGATACCATTCGAAGGTGGAGGTGGCGATGAAGTACTCGTCGCCCGCCCGGCAGATCGAGGGGTCGGGGTTGAAGCCCGGCAGGATCGGATTGCGGATCATCGCTGCGCGGCCCCCCTGGTCTGCTCCGCCGACTGCGCCCAGAGGTTGATCGCCTCCTCGTCGGCGTATTCGTCGATCTCCGCCAGCTCGGCCTCGGTGAACTCCAGGTTCCTGACCGCGCCCGCGCAATCCACCACCTGGCTGGGCTTGCTGGCCCCGATCAGCGCGGTGGTGATCCCGCCGCCGCGCAGCACCCAGGCAATCGCCATCTGCGCCAAGGTCTGCCCGCGCCGCTCGGCAATGGCATTGAGCGCGCGGATGTTCTCGATCGCCCGCTCGCTCAGCATCTCCGATCGCAGGCTCTTGCCCTGCGTCGCCCGGCTGCCCTCTGGCACGCCGTTCAGGTACTTCGCCGTCAGCATCCCCTGCGCCAGCGGGGTGAAGGCGATGGAGCCCACGCCCAGCTCGGCCAGCGTGTCCTTCAGCCCGTCCCGCTCGACCCAGCGGTTGATCATGTTGTAGCTCGGCTGGTGGATCAGGCAGGGGGTGCCGAGGTCGCGCAGGATCGCCACCGCCTCCCGCGTCCGCTCGGAGTTGTACGAAGAGATCCCCGCGTAGAGCGCCCGCCCCGACCGCACGATGAAATCCAGCGCGCCCATGGTCTCCTCCAGCGGCGTGTCCGGGTCGAAGCGGTGGGAGTAGAAGATATCGACGTAATCCAGCCCCAGCCGCTTCAGCGAGGCATCGCAGGAACTCACCAGGTACTTCCGCGAGCCCCATTCGCCATAGGGCCCCTCCCACATCTTGTAGCCCGCCTTCGACGAGATGATGAGCTCGTCGCGGTAGGGCGCAAGATCCGTCCGCAGGATCTCGCCAAACGCCTGCTCCGCCGCACCGGGGCGCGGCCCGTAGTTGTTGGCAAGGTCGAAATGGGTGATCCCGTGGTCAAAGGCCGTCTTGCAGATGTCGCGCTTGGTCTCATGGGCGCTGTCGTCGCCGAAGTTGTGCCACAGCCCCAGCGACACCGCCGGCAGCCGCACCCCCGAGCGCCCGCAGCGGCGATAGACCATCCGCTCGTAACGGTCCTGCGCGGCGGAATAGACACTCATGCCAAGAGCGCCTTCGCCGCATCCGGACCCAGCGCAGCCGGCCGCTCGCAGGTGGTGGAAATCTCCAGCGCCCGGCCCTCCTCGCCCGCCTTCAGGATCGAGGTCATCACATCCACCACATGGGTGGCAAAGGCGTCCGAGCAGCGGTGCGGCCGGCCGTCGAGGATCGCCGCGCCCATGTCGGCCAGACCGGCGGTGCGGTAGTTCGCCCGCACCCCCTCGTTGGACTTGCCGAAGGGGTGCTGCCACTCGCCCGAGAAGTTGGTAAAGGCCCCCTTCTCGGTGATCCGCACCTCGCCGCCGAAGAAATTGGGATCGGGCACATGCAGCGTGCCCTCGGTGCCGTAGAGCTCCATGTTCGAATGTCCGTGCTGCCACACGTCCCAGCTCGCCACGAAGGTCACCTGCGCGCCGCTCTCGAACTGAAGGATCGAGTGGATCGTCGTCGGCGTCTCCACCTTGATCCGCTCTCCGAAGCGCGGCTGCGAGGTGATCGTGCGAAACGCGTTCGCGCTCGAGCTCATCGCCACCACGCGCTTTACCGGCCCGAGCAGCTGCACGAGGTTGCTCACGTAATAGGGCCCGATGTCCAGCACCGGCCCGGCTCCCGGCTGGAAGAAGAAATCGGGGTTCGGGTGCCAGCTTTCCATGCCGGGAGACTGCACGAAGCAGGTGCCCGAGGTGATCCGCCCCACCGCGCCCTCGTCCACCAGGTGCCGCGCCAGCTGATGCGCACCGCCAAGGAAGGTATCGGGCGCCGAGCCCACCCGCAGGCCCTTCTCGCCCGCGATCTTCTTCAGCGCCTCACCCTCTTCCAGCGACAGCACGAAGGGCTTTTCGCTATAAACATGCTTGCCCGCCTCCAGCACGCGCCTGGAGACCTCGAAATGTGCGTTCGGCACGGTGAGGTTCACCACCACGT
The DNA here is from genome assembly GCF_900142295.1 of Vannielia litorea. Classification (NCBI taxonomy): domain Bacteria; kingdom Pseudomonadati; phylum Pseudomonadota; class Alphaproteobacteria; order Rhodobacterales; family Paracoccaceae; genus Vannielia; species Vannielia litorea. Next base: position 2,889,933 of record NZ_FSRL01000001.1, read on the forward strand.
CCACGTCGGAGGCGCCCAAGAGCCCCTCGACCGTTTCAGCCCGCAGCCCGAACTCCTCCGCCCGCGCCTTGGCCGCGGCCTCCGCCACATCGGCGCAGGCACGCATCTCGATGCCCTTGAAGAGCGGCGCGAGGCGCATGTAGGCGGCCGAGATGTTGCCGCAGCCGATGACGCCGATTCCCAGAGTGTCAGCCATGGCTCAAAACCCCTTCACGGCGGCAATCGACCGCTCGGCAAAGCGCCGCGCGTCATTGGGCTTGTCGTGCTCCATCACGAAAAGATCCACGCCCGCGCCCTTCAGCGCGGCCATCAGCCCCGGCCAGTCGAGCGTGCCATGGCCCACGTCGGCCCAGCCGTCCTCGTCGGCGCACTCGCCCTCGGGGGCGATGTCCTTCACATGGGCGGTGGTGATCCGGTCGGCATGATCGGCGATCCACTTCAGCGGGTCCGCTCCGCCGCGCACCACCCAGGCCACGTCCATCTCCCACTCGATCTCGGGCGCAAGGTCGAGGATCACCTGCATCGGCAGGGTGCCATCCTCCAGCGCCATGAACTCCCAATGGTGGTTGTGCCAGCCAAAGCGCAGCCCCGCCCCCCGCACCCGCTTGCCCGCCTCGGCAATCCGGTTGGCAAGCTGCTTCCAGGCGCCCAGGTCGGCGCCGTTTCGGTATTCATCCGTCGGCGCCGGACAGAACAGCCGCTCCATCCCCAGCACCTTGGCCGCGGCCAGGCTCTTCTCGATCTCCTCCTCGAAGGCGCCGAGCGGAAAGAAATGCCCCGAAGGCATCGCAAGCCCGTTGGCATCGAGCAGCGCCTTGAAGGCATGCGGCTCGGCATAGACCCCGCCAAAGCCCTCCACATTGCGGTAGCCCAGCCCGGCGAGATGGGCGAGCGTGTCTTCCCAGGGCCCCGCGTCGCGGGACGAATAGAGCTGGTAAGAGATATCCATGATCGGTCCTGTCGTATCGGCTCAGAGCCGGGTTTCGTTCGTTTTTTCAAAGAGATGTGCGCGCTCGGCCGCAAAGCCCAGCGGCAGCGGCGCGCCGGGGGCGATCTCGGTCTGCCCGTCGATCCGCACCCATACATGCCGCCCCGCCACATCGCAGCGCAGCAGCGTGTCGGAGCCCAGCGGCTCCACCAGCTCCACCGTCGCCTTCACCTGGAAGGGCTTCTGGGCTGCCGCCTCGCCGCTGGCGATATGCTCGGGCCGGATGCCCAGCCAGGCCGCGCCGTCCCGCGCCTCGCCCTGCCAGTCGTAGCCCTCGAGCGGAATCGCCAGCTCGCCCGCAAGAAAGTTGCCGCCCTGCACCTCCCCCTCGAAGAAGTTCATCGTCGGCGAGCCGATGAACTCGGCCACATACTTGCTGGCCGGTCGGTTGTAGATCTGGTTGGGGCTGTCGAGCTGGAGGATCATCCCCGATTTCATGATCGCGATCCGGTCGGCCAGCGTCATCGCCTCGATCTGGTCGTGGGTCACGTAGATCATCGTGTTGCCGAGCGTCTGGTGCAGCTGCTTGATCTCCACCCGCAGGTCGGCCCGCAGCTTGGCATCGAGGTTCGAGAGCGGCTCGTCGAACAGGAACACGTCCACATCCCGCACCAGCGCCCGGCCGATCGCCACCCGCTGCCGCTGCCCGCCCGAAAGCGCCGAGGGCTTGCGGTCGAGCAGCGCCTCCATCTGGAGCACCTTGGCCGCCCGCGCCACCCGCTCCGCGATCTCCGCCTTGGGGATGCCCGCGTTCTTGAGCCCGAAGGTCAGATTGCCGCGCACCGTCATCTGCGGGTAGAGCGCATAGCTCTGAAACACCATGCCGATGCCGCGCTTGCTGGGCTCCTCCCAGGTCACGTTCTTGCCGCCGATCCAGATCTGCCCGTCGGTCACGTCGAGCAGGCCTGCGATGCAGTTGAGCAGGGTGGACTTGCCGCAGCCCGACGAGCCCAGCAGCACCAGGAACTCGCCGTTGACCACATCGAGGTTCAGGTCGCGCAGCACCTTCACCGCGCCGAAGGAGAGGTCGAGATGCTTGATTTCAATGCTGTGTTCCATGCTCACCCTTTGACCGCGCCCGCCGCGATGCCGCGGACGAAGAGTTTTCCGGAGATGAAGTAGATGACCAGCGGCACCAGCCCGGTGAGGAGCGTTGCCGCCATGTTGACGTTGTATTCCTTCACGCCCTGCACCGAGTTGACGATGTTGTTGAGCTGAACGGTCATCGGGTAGAGGTCGGGCTTGGTGTAGACCACGCCGAAGAGGAAGTCGTTCCAGATGCCCGTCACCTGCAGGATCATGGCCACCACGAAGATCGGCAGGCTCATCGGCAGCATGATCTGGAAGTAGATCTGCCAGAACCCGGCCCCATCCACCCGCGCCGCCTTGAACAGCTCCTCCGGCAGCGAGGTGAAGTAGTTGCGGAAGAGCAGGGTCAGGATCGGCATGCCGAAGACCGAGTGCACCAGCACCAGCCCCGTCAGAGAGCCGTAAAGGCCGATCTCGCGCAGGATGATGACGATCGGGTAGAGCATCACCTGGTAGGGGATGAAGGCCCCGAAGATCAGGATGGTGAAGAACACGTCGGCGCCCTTGAACCGCCAGTTCGCCAGCGCGTAGCCGTTCACCGAGGCGATCAGGATCGACAGGAACACGCTCGGCACGGTGATCCGCACCGAATTCCAGAACCCGCGGCTGAGCCCGTCGCAGTTGAGCCCGGTGCAGGCCTCCGCCCAGGCCTTCACCCAGGGCTGAAAGGTGATCTCCACCGGCGGGGCAAAGATGTTGCCCAGCCGGATCTCGGGCATCCCCTTCAGCGAGGTCACGATCATCACGTAGAGCGGCAGCAGGTAGTAGAGCGCCACCACGATCAGCGTACCGTAGATGAAGATGTTGCGCCGCGAGAACCGGCGGCGCGGCTTGGGGCCCCGCGGGCCGCTGAGCGCGGGCGCCGCGGCATCGGCCCCGGCCACGGTGGCAGAGACGAGACCGGGATCAGACACGCTTCTTCCCTCCGAATTCGAGATAGGCCCAGGGGATGATGACCACGAGCACCGCAAGCAGCATCATCGTCGAGGCGGCAAAGCCCTGGCCGAGGTTCTGGCCCTGGAACATGTAGTCGTAGACGTATTTCGCCGGCACATCCGAGGCGATCCCCGGCCCGCCCCCGGTTTGCGCCACGATCAGGTCGTAGAGCCGCACGATGCCGCTGGCGATGATGACGAGCGTGGTGATGAAGACCGGGCGCATCATCGGGATGACGATGAAGATATAGGTCTTCCACATCGGGATGCCGTCCACCCGCGCGGCCTTCCAGATCTCCTGGTCAATGCCCCGCAGGCCAGCGAGCATCAGGCACATGACGAGTCCGGTGCCCTGCCACAGCCCGGCGATCAGAACGCCGTAGATCACGATGTCGGCGTTGTAGAGCGGGTCGAAATCGAAGCTCTCCCAGCCCATCGCCCGGATCACCGACTGGATGCCGAAATCGGGGTTGAGCAGCCATTGCCAGATCAGCCCGGTCACGATGAAGCTCAGCGCGAAGGGGTAGAGCAGGATGGTGCGGAAGGTGTTTTCAAACCGGATCTTCTGGTCGAGCAGCGCCGCCAGCACGAAGCCCACGACCAGCGACAGCACCACCATGCAGGCGCCGTAGATCAGCAGATTCTCGATCGCCACGTTCCAGCGCTCGGTGCCCCAGAGCCGTTCGTATTGCGCCAGCCCCACCCATTGCTCGCGGGGCAGCAGCTTGGAGTTGGTGAAGGAATACACCACCGTCCAGATCGTGCCGCCGGTAAAGACGACGAGCGCCGTCAGCACCATCGGGATGGCGGCGATCTTGGCGTTGATGTTCCGGAAAAGCCCAAACGGGCGGGCCGCGGCCATGGCGCTCCCCTCTCGCGCTGGTCGGGTGACAGGGGCGGCCCGTGCGCGGCCCGCCCCCGGTGAACGGCGGATCAGTCCTTGCTTGCCACGATATCGACAAAGCGCGCCTGGGCATCCTCGGCGCTGATCGACGTATCCTGGAAGAACTGCACGAAGAGGTCGTTCAGCTGGTTGTTGGTGTCCTCGGTGTTCAGCATGTTCACGTCGGGCATGGTCTTGCCGTCGGCGAGCAGCTGGAGGCCCTTCTTCATGCAGTCGTTGGCGCTGGCGAGGTCCACGTCACCCCGGATCGGCAGCGAGCCCTTCTTGAGGTTGAAGGCCACCTGCGTCTGCGGCTTCAGCAGGGTCGCGGCCAGCGCATCCTGTGCCGCCTCGATCTCGGCATCGCCGGTCTCGGGAAAGTAGAAGGCGTCGCCCCCGGTCGAGAGCACCTCGATCACGCCGAGGCCCGGCAGGCAGGTGTAGTCCTCGCCCGCGGTCTGGCCCGCCACGGCGAACTCGCCCTGCGCCCAGTCCCCCATGATCTGCCCGCCGGCCTGGCCGGTGATCACCAGGTTGGTGGCCTGGTTCCAGTCCTGCACGTTGGAGCCCTGCACCATGTCGCGCATGTCCGCTGCCGCCTTGAACACGCGGGCCATCTCCTCGCCCGCCGCCAGCTCGGCATCGCCGTCGCCATAGACCTTTTGCAGCACATCCGGCCCCGCCAGCGTGGCCATCAGCACGTTGAACGCGCCCGAGCTCTGCCAGCTCTGCCCGCCCAGCGCCATCGGCTGAATACCGGCCTCGCGCAGCTTGGGCGCGGCGGCCACGAACTCGTCCCAGTTGGTCGGCACGGCCACACCGGCCTTTTCGAAGGCCCCGTTGGACAGCCACAGCCACTGCCAGGAGTGGATGTTCACCGGCGCGCAGTAGATCTTGCCATCGACCGTGCAGGCATCGAGCAGCGAGGGCGGGTTGACGATGTCTTTCCAGCCCTCGGCCTCGGCCACATGGGTCATGTCGCGCAGCAGACCGGCCTCGATCAGCTCCTCGGCCTGGCGCCCGTGGTTGAACTGGAACGCCCCCATCGGGTCGCCGCCGATGATCCGGCTCACCATCACCGGGCGCGCGGTGCCACCGCCGCCGGCAATCGCGCCGTCGACCCATTTGTGCTCGGTCTGGCTCTCGAATTCCGTGGCGAATTGCTGCACCGCGGCCGCCTCGCCGCCGGAGGTCCACCAATGGGTCACCTCGAGATCGGCGGCCGAAAGGGCGGTGCCTGCGCAGAGCGCCGTGCCCGCCATCAGAATGGTCCGAAACGTCATTTCTATTCCTCCCTGCGGGCTCTGCGCGTCGCACGCCCTGTCGTTGTCTGCGCCATCCGTTCCGGCGCCTGCAATCGTTTACATTCTCAGGGCCTCCCCGCCCCGCTCTTGCATGTAAACGATTACATGGATATTTTCCGGCAGTGCCGCCCTTGTCAAGCGCCGGGTTACCGCTCACGGGCCGCTTTCGAGGGATTTATTTCGATGGCTCAAAAAACTGTCAGAATCCGGGATGTTGCGCGCGCGGCCGGGGTTTCCACGGCCACCGTCAGCCGGGCGCTCTCCAACCCCGACCTGCTCACCGAGAGCACACGCAAGGCGGTGGAAGACGCGGTTCGAATCACCGGCTACAGGGTCAACCACGCGGCCCGGAACCTGCGGATGCAGCGCGCCGGCGCCGTGCTGGTGCTGGTGCCCAACCTCGGCAACCCGTTCTTTTCCGCCATCCTCGCCGCGATCTCCGAAAGCTTCGCGGGAACCGATACCTCCGTGCTGATCGCCGACACCGCCAGCGGCGAGTCGGGCGGGCGCGAGCTGGCCGGCTACTTTCTCGATGGCCGGATCGACGGGATGATCTCGCTCGACGGCAACCTGACCCGCAGCGATCTCGACGTGTTCGAGAGTTCCGGCCTTTCCGACCGCGTGGTCTTTGCCTGCGAATGGGTCGAGGGCGCGGGGCTGCCCTCGGTGCGCTCCGACAACGTCCAGGGCGCGCGCCTCGCGGTGCAGCACCTTCACGGGTTGGGCCACCGCGACATCGCCCATGTCACCGGCCCGGCCGGCAACGTGCTCACCAAGGCCCGGCGCGAGGGCATGCTGGCCGAGCGCGCCCGCCTCGGCCTGCCCAGCCGCGACGACTGGATCATCCGGGGCGACTTCTCGCTCGCCTCCGGCCGCGACGCCGCCGAGCGGATCATCGCCATGAAGGAGCGGCCCACGGCGGTGTTCTGCGCCTCCGACCAGGTGGCCTTCGCGCTGATGTCCACCCTCACCGCGGCGGGCGTGCGGGTGCCCGAGGATATCTCGGTGGTCGGCTTCGACGATATCGAGCTGAGCAAGGTCTACACCCCCGCCCTCACCACCATCCGGCAGGATCGCCACGCGCTTGGCGCTCATGCCGCGCGGCTCCTCCAGGAAAGGATCGCCGCCGCCGCCGACCCGCTCGCCGACACCGCCGTTCCGCAGGTCGAAACCATCGGCGTGAAACTGGTGGCCCGGCAGAGCACCGCCGCGCCCTGAGCGGCGTCAGGCCGAGAGCAGCCGCCGCTGGTCCTCGCGCAGGGCGTGAATGTCGAGGTCGTCCACGATGTCCACGTCATCGAGCGACACCACCTGGTCGGTTTCGAGGCTCCGCTTCAGCTTGACGTGATGGGCAAGCCCGATGGGCAGGGCGTTCAGCGCCACCGACTCGCTCGCCGGAATGGCCTTGGCCCAAACCTTGAACCCGCCCTCGCCGTCGAGGAACTCCCCGGCCTGAAAATGCCCCTTGGAGGTCGCCACTGCATCGGCCCGGAAGATCCGGCTCTCGCCCGTGGGCTCGCCGCGCAGGCAGGCCGAGAGCACCGACATCGCCGTTTCCAGCCCGATCAGGTGAAAGGGGCGCCACATCGAGCCATACCAGCCGCTCTTGTCGGTCATCAGCCCGTATTGGTTGAAGCATTGCCGGGTGTAGTCGTTCGGCGCCTTGAAGGTCACGAACATGCCGTACTGGATGTTGTTCAGCACTACCCGGCCATCGCGCTCCCGCGAGGCGGCAATATCGACGATCCCCGCCTTCTCCAGCCGCCCGCCCTCGCTCGCGGGCTTGAACACCTCGGCCAGGTCCTGAAGCCCGGCGGGCGGAAACGCCAGCCCGTCCTTCGGGCAGTCCAGCCCGGTCGCATTGGCCACCGCCGCCATCTCGATCGCCGCCTTGGTGCCATCGGTGAAGGAATTGTACATCTTCGGGTTGAAGTCCCCCGCCGCCACCTGCTCGGGGGTGAAATCGAAGTAATCCCACACCGTGTCCGGGGTGGAGTAGCGGTAGCCGGGGCAAAAGTTCATCCCCTTGCCCGCCGCGACAAGCTCGAAGCCGCAGGCCCGCACCCAGTCCACCAGCTCGCACATCGCGGCCGGCTGGTCGCCATAGGCCATCGAGTAGACAACCCCCGCCTTCCGGGCCTTCTCCGCCAGCAGCGCGCCCACCATCACATCGGCCTCGACGTTGACCATCACCACGTGCTTGCCCGCCGCGATCGCCGCCAGCGCGTGCCGCGTGCCCGCCAGCGGGTGTCCCGTCGCCTCGATGATGCATTCGATCTCGCCACAGCCCATCAGCTCGGCGGCATCGTCGGTGATCCAGGTCCGGCCGGAGGCCAGCGCGTCATCGGCCGAGGCCGCCGTGTATTGCTCGACCGGCCAGTGAACCCGCTCGAACGCGCCGCGCGCCTTGCCCGGGTCGAGGTCGGCCACCGCCACCACGTGCAGCCCCTCGATGTGTCGGGCCTGCGCGAGAATCATCGAGCCGAACTTGCCCGCCCCGATGAGACCCACACGCACCGGCCGTCCCCCGGCGGCCCGCGCCGCCAACATGCTCGACAGATTCATCGTCCAACTCCCTGATTGCCGCCAAACGGTAGTCCCGCCCCGCCCTGCGCCACCATCAAATTAATCTATGCGATCATTAAGCAGGGCTTCACCGCAGTTTAAGAATACACCGTTGTAAGGCCGGCCGCGCCCTGCCAGAACCGCCTCGGAGGACAATGGCGCAAAGGGAGGAGCCACCAGTGGAGCACGCGGCAGTATCGAACGTGAGCCTCGCCCGCCGGGCATGGTCCATCCGGCGCAACGCGCTGCGGATGGGCGAGGTGCAGGGGCAGGGATACATCGGGCAGGCGCTCGGGGCGGCCGATGTGCTGGCGGTGTCCTACTTCCACGCCCTGCGCTATCGCCCCGGCGAGCCCGACTGGGAGGGCCGGGACCGCTTTCTTCTCTCCATCGGCCACTACGCCATCGCGCTCTACGCCGCGCTGATCGAGGCCGGCATCCTGCCCGAAGACGAGATCGAAACCTACGGCATGGACGACTCACGCCTGCCCATGTCGGGCATGGCCGCCTACACGCCGGGGATGGAGATCACCGGCGGCAGCCTCGGCCACGGGCTGGGCATCGCCGTCGGCATGGCGCTCGGGCTGAAGCGCAAGAAGAGCGACGCCTTCGTCTACAACATGCTGTCGGATGGCGAGCTGGGCGAGGGCTCCACCTGGGAGGCGGTCATGGGCGCCGCTGCCTGGAAGCTCGACAACCTCATCGCCATCGTCGATTTCAACAACCAGCAGGCCGACGGCCCCACGATGGACGCGCTGGCCACCGGCCCCGGCACCGAGGCCGCCAAGTGGCAGGCCTTCGGCTGGCACGCCGAGGAGGTCGACGGCAATGACATCAGCGCCGTGGTGGCCGCCTTCGACCGGGCGCGAAACCTGGCCGACCCGCGCCCCCGCGCGATCATCTGCAACACCAGAATGTGCAAGGGCGTGCCCTTTCTGGAAGAGCGCGAAATCACCCATTTCGTCCGCGTCGAGCCCGAGGAATGGGCCAAGGCGCTCGCCCACCTCGATCAGGAGATGCCCGCATGATCGGCCCCAACTCCCGCCGCACGCCCGCCCACATCGCCCGGCCCAGGCCGGCCGAGCGCGGCGCCCGCACCTCCGCCATGATCGCCTCGCTCGATGCCGAGGGCCGCGACACCATCGCCGCCCCCTTCGGCCACGCGCTCGTCGACCTCGCCAAGACCCGTGACGACATCGTCGGCCTCACCGCCGACCTGAGCAAGTACACCGACCTCCACGTCTTCGCCCAGGCCTACCCCGACCGGTTCTACCAGATGGGCATGGCCGAGGCGCTGCTGATGTCCGCCGCCGCCGGCATGGCCCGCGAGGGCTTCACCCCCTTCGCCACCACCTACGCCGTCTTTGCCTCGCGCCGCGCCTACGATTTCATCGTCATGGCCATCGCCGAGGAAAACCTGCCCGTCAAGATCGTCTGCGCCCTGCCCGGGCTGACCACCGGCTACGGCCCCAGCCACCAGGCCACCGAAGATCTCGCCATCATGCGCGGCATGCCCAACATGACCGTGCTCGACCCCTGCGATGCGGTCGAAACCGACCAGGCCACCCGCGCCATCGCCGACCATCCCGGCCCGGTCTACATGCGCCTGCTGCGCGGCAAGGTGCCCGACGTGCTGGGCGAATACGGCTACCGGTTCGAGCTGGGCCGCGCCAAGGAGATCCGGGGCGGCAGCGACGTGCTCTTCATCTCCTCGGGCTTCATGACCATGCGCTGCCTCGACGCCGCAGCGGCGCTGGAGAAGGACGGCATCAGCTGCGCCGTCCTGCACTCCCCCACCATCAAGCCGCTGGACGAGGCCACCATCTGCGCCGAGGCCGCCAAGGGAGGGCGGCTGGTGGTGACGGCCGAGAACCATTCCATCACCGGCGGCCTGGGCGAGGCCGTCGCGGGGGCGCTGGCGCGCAATCAGGTCCACGTCCCCTTCCGGCAGGTCGCGCTGCCGGACGAATTTCTCGATGCAGGCGCACTCCCTTCGCTTCACGAGCAATACGGGCTATCGGTGGCCAGCATCACCGCACGGGTAAAGGACTGGCTCAATGACTGAAGCAAACACCGGAACAGCGATCATCGGCCTCGGCGTCATGGGCCGGGGCATGGCAAAGAACATCCTCGCGGCGGGCATTCCGCTCACCGGCTTCGACATGGCCCAGCCCGCGCTCGACGCGCTGAAGGCGATGGGCGGCACCCCCGCCGCCTCCGCCGCCGAGGCCGCCTCGGGCGCCTCGCTGCTGCTGCTGATGGTGGTCAACGCCGCCCAGGCCCGCGCCGCGCTCTTCGAGCAGGGCGCCGCCGCCGCCCTCTCGCCCGGCGCCACCGTCATGCTCTCCTCCACCGTCGCCCCCTCCGCCGCCCGCGCGCTGGGCGACGAGCTGGCCGAGATGGGCCACCACCTGCTCGACGCGCCTGTGTCCGGCGGGCAGGTCGGCGCCGAGGCGGGCACGCTGACCATCATGGCCTCCGGCTCCGCCCAGGCCTTCGCCCGCGCCGAAAAGGTGCTCGAGGCCACCGCCGGCACGGTCCACCGCCTCGGCGACGCGCCGGGCATGGGCGCGACCTACAAGGTTGTCCACCAGCTCGCCGCCGGGGTGCATATCGCCGCCGCCGCCGAGCTGATGAGCTTCGGCGCCAAGGCCGGCTGCGACCCGAGAAAGCTGCACGAGATCGTCATGGCCTCCGCGGGCGCAAGCTGGATGCTCGGCAACCGCGGCCCCCGGATGATGGAGGCCGACCCCGAGGTCACCTCCACCGTCGAGATCTTCATCAAGGATCTCGGGCTGGTCGAGGAAACCGCCAAGGAGGCCGAGGCCCCCGTGCCGCTGGCCGCCCTCTCGCTGCAACTCTTCTCCGCCGCCCGCGCCCTCGGCCACGGCAAGGCGGACGATGCCCTCGTTATCCGCGCCTACGAGGCGCTCACCGGAAAACCCGTGCACGAAAGCTGACCCATGCCCGACCTGCTCACCGGAAAGACCGCCATCATCACCGGCGCCGCCAGCCCCCGCGGCCTCGGCAAGGCCACTGCAAAGCTCTTTGCCGAGCACGGAGCCCGCGTCGCCATCCTCGACCTCGACGCGGCACAGGCCGAGGCCGCGGCGGCGGATCTTCCCGGTGAGGGACACATCGGGCTGGCCTGCGACGTCACCGTCAAACCGGCCTGCGCGGCCGCCTTCGCCGCCGTGCTCGAGGCCTTCGGCCAGGTCGACATCCTGGTGAACAACGCCGGCATCACCCAGCCGCTGAAGTTCATGGAGATCGCGCCCGAGAACTACGAGGCCGTGCTCGACGTCAACCTGCGCGGCACTCTCTACATGAGCCAGGCCGCCCTGCCCCACATGCGCGGGCGCAAGCAGGGCTCCATCGTCAACATGAGCTCGGTCTCCGCCCAGCGCGGCGGCGGCATCTTCGGCGGCCCGCACTATTCGGCGGCGAAGGCAGGCGTGCTCGGCCTCACCAAGGCCCTGGCCCGCGAGGCCGCGCCCGACAACGTGCGCGCCAACGCCATCTGCCCCGGCTTCATCGCCACCGACATCACCGCAGGCAAGCTGACCGACCAGATGAAGGCCGCCGTGCTCGACGGCATCCCGATGGGCCGCGCCGGCGAGGCCTCCGACGTGGCCGGCTGCGCCCTCTTCCTCGCCTCCGACCTAGCCGCCTATGTCACAGGCTCCGAGGTGGATGTGAACGGCGGCTCGCTGATCCACTGAAACCGCCCCACCGCGGGCTCACCCACGGACCCGCCCGTGTCTTCGCCCCCGCCAGGACGCCCCGAAGGGCGGACGAGCGCGCGCCTATCCCGCCAGCTCCGTCACGCTCTCGAAGCTCTCCACCGTCAGCCCGTGGCGCGCCACGATCCGCGCCACCTCTCCCGCGTGCCGCTCTGCCTCCTCGGCGATCCAGCCCAGAAAGATCTGCACCGCCTTGCGGCCCAGGTACCGGCTCGGACAGATCGCCCAATGCGCCGGAAACCGCAGCACCGGCAGCTTCGGCGCCACCGGCACCAGCCGCCCCTCCGCCACCTCCGCGCTCGCCACCGCCAGCGATTCCAGCACCATCCCGACCCCGTCGAGCGCCAGTTGCAGCGCCATCGAGGAGCGGTCCATCAGCAGGGTCTTGCGGTTCGCCCTGGTCTCGATCCCGTTGCGCAGGAGCCAGCTGTCCCACTGGCAGAGGTTGCGCGCCGAGTCGATGAACCGCGCCTGCCCGAAGGGGTCGCCGCCCAGGCCGGCAAGGTAGTCGGGCGTCGCCAGCGGCAGGATGTCGTCGTCCACCACCGGCTCAACGTGCATCCCGCCCCAGTTGCCCGTGCCGTAGCGGATATCGAGATCCATCAGCTCGCGGTCAAAATCCGTGGGGTCGGGCGCGGCGTCCACACGCAGCTCCCATTCCGGGTGCCTCTCGACGAAGCGCGAGAGCCGCGGCCCGAGCCAGAGCACCCCGAAACTCGGCGCCACCCGCAGGTTCAGCCGCCGCGTCTCGCGCGAGCGGCCAAGGTTGCGCCGCGCGTCCTTCAGCATCCTGAGGGCGGTGCCCGCCGACTGGTAGAGCTGCTCGCCCTCCAGCGTCAGCGAAAGCTGTCGCCCGTCGCGGCGAAAGAGCTTCACCCCGAGTTGCTGCTCCAGGAGCTTGATCTGCTGGCTGACGGCCGAGGGTGAGACCGAGAGCTCTTCGGCAGCGCGGGAGAGCGTGCCCCGCCGCGCCACCGCCTCGAAGTAGAGGATGGCATTGAGGTTCTCGGTCCGTGCCATTCCCCTGCTTTCTTAATTGGCCGCCACGGCCTCCTGCCGCTGGCGCCCGAGGCCTTCCACCTCGATCTCCATCACGTCGCCCGGCTTCAGGAAGCGCTGCGGCTTCATGCCCATGCCCACGCCAGAGGGCGTGCCGGTGGCGATGATGTCGCCGGGCTGAAGCTCCATGAAACGGCTCATGTAGCTGATGATCTCGGCCACGGTGAAGATCATGTCGTCGGTATTGCTGTCCTGCACCGTCTCGCCGTTGAGGTCGAGCGTAACGCGCAGCTTCTGCGGGTCCGCCACTTCGTCGGCGGTCACCAGCCAGGGGCCGGTCGGGCCGAATGTCGGGGCCGACTTGCCCTTCATCCACTGGCCGCCGCGCTCGATCTGGAACTCGCGCTCGCTCACGTCATTGATGGTGCAATAGCCCGCAACGTGGCTCAACGCGTCCTCCTCGCTGACGTAGAGCGCGGTCTTGCCGATCACCACGCCCAGCTCCACCTCCCAGTCCCCCTTCACGCTGTCGCGGGGGATGATGACGTTGTCGTAAGGCCCAGAAAGCGCACTCGTCGCCTTGCAGAAGATGATCGGCTCCTTCGGCGGCTCGGCGCCGGTCTCCTCGGCGTGCTTGGTGTAGTTCAGCCCGATGCAGAAGAAGTTGGGCACCCGCGCCACGCAGCTGCCGATCCGCCCGGGGTTCTCGACCACCGGCAGGCTCTCCACGTCGATCGCACGGATCGCCTCCAGCGCCTCGAGCGAAACGCCCTCGCCCGCCAGCTCGCCCACCTTGCCCGAAAGGTCGCGCACGCGGCCCTCCGCATCCAGAATGCCGGGTTTTTCCGCGCCCGCCGGGCCAAAACGCAAGAGTTTCATATGGTCTCGTTTCCTTTGTTGAGTGTGCTTCAGGCCGGTCGCTCACTTCGCCGAAGTGACGTCGCCCGTGGGTTCGCTTGTGGGGGCAGGCTGTAGCTCTCCCACCCGCGTGTTGGTATCGAAATGTCGCCGGATCTGCCGGCGCAGCGCGTCGAGATGCGTCGAGATGGTGGATTTCACCCTGCGCCGGTCTCGCGCGCGCAGTCCCTCGATGATGCCGTTGTGCTCATCGAAAACCCGCTGCTGGCTGCGCCCGATCCGGCTGCCCAGAAAGCGCGCGCGCCACATCTTGGCGAGATAGGTGCCATGGGTCTCGGCCAGCGCGGGGTTGCCCGCGGCCCGGACGATGGCGGAATGAAACTCCATGTCGATCTCGAACAGGTCGATCTCGTCGGTGGTCGGCGCAAGCTCCTCCATCCGGGCCTGCACGGCGGCGGCGGCGTCGATGTCGGCCTCGGTGGCATGTTCCACCGCAAGGTCGCCCGAGAGCAGTTCGAGCGCCTTGAGCACCTCGAGGTTGTCGACAACATCCTTCCAGGTCGGGTCGGACACGATCGGGCTGCGCGACGGGCGCAGCTCCACCAGCCCCTCCAGCGACAGGATTCGAATCGCCTCGCGCATCGGCGTCCGGCTCACGCCCAACTCGGCCGCGTTGTCGCGCTCCTTGATCGACGCGCCGGGGCGTAGCTTGCCCCGCAGAATGTCCCGCCGCAGTCGCTTCGCGATCTGCTCGGGCAACAACTTGTCCGACATCCTCCGCCTCTTTCGAGCGATTCCCTCCCGGGCACGGGCGATTTGCAGGCGTATGCTGCGAAATCAACCACCAAAAAGTGCCTCTCCGCCAAATTTGGTATACCAAAACCCGTTGATTGTCGACATGGCTTCCGGTAGCTTCTCGCGGGATGGTATGCCATCTGTCGATGCGCGTTGGAGGATGCGCAGTAACGAAAAGCGGCTCTCCCCGGGGAGGGGCAATGCCGCGCAGGGAGGATAACTCTATGAAACTTTCGACCGTTTTCACGACGGCCGCTGCCGCTGCGCTCATGGCGGGCGCCGTGTCGGCCGATCCGATCACCCTTCGGATCCAGACCCACTATGCCACCGAGCATCCGACCGGCCAGGCGCTCGCCACCTGGATCGATGACGTCCAGACCATGTCGGGCGGCGATATCACCGTCGAGATGTTCTACTCCTCGTCCGTGGTCGCCACCACCGAGACCTTCGACGCCGCCATCAACGGCATCATCGACTGCGACGCCACCGGCGGCGCCTACCAGACCGGCAAGAACCCCGCGTTCCAGTTCGTCGGCGACATCATGGGCGGCTACGACACCCCCTGGCAGCAGTACTCCTGGCTCTACTACGGTGACGGCTACGCCGCCGCCCAGGAGCTCTACAACGCCCAGGGCATGCAGCTCATCGGCTGGTCGATCTACGGCCAGGAGTCGCTCTCGTCCTCCAAGCCGCTGGCCGGCTTCGAAGACCTGAAGGGCTGGAAGTTCCGTTCGCCCCCCGGCATGGAAACCGAGATCTTCGAAAAGCTCGGCGCCTCGCCGATCGTGATGGACTTCACCGAGATCTTCACCGCGCTGGAAACCGGCATCATCGACGGCGCCGACGCTTCGGGTCTGGCCAACAACGTGGGCCTCGGTCTCTACGACATCGTGAAGCACGCCACCTACCCGGGCTTCCACTCCATGCCGTCCGACCACCTCGCCTGTAACCAGGCCGTGTGGGAAGGCATGACCGAGCAGCAGCGCCGGATCATCGACACCGCCTGGCAGAAGCTCAGCTTCCAGATCGCGCTGGCGAACGAGAAGGCCAACGCCGAGGCCGCCGCCGAGCTCACCGCCGCCGGCGTCACCCTCTACGACTGGTCGCCGGAAGACCGCGCCGAGTTCCGCAAGGGCGCCCAGGCTGCTTGGGAAGATTGGGGCACCCGTTCGCCGGAAGCCGCCGCGCTTCTCGCCAGCCACAAGACCTACCTCACTCAGCTGGGCCTGATCAGCGAGTAAGCATCTCGCGGGGCGCGGCTCTCGTGCCGCGCCCCGCACTCTGCCGAGCCCCGCACGCCGGGGCTCATCCTTCTTCGGGCAGAAAAAACTTCGGGCAGAAGAAAACAACCAACATCGCAACATGACCGCTTGGGGAGGTGCGCCATGTCTGAAATTCTCCATAAGGAAAGCGTCTGGCTCGGGGGGCTGAGAAAGCCCGTCAGAACGGCCGCCATCGTCTTCACCGGCATCGCCGCCCTGGTCTGGGCCTGGCTGGTGCTCAACCAGATCTTCGTCGATGGCGCCTACGGGATGCACGAGATGATCCGGCCCGCCGGCAAGCCGATCGTCTGGGTCATGCTCGTCTCGGCCTTCCTGTCGATCCTCTTCGCCTCGATCTACCTGTCGGACTTCATCGGCCCGATCGAGGACAAGCCTGCAGGCTTCTTCGACATCCTCTCCCTGGTCACCTCGCGGATGGCGATGATCATGATCGGCCTGATCGTGATCGTCATGTTCTACGAGGTGGTCTCGCGCTACGTCTTCTCGCGCCCGACCCTCTGGGCCAACGAGCTCTCGCTCTGGATCGCGGGCGTCGTGTTTCTCTTCGCGGGTCAATACGCGATGCAGCAGCGCAGCCACATCCGCATCTACGTGATCTACGACGTGATGCCCCGCTGGATGCAGAAGACCGCCGACGTGATCTCGGTCGGCCTCATCGTCGGCTTCACCGTCGCGCTGGTCTGGGGCGGCTACACCGACGCCAAGACCCGGCTCCTGCGGATGGAAACCTTCGGCACCGCCTGGGATCCGCCCATTCCGGGCACCATGAAGGCCACGATCCTCTTCATCATCGTTCTCGTGACCATCCAGGCCGTGTCGAACCTGATCGCCGACTGGAACAAGGCCCCCGAACACCACACCGACGAGATCGACGAGCTCGAGATCGAAAACATCCGCAAGACGCTGGAGGGCTGATCCATGGTCGATATCGGAACTCTCAGCCTGCTGGTCCTGGCGGGCATGTTCATCCTGCTTGCCATCGGCATGCCCCTCGGCTTCGCCTCCGCCTTCCTCGCGGTGGTCACGCTGATCCTCAAGTTCGACGTCGACATCCTGTTCCGCGACTTCGGGCGCGGGCCGTTCTCGGTGCTCGGCCAGGCCGTCTATCGGCAGATGACGAACTACGTGCTGATCTCGATACCGTTGTTCATCTTCATGGCCGCGCTGCTCGAACGCACCGGCATCGCGCGCGACATGTACAACTCGCTGAACGTCTGGCTCAGCCGGATGCGTGGCGGCATCGCGGTCGTCACCTCGGTCATGGCGGTCATCATGGCCGCGATGTCGGGCATCATCGGCGGCGAGGTGGTGCTGCTGGGCCTCATCGCGCTGCCCCAGATGCTGCGGCTGGGCTACAACCAGAACCTCGCCATCGGCACCATCTGCGCCAGCGGCTCGCTGGGCACCATGATCCCGCCGTCCATCGTGCTCATCTTCTACGGCCTGGTGACGGAAACCTCGATCAAGGCGCTCTTCACCGCCTCGTTCCTGCCGGGCTTCATGCTGGCCTCCTTCTTCATCGTCTACATCCTGATCCGCACGCGGCTCAATCCGTCGCTCGCGCCGCTGCCGCCGGAAGACCCGACTGCCGTCAAGGGCTCCGAAAAGGGGATGCGCTTCCTCGGGTTCCTCGCCTACTTCGGGCTCTGGATCACCGGCGTGCTGTTCCTGCGGGCGGTGTTCTTCTGGGCCACCGGCGAAGGCTACGTGACCGAGGGCGTCGACCCGATCGCGCTCGGCATGGTCTACCACATGCCCTGGATCGCCGGCGCCTTCGGCCTCTGCCTCGCCGCGGTGTTCCTCGTCGGCCGGGAGCGCACCCGCGAAGGCTGGGAGATGGGCAAGGGCCTCGTCGCGCCGGTCATCGTCATCGGCGTGGTGCTGGGCTCCATCTACATGGGCATCACCGGCATCACCGAGGCCGCCGGCATGGGCGTGGTGGCGGTGTTCACCATCTCCGTCCTGCGCCGCGAGATGACCTTCGACATCGTCTGGGACAGCCTGATGCGCACGCTCAAGTCCACCGGCACGATCATCTGGGTCACCATCGGCGCCGCGGCGCTCGCGGCGGCCTACACCCTGGCGGGCGGGCCGACCTATGTGGCCAACATGATCGTCGCCGCCGAGCTGCCCACCATGGGCATCATCCTGATGATGATGCTGATCTTCCTCATCATGGGGATGTTCATGGACTGGGTCGGCATCGTGCTGCTGATCATGCCGGTGTTCCTGCCCATCGTGCTGAAGCTGCCGGTGGAGGAACTGGGCTACCTCGGCGGGCTCGACCCGCGCCACGTGGCGGTCTGGTTCGGCGTGCTGTTCTGCATGAACATGCAGGTCAGCTTCCTGTCGCCGCCCTTCGGGCCTGCGGCCTTCTACCTGAAGTCCGTGGCCCCGCCGCACATCACGCTGACAGCCATCTTCCGCGGTTTCCTGCCCTTCATCTGCCTCCAGCTCTGCGCTCTTGCGGTGCTGCTGATCTGGCCGCCCATCGTGACGGTCTTCCTCTGAGGCCCTGACACGTTCGCCGGGGCGGCCCAGCGCCGCCCCGGCCCTCGACCTTCGGCCGCAAGGAGCGCTCACTTCCATGGCCAGCATCAGCCGTCTCCAGGCCGACCATTACATCATCCCCCTGCCGCAGGTGCTCGAAGACTCGATGCACGGCGCGATGGAGAATTTCGAGGTCATCACCGCCCGCGTCACCGATGCCGACGGGGCCGAAGGGGTCGGCTACACCTACACCTGCGGCGTGAACGGCGGCGCCATCGCCGACATTCTCACCCGCGAGATGGCCCCCCGCGTTGCCGGGCGCGACGCCGACCTGATCGAGGCGATCTGGAAGGATCTCTGGTGGGCCTGCCACTACGGCGGCCGCGGCGGCCCCACCGTCATGGCCCTCTCGGCCCTCGACATGGCGCTGTGGGATCTCAAGGCCAGGCGCGCAAACATGCCGCTCTGGCGCCTGCTGGGCGGCTACGACCCCCGCGTGCCCTGCTACATGGGCGGGGTGGACCTGCACCTCTCTCCCGCCGAGCTGGTCGAGCAGACCCACCGCAACCTCGAGGCCGGCCACCGCCACATCAAGATCAAGTGCGGCCGCAACGCGCTGCGCGAGGATGTCGCGCGCATGTCCGCCATGCGCGAGGCCTTCGGCCCCGACATGCCGCTGATGACCGACGCCAACATGAAGTTCACGGTCGATGGCGCCATCCGCGCCGCCCGCGCATTCCGCGAGTTCGACCTGACATGGTTCGAAGAGCCGATCCCGCCCGACGATCCGGCAGGCCACGCCCGCATCCTCTCCGAGGGCGGCGTGCCGCTGGCCACCGGCGAGAACCTCCGCACCCTCTGGGAGTTCAAGACCCTCTTCGACAGCAAGGGCATCTCCTACCCCGAGCCCGATGTCACCGGCTGCGGCGGCGTGACCGGCTTCATGAAGATCGCCGCCCTGGCCGAGGCGCACCACCTGCCCGTCACCAGCCACGGCGCCCATGACGTGACCGTGCACCTCTTGGCGGCGGCCCCGAACAGGAGCTATCTTGAGATGCACAGCTTCGGGCTGAACGACTACATCGAAACCCCGCTTACCGTGGTTGAAGGCCATGTCACCGCGCCCGAAACCCCGGGCCACGGCGTCGCCTTCGACTGGGACAAGCTGGAAGCCTGCCGCGCCTGAGGAGGATCGCCATGCTCACCCAAAGCCAGATCGACACCTTCAACACCGAGGGCGTGCTCGTCGTCGACAACGTGCTGCCCGGCGACACGCTTGCGGCGGTGAAAGCCGAGTATGCCGAGCTGATGGACCGGCTCTATGACGGCTGGCACGCCGAGGGCAAGGTGCCCGCCCCGGAGGGCATGGACTTCTGGCAGAAGCTGCTGGTGAGCTACGAGAAGGGCTGCGCCTGGTTCCAGCCGATGGACATCTCGCTCCCCGGCGGCGAGATCGAGGCCGACACCCCCTTTCACTTCGGCCCCGCCGTCTTCGACATGCTCACCTGTGGCCGCCTGCTCGACATGGTCGAAAGCCTGATCGGCCCCGAGATCACCTCCAACCCCATCCAGCACGTGCGCCTCAAGCCGCCGTCGCGCACCCTGCGCGCCGGCGAGACCACCGCGCACATGATGGCGACCGACTGGCACCAGGATCGCGCCGTGGCCCATGCCGAGGGCGACAACACGCAGATGGTCACCGTCTGGCTGGCGATCTCCGATGCCACGCTGGAGAACGGCTGCCTCCAGGTCGTGCCCGGCAAGCCGCAGATGTATCCGCACTGCCCGCAAAGGCAGACCTCCATCGCCAAGGGCCTGCTCGACGAAAGCAAGGCGCGGCCCCTGCCGGTAAAGGCGGGCGGCGCGGTGCTGTTCCACCCGCTCACGCCCCACGCCTCGCTCGACAACGTCTCGGACACCTTCCGCTGGTCCTTCGACATCCGCTACAACGTCACCGGCCAGCCCACCGGCCGCGCCCATTTTCCCGATTTCATCGCCCGCTCGCGGGCCCGCCCCGAGACCGAGCTGAAGGATTGGAAGACGTGGAAGAAGATGTGGCTCGATTGCCGCGCCCGCCTCGCCCCCGCGCCCCTGATCCCGATCCACCGCTGGGACGGCAACGCCCCCGTCTGCGCCTGATCCACCCCTGTAGGGTGGGCAATCTGCCCACCATCCCCGGAGCTTACATGAACACCGTCCGCCTCTCCCCCGCCGACAACGTCGTCACCGCCATCGCCCCCCTCGAAGTGGGCCAGGAGGGCGCCAGCCAGCTCATCCCGCGCGGCCACAAGATGGCAACCGAGGCCATCGCCAGGGGCGAACCCGTGCGCAAATACGCCCAGATCATCGGCTATGCGGCAGAGGACATCGCGCAGGGCGCCCATGTCCACACCCACAACCTCGAGTTTCGCAATGTCGATACCGAGTATGAATTCGCCACCAACCTCCGCCCCGTGGAGCCCGTGGCCACGCCCGACACCTTCATGGGCTACCGCCGCAGCACGGGCCGCGTCGGCACCCGCAACTACATCGCGCTTCTGACCTCGGTGAACTGCTCCGCCACCGCTGCCCGCCAGATCGCCCAGCATTTCACGCCCGAAAGGCTCGCCGCCTATCCCAACGTCGATGGCGTGGTGGCCTTCGTCCATGGTACCGGTTGCGCGATGGGCGGCGACGGCACCGGCTTTCAGCTGCTCCAGCGCACCCTCTGGGGCTATGCCCGCAACCCCAATGTCGGCGGCGTGCTGATGGCGGGGCTGGGCTGCGAAGGCATGCAGATCGACTGGCTGCTCGAGGCCTACGGCCTCACCCCCGGCCCGCTCTTCCAGACGATGAACATCCAGGACGTCGGCGGCCTGCGCAAGACCGTCGAGCTGGGCATCGCCCAGGTCGAGGCCATGCTGCCCGAGGTCAACAAGGCCCGCCGCGAGGAATGCCCCGCCTCCGAGCTGATGGTCGGGCTCGAGTGCGGCGGCTCCGACGCCTGGTCGGGCATCACCGCCAATCCGGCCGTGGGCCACGCCTGCGACCTGCTGGTGGCCCAGGGCGGCACCGGCGTGCTGGCCGAAACGCCCGAGGTCTACGGCGCCGAGCACCTCCTGACCGCCCGCGCCAAGGACCGCGCCACCGGCGAAAAGCTCATCGAGCTGATCCACTGGTGGGAAGACTACACCGCCAGGGCGGGCGGCTCGATGGACAACAACCCCTCCCCCGGCAACAAGAAGGGCGGGCTGACCACGATCCTCGAAAAGTCGCTCGGTGCGGCCTCCAAGGGCGGCACCACGCCGCTGATGGGCGTCTACAGATACGCCGAGCCGGTGACCGAGAAGGGCTTCACCTTCATGGATACGCCGGGCTACGACCCGGCCTCGGTCACGGGCATGATCGCCGGCGGCGCCAACCTCGTCTGCTTCACCACCGGGCGCGGCTCCGCCTTCGGCTCCAAGCCCAGCCCCTGCATGAAGGTCTCCTCCAACTCGGTCCTCTACGAAAAGCAGACCGACGACATGGACGTGAACGCCGGCCGCATCCTCACCGAGGGCGCCTCCGTCGAGGAGGTGGGCCGCGAGATCTACCAGATGTGGCTCCGCATGGCCTCCGGCGAGAAGACCAAGTCCGAGCTGCAGGGCCTCGGCGACTACGAGTTCGTCCCCTGGCAGGTCGGAGCCGTGATGTGAGCGCGGCCCTCCCGCTCTGCATCATCGGCGCGGGCGCCATCGGCATGCGTCACGTCGAGGTCGCCAGTGCCTCGCCCGATGTGACCATCAGCGCCATCGTCGAGCCCCACGCGCCGCGCCGCGCCGAACTGGCGGCGCAGGGCCTGCCCATGGTGGCAAGCCTCGCCGAGGTGCCCGAGGGCACCCGCGCGGCGATCATCGCCTCGCCCACCAACGATCACTTCGCCACCGCGCTCGCCTGCCTCGAGCGCGGCTGGCACGTGCTGGTCGAAAAGCCCATCACCACCACACCCGGCGAGGCCCGCAGGCTCGAGGCCGAGGCCAAGGCGCGCGGCCTCCACCTCATCACCGGCCACCACCGCCGCTGCCACCCCTACACCCAGCAGGCCCGCGCCGCGCTCGGCACGCTGGGCCGGCTCGTCGGCCTCTCCGGGCACTGGTCGCTGCGCAAGCACAACACCTATTACGATGTCGAGTGGCGCCGCTCTCCCGGCGCCGGGCCGGTGATGACCAACCTCTGCCACGAGGCCGACCTCCTGGCCTTCCTCCTCGGCCCGATCACGGAAGTCACGGCGCTCACCTCCAACACGGTGCGCGGCCATGTCATCGAGGATACCGCCGCGCTGGCCTTCCGCTTCGAGAGCGGCGTGCTCGGCAGCTACTTCGTCTCCGATGCCGGGGCCTCGCCCTGGTCCTTCGAGGCCAGCAGCTCCGAAAACCCCGACATCGCCGGCTCCGGGCAGGATTACCTGCGCTTCACCGGCACCGAGGGCGCGCTGGAGTTTCCCTCGCTCACCCGCTGGGGCGCCTCGGCCCCCGGCGAGGTCGAATGGCGCAAGCCGCTCGCGCGCACCCCCGGCCCCGAGACCCCGCGCATCGACCCGCTGGCCGAGCAGCTCCGCCGCTTCGCCGCACTCTGCGCCGGTGGCACCGATAACGTGCTCTGCACCGCCGCCGAGGGCCGCGCCGCGCTCGAGGTCACCCTGGCCACCCTGCTCTCCGCCCGCGAGAGCCGCCCGGTCGCACCCGGCGAGGTGCCCGACGATTTCCGGGGGCACTGACATGGCCCGTCGCAAGCGCATCGCCATCGCCGGGCGGGGGCTGATCGGCGCCGCCGCCGCCCGCCACGCGGCGCTCGCCGGCCACGAGGTCACCCTCATCGGCCCCTCCGAGCCCGAGACCTGGGCCGATCACCCCGGCCCCTTCGCCTCGCATTACGACGAGGGCCGCATCACCCGCGCCAACGACAGCCGCGCCTATTACGTCGAGGCCGCCATGGCCTCCATCGCCCGCTATGCCGAGATCGAGGCGCAGAGCGGCATCTCCTTCTTCACCGAGGCCGGGGCGCTCCTGGCCGGGGCGGCAGGCTACATGGGCGAAGTCGCCGCCAACCGCACCCGCTTTGCCGTGGCCTCCGACCTGCTCGACGCCCCGGCGCTGGCCCGGCGCTTTCCCTTCTTCGCCCTGCCGTCCGACTGGACCGGACTCCACGAGGCCAGCGGCGCCGGCCACATCAGCCCCCGCCGCCTCGTCGCCGCGCAAACCGAGGCCGCCCGCCGCGCCGGCGCGCGGGTGATCGACGCCGAGGTGATCCACGTCGCCCCCGGCCGTCTTCGCACCGGCCACACCGATTTCGAGGCCGAGGAAATCATCGTGGCCGCCGGCGGCTGGACCGACGCGCTGCTGGGCCGCGCACCCACCCTCCTCGTCCGCCCCCGCACCGTGGCACTGGCCGAGATCGGCCAGGCCGAGGCCGCCCGCCTCGCCGCCATGCCTTCGGCGGTGCTCGACACCGAGAACGGCGCCTACATCCTGCCGCCCATCCGCTACCCTGACGGCAAGCTCTGGCTCAAGATCGGCGGCGACTGGCAGGACGACCGGCTAACGACGCAATCCGAGATCAACGCCTGGTTCCGCGCCGGCGGCGCGGCCGCCGTGCGCGACCGCCTCGCCGACCAGCTCCGCCAGTTTCTCCCCGGCCTCGCCTGGGAGAGCCTCCGCATGGCCCCCTGCGTCACGAGCTGGACCGCGACCGGCACCCCCGAGATCGCCCGCCTCTCCGCCGGGCTCACCCTCGCCACCGGCGGCAACGGCGCATCCGCCAAATGCTCCGACGAGCTGGGCCGCCGCGCCACCGCCATCGCCACCGGCCTCGCCGCCACCGAGGCCGAGGCCTCATGACCCCCCGACAAGAAGGACCGACCTCATGACCAAACCCCGTATCGGCTTCATCGGCATGGGCCTGATGGGCCGCGCGATGGTGGAATGCCTGCAGGCCGCCGACTACCCCGTGACCGTGCTCGGCAACCGCGACCGCACCGGCGTCGAGGAGGCGCTCGCCCGTGGCGCCACAGAGGCCCCCGATGCCGCCGCGCTCACCGCCGAAGCCGATATCGTCATGCTTTGCGTCGGCACCTCCGAGCAGGTCGAAAGCCGCGTCTACGGCCCCAAGGGCGTGCTCGAATCCGCCCGCGACGGGCTGGTGGTGATCGACTTCGGCACCTCCCTGCCCGCCTCCACCAAGAAGATCGCCGCCGATCTCGCCGCGCGCGGCGCCGCCTACCTCGACGCGCCGCTGGGCCGCACGCCCGCCCACGCGCGGGAGGGCAAGCTCAACATCATGGCCGCCGGCGACCGCGCCGCCTATGACAGGGTCAAACCCGTGCTCGACACCCTGGGCGAGAACGTTTTTCACCTCGGCGCCTCCGGCAACGGCCACACCATCAAGCTCATCAACAACTTCTTTGCCATGACCACCGCCTCGGCCATGTCCGAGGCCTTCGCCCTCGCCGAAGCCGCCGGCATCGACCGCAGCGCGCTCTACGATGTCATGGCCGCAGGGCCCAACCACTCCGGCATGATGGATTTCATCCGCAACTACGCGGTGGACGGCCAGATCGACCTCGCCTTCTCGGTCGCCAACGGCGCCAAGGACGTGGGCTACTACCGCCAGATGGCCACCGACCTCGGGCTGCACTCGCGCATGTCCACCGCCGCCGACGCCACGCTGCGCGAGGCGCGCGACGGCGGCGCGGGCGAGATCATGGTGCCCGAACTGGTCGACTGGATGGACAAGAATCTCGGAAAGGAACCGAAATGAGACTCGCAGGCAAAAAGGCCTTCGTCACCGCCGCCGGCCAGGGCATCGGCCGCGCCACCGCCGAAACCCTCGCCCGCGAGGGCGCCGAGGTCACCGCGACCGACCTGAAGGCCGGCCTGCTCGACGGGCTGGAGGTCGCCCACAGCTTTGCGCTCGACGTGCTCGACCCCGCCGCCCTGACCAGGGCCATCGAGGCGGCCAGACCCGACGTGCTGGTCAACTGCGCCGGCTGGGTCCACGCCGGCACCGTTATGGAGGCCACCGACGACGAGTTCGACTTCGCGATGAACCTCAACGTGCGCTCGCAGTTCCACGCTATCCGCGCCGCCCTGCCGCACATGCGCAGCCAGGGCGGCGGCGCCATCGTCAACATCGCCTCGGTGGCGTCGTCGATCATGGGCGTGCCCAACCGCTTCATCTACGGCACCTCCAAGGCCGCCGTGATCGGCCTCACCAAGTCGGTCGCCCGCGATTGCATCACCGACAAGATCCGCTGCAACTGCATCGCGCCGGGCACCGTCGACAGCCCCTCGCTGCACCAGCGCCTGCGCGACACCGGCGATTACGAGGCCGCGATGAAGGCCTTCGTCGCCCGCCAGCCGATGGGCCGCATCGGCACCGCCCAGGAGATCGCCGACCTGGTGCTCTACCTCGCCTGCGACGAAAGCCGCTACCTGACCGGCCAGTGCATCACCATCGACGGTGGCATGACCCTGTGAGCGAACCCCTCCCGAGAGAAGAACGCACCACCGCGGGCGTGGCCACCATGCTGCTGGCGGTGGTGTTCTTCATCTGCATCGACACCTCCGCCAAATGGCTCACCCTCTCCGGCCTGCCGGTGCTGATGGTGGTCTTCGCCCGCTACTTCGGCCATTTCACCTATGCCTGCCTCATCTACATCCCGCAGGAGGGGCTGGGCTGCTTCCGCTCGCGCTCGCCGCTCAAGCAGTTCCTGCGGAGCTGCTTTCTCTTCGGCTCCACCGTGCTCAACTTTTTCGCGCTGAAATACCTGCCGATCACCGTGACCACGACGATCATGTTCGCCGGGCCCATCGTGGTCACCCTTCTGGCCATCCCGCTGCTGGGCGAAAAGGTCGGCCTGCGCCGGTTTCTTGCCGTGGCGACGGGCTTTCTGGGCGTTCTGGTGGTGATCCAGCCCTGGAGCGCCGAATGGCACCCGGCCATGCTGTTCTCGCTCGCCGCCCTGCTCATGGCCTCGCTCTACTTCGTGATGACCCGCATGCTCGCCGGGATCGAGACCAACGCCACCCAGCAGGTCTGGTCCGCCGGGATCGCCTCTCTCGTGCTCGCGCCCTTCGCCTTTTTCGCCTGGACCTGGCCGGAAACCACGACCCAATGGGTCGTGCTCTTCGCCATCGGCTTCTTCGGCATGTTCGGCCACATCCTCGCCACCACCGCGCACCGCTGGGCCGATGCCTCGATCCTCGCGCCGATGGTCTATTCCCAGATCTTCCTCGCCGCGATCTCGGGCATCCTGGTCTTCGACACATGGCCCACGATCTGGACGCTGGCAGGCGGGCTCATCATCATCGGCTCCGGCCTCTACATCTGGCAACGCGAGCGTGCCCTGCGCAAACGCCAGCTGATGAACGCGGCCCACCCCAAGTACTGACCCTGCGGCCAGCCGTTGCCGGGCTGGCCCAGAATTCTCCTTAAGATTGTCCCATTCTCCTGTTCGGATACGCACAGAGCACGTAAGACAGATCGGCCAATGACTGCAGAACGCAGCCGCGAAAGAGCCGGCACGAACTGAGGCAGAAGGGCTAATGCCGATGGCACGCAATCTTGTCAGAGCCGCATCGCGCGGCACGGAATCCGATCACTTGTCCGCACGCTCGGTGCTCTGGCGCACCGTCGCGGTCTTCCTGATGCCCCTCGCCCTCGCGGGATGCGGCGGTGGCGGCGGCGACGACGACGATACGAGCGGCTCCGGCGGCGGCAGCTCCTCCTCATCCAGCTCCTCGGGCGGCACGGGCAGCAGCGGCTCCTCAGGCGGGTCGGGCAGCTCGATCCTCGCCAGCTATTTCGTCGAGAGCTTCGAGGCCTTCCGCACCGCCGCCCAGCAACGGATCAACAGCAATCCCCGCTACCTGCGCCAGCAGAACACCTGGTATACGGACGACGACAACAGCGGCGGGCTCAGCGCCGGCGACCGCACCTACAGCACCTACCCGCTGAAAAGCTCGGGCGTCTACTGGGCCCATGCCGCCGGGCTCACCGGCGCGGGCCAGATCATCGGCATCATCGACGACGGGCTGCTTGCCGCGCACGAGGCCTTCGCGGGCAAGTCCGTCAGCACTGCCGCAGGCTCCGGCGTGGGCGATCACGGCACCACCGTCGCCTCCGTCGCCGCAGGCGACTCCTCCTACATGATCGGCATGGCTCCGGGCGCCGACCTCGCCTTCGGCAGCTACAACACCCACACCACCCGTGCCGCCGGCACCCGCCTGGCCGAGAGCCTCGGCGCCGTGGCGCTGAACAACTCCTGGGGCTTCGTCAACACGCCGGTGACCACCACCAATTTCAACGCCGTCTTCGCCGGCACCGCCGGGCAGGATTACCTCGCCGCGCTGCGCAGCTACAGCAGCCAGGGCGTCGTGATCTTCGCCGCCAGCAACGACGAGACCGACACGCGCGCCGATCTGATGGCCGCCCTGCCTCATCTCCAGCCCGATCTCGAGCCCGGCTGGCTCGCCGTGATCAACGGCGCGGTCACCATGAGCGGGGATGACATCATCGCCGCCGAGCGCATCTCGGCCCCCTGCCTCGAGGCCGCCGCCTGGTGCCTCGCCGCCGAGGGCACCTGGGTGGGCGCAACGGCCACCAGCACCTCCAGCTACGAGCTGAACACCGGCACCTCCTTCGCCGCACCGATGGTCGCAGGCGCCATGGCGATCCTCGCCGAGGCCTTCCCCGACATGTCGCCCCACGACCTGCGCATCCGCCTTCTGGCCTCCGCCGACAACCAGTTCGCGGGCTTCACCGCCAGCGGCTCGGTCGAGCTGGTCGAGGGCTTCACCCACGACATCAGCGACGAGTGGGGCCACGGCTTTCTCGACGTGCAGGCCGCGCTCCTGCCCATCGGCCCCACCGTGGCCAGCATGGCCGACGGCAGCAGCCACGACCTTTCCGAGCCGCTCGTGATCGAGGGGGCCGCCACCGGCGATGCCGTGGCCCGGGCCCTGCGCGGCGTCACCCTCGCCGCCTCCGACGCGCTCGATGCCCCCTTTGCCATCGCCGCCGAAACCCTCGCCGCCCGCCGCGCCCCCACCTCGCTGGCCACCCGCCGGCAGCGCGAGTGGCGTCAGAACGATCACCTCGAGTGCTGCGCCACAGCCGAATGGTTCGACACCTCCCGCACCCTCTCGCTCTCGCAACACGACAGCTTCCTGCGCCTCGCCCTGCCCGATGACAGCGACGAGGCCGGCAGCTTCGGCATGACCCTCGGCCGCGCCTTCTCGGGGGATGTGGTCGATGTCTCCCTGCGCCTCACGCTGGGCCGCGACGAGGGCGATCTGCTGCCCAGCTGGTATTCCGGCGGCGGCAACACCATCGTGGCCGCCGAGCTCGGCCTCGGTACCCAGATCTCCCGCCAGAGCCGCATCGAGCTCTCCGCCAGCCTCGGCGCCGGCTTCGCCAACGGCAACACCGATGGCGTCTCCTCCGGCACCGCCCGGCTCAACGCCGCCAGCGCCGCTCTGGTCTCGCGCGACGTGTTCCAGCGCGACGACAGGCTCACCCTGCGCATCGGCATGCCGGTCGCGGTCACCGGCGGCAGCACCAACGTGACCCTGCCGGTCGCCACCCGCAGCGGCATCACCAGCTTTCAGGATATCGAGATCGACCTCGCCCCGAGCCACCGCGAGACCCGCTTCGGCGTGGAATACGAGGTCAACGTCGCCCAGGGCACCGACATGGTCTTCGCCGCCATGCACGCGGAGAACTTCGGCAACGTCTCGGGCCAGCGCAACACCGGCGTCTTCCTGGGTCTGCGCAGCCGGTTCTGACCCGGCCGCGCAGCGCGCCCGCGTCAGCCGCGCCCGATGAAGGGCATCGCGCTGGCCATGACGGTCATGAACTGCACGTTGGTCTCCAGCGGCAGCTGCGCCATGTGCAGCACCGAGGCGCCCACGTGGTCCACGTCCATCACCGGCTCCACCGCAATCGAGCCATCCGCCTGCGGCACGCCCTTCTGCATCTTCGCCGCCATCGGCGTCAGCGCGTTGCCGATGTCGATCTGCCCGCAGGCGATGTTGAAGGCCCGCCCGTCCAGCGAGAGGCTGCGGGTCAGCCCGGTGATCGCGTGCTTGGAGGCGGTGTAGGGCGCCGAGCCCCAGCGCGGCACATGGGCGCTGATCGAGCCGTTGTTGATGATCCGCCCGCCCTGCGGCTGCTGCTTGCGCATCACGCCAAAGGCGGCGCGCGCCACGATGAAGGAGCCGGTCACGTTGATGTCGATGAGCTTGCGCCAGTCGTCCACCGCGATCTCGTCGATCATCGCGCCGCCCAGGCTCACGCCCGCGTTGTTGAACACCGCGTCAACCCGGCCCCAGGCCTTCACTGCCTCGGCAAAGGCGGCCTCCACGGCCGCCTCGTCGGTCACGTCGCAGGGCAGCACCAGCGCCTCGCGCCCGCCCGCCGTCTCCTCCAGCGCGTCCCTGCGCCGCCCGATCAGCCCGACGCGCCAGCCGGCGTCAAGGAACGCCTCCGCCGTCGCCCGCCCCACGCCCGAGCCGCCGCCCGTGATGATGATGCTCCTGGCCATGTCTCTCCCCGTCTGTTCACTCTGTAGGGTGGGTGTAACCCCCCACGCCTAATGGTTGTCGCGCGGCAGCGCCTCGCGCACCTTCTGGTAGGCCGTCGCCAGTTCCAGGCATCCGCCCTGCGCGAGCTGGCCCACATGGGTGCGGTAGATCTCCTGCCAGGGTGTCTGGCTCTCGATCTTCGGCGGGCTCCAGGCCTCCTTGCGCGCCGCCCACTCGGCCTCGTCCACCACCGCATCCATCCGGCTGGCGCCGAGGTCGAGGCGCACCGTGTCGCCGGTCTCGAGGAAGGCAAGGCCCCCGCCCACCACCGCCTCCGGCGAGGCGTTCAGGATCGACGGGCTCTCGCTCGTGCCGCTCTGCCGCCCGTCGCCTACCGTCGGCAGGTGGTTGATGCCCTGTTTGATGAGCGCGTCCGGCGGCTGCATGTTCACCACCTCCGCCGAGCCGGGGTAGCCCACGCAGCCAACGCCCCGGATGAACAGGATGCAATGCTCGTCGATTTCCAGCGACGGATCGTTGATCCGGTCGTGGTAATCCTCCGGCCCTTCGAACACGATGGCCCGCGCCTCCAGCACACCCTCGCGGCCCGGCTCGCTGAGGAACCGCTCCTGGAAATCCTTCGAGATCACGGAGGTCTTCATCAGCGCCGAGTCGAAGAGGTTGCCCGACAGCACCTTGAACCCCGCCTTCTCGCGCATCGGCGCGGCGCAGGTCTTGATCACATCGGTGTCCTGGCTCTCCACGCCCGCGAGGTTCACCCCCATGGTGTTGCCCGTGGCGGTCATCGCACCCTCGTGGATCCGGCCCACCTTCATCAGCTCGCCCATCACCGCCGGCACCCCGCCTGCGCGAAAGAAGCTCTCGCCCAGGTATTCGCCCGCCGGCTGCATGTTCACCAGCAGCGGCGCGTCAAAGCCCACGGTCTCCCAGTCCTTCACATCCAGCTCCACGCCCGCATGCCGCGCAACCGCCTGCAAATGCGGCGGCGCGTTGGTCGAGCCGCCGATCGCGGTGCAGACCACGATCGCGTTCTCGAAGGCCTCGCGGGTCAGGATGTCGGAGGGCTTCAGGTCATCCAGCACCATCTGCACGATCCGCTTGCCGGTCTCGTAGGCCATGTTCATCCGCTCGCGGAACGGCGCGGGAATGGCGGAATTGCCGGTGAGGCTCATGCCCAGCGCCTCGGCCATGGCGTTCATGGTGCTGGCCGTGCCCATCGAGTTGCAATGCCCGAGGCTCGGCGCCGAGGCGCAGACCCGCCCCATGAACTCGTCATAGTCGATCTTGCCCTCCGCCAGCAGCCGGCGGCTCTCCCAGATGATCGTGCCCGAGCCCGCCCGCTTGCCCTTCCACCAGCCATCCAGCATCGGCCCTCCGTTGAGCGCGATGGCGGGGATGTCCATGGTCGCCGCGCCCATCAGCATGGCGGGGGTGGTCTTGTCGCAGCCGGTGGTCAGCACCACGCCGTCGATCGGGTAGCCGTGCAGCACCTCGACCAGGCCGAGGTAGGTCAGGTTCCGGTCGAGCGCCGCAGTGGGCCGCTTGCCGGTTTCCTGGATCGGATGCACCGGAAACTCCATCGGAATCCCGCCGCCATCGCGGATACCGGCCTTGATCCGGTCCATCAGGAACACGTGGATCTTGTTGCAGGGCGCGAGATCCGAGCCCGAATTGGCGATCCCGATCACCGGCCGCCCGCCCTGGATCTCCTCCCGCGTGAACGCCTGGTTCTGGTAGCGCTCCACGTAAAGGGCCGTCATGCCGGGGTTGTTGGGGTTGTCGAACCACTCCTGGCTGCGAAAACGCTTGTTGGCGCGGGTGTCACTCATGGCTGGGTCCTCCGTCGCGCGCAGGGCCTCCTCGCCCCGCGACATGCTTGCGGCAACTTCGACGTTTGGTATACCAAATGCAAGGGTCAATCGGCCCGGGGAGGAAATCATGACGTTCCGGGCTGCCCTGCTCGCGCTGGCGCTTGCCGCCTCACCCGCCTCCGCGCAAAGCCCGGAGGTCGACCTGGAGGCCATCGTCGCCTGTGTCCAGAACGCCGCCGGGGGGAGCGCCGCCGCGCGGTGCATCGAGGCCAGCCTCACCCCCTGCGACTCGGTCCAATACGAAACCCCGGCCGTCGCCCTGCTCTGCTACCAGACCGCGCGGGCCACCTTCGACGAAGGCATCACCGCCGAGCGCCAGCGCCTTGCGGCGCTGGACAAGCCGGTCGACGCGGGCTTCGTCACCGTCAACGCCCGCTACGACATGCTGGGCGCCCTGCTCGAGTGCGACCGCGACGAGGACATCTCCCTGCTGGGCGACCACCAGCCGCAAGACGTCGCACGCGCCAAGGCCCGCTGCCTGACCTCCGTCTCGGCCGTCACCTGGCTCAAGCTCCGCCTCGCCCTGCGCGAATGAGCCCGTCCCGAGCCTTCTGGCGCGGCTACCTCGACTGCGCCCCCTTCATCCTCATCGTGGTGCCCTACTCGATGATGTTCGGCGTGGTCGCCCGCGACGCCGGGCTCGACGTGCTGCAAACCTTCGCCATGTCGGCCATCGTCATCGCCGGGGCCTCGCAGTTCACCGCGCTGGCGCTGCTGCAGGATCAGGCCCCCGTCTTCATCGCCCTGCTCGCCGCGCTGGCGGTCAACCTCCGCATGGCAATGTATTCCGCGGCCCTGGTGCCCCACATCGGCCACGCACCGCTCGGGCTCAGGGCGCTCGCCGCCTACCTCATGGTCGACCAGGCCTTCGCCGTCGCGGTCCGCACCTACGAGGTCAGACCCGACATGCCGAAGCCCGCCAAGCTGGCCTACTACTTCGGTTGCATGGCCCTGATCTGCCCCTTCTGGTACGGCGCCACGCTGACCGGGGCCCTGCTGCGCGAGGCGATCCCGGCGAGCTGGTCGCTCGATTTCGCCGTGCCGGTCTGCTTCATCGCGCTGGTCGCGCCGCTGCTGCGCTCCGCGCCCCACATGGCCGCCGCCCTCGCCGCCTGCCTCGCCTCCATCGCCTTCGCCGGCCTGCCCTGGTCGCTCGGCATCTTCGCCGCCGCGCTCTGCGGCATCGTCGCAGGTGCCCAGACCGAGCTGGCGCTCAAACGGAGGGCCGCCACGTGATCTCCGACACCGCCTTCTGGACCCTCACCGCCGCCCTCGGCCTGGGCACCTTCCTGATCCGCTTCTCCTTCCTCGGCCTTCTGGGGGGCCGCCAACTCCCCCCCTGGGCCCTGCTGCACCTCAAATACGTGGGCGCCGCCGTCTTTCCCGCCCTCATCACGCCGCTGCTGCTCTGGCCCGACGCCACCGGCGGCACCACCGACCCTGTCCGCCTCATCGCCGCCGCCGCCGCCTTCGCCGCCGGCATCCGCTTCGGCGTGGTGCCCGCCATCCTGGCCGGCATGGGCAGCCTCTACCTTCTGCAATTCATCACCGGAGCCTGAGACATGATCGAAGAACCCCCCCTCCTGCGCATCCGCCGCAAGTTTCCCCGCCCCAGCGCTGCGCAACTCGCGGCGTTCAAGGCCGTTCCCACCGGCTTTCTCTGCGACGCGATGAACGGCAAGGGCGCCCTGGCCACCGCCATCGCCCCGCTCGACCTCGCACAGCCCGCCATTTGCGGCCCGGCCCTGGTGGCCCAGAACGGCCCCGAGGAGATCTTCGCCACCATCGCCGCGCTCAACCTGATCCAGCCCGGCGACGTGGTGATCGCCTCGGTCGACGGCTGGCAGGGCGGCTCCTGTGCCGGCGACCAGATCACCGGCATGATGAAGAACGCCGGCGCCGCGGGCTTCGTCACCGACGGCCCGATGCGCGACCGCGAGGGCGTGCTCGCCACCGGCCTGTCCTGCTGGTGCACCGGCCTCAACCCCAACTCGCCCTACGGCAAGGGGCCGGGCAGCGTGGGCTACGGCGCCGTGGTCGGCGGCGCGCAGGTCAACAGCGGCGACATCATCGTGGCCGACGAGAACGGCGTCGTGGTCGTCCCCTTCGCCCGGATCGACGAGGTCGCCGGCAAGCTCGCCGAGGTGAAGGCCGCCGAAGACGCGCTGGAGGCCGAGGTGAAGGCCGGCAAGAAGTCCATCCTCGACCTCGAGGAGATGGCGAAGGAGGGCAAGGTCGTCTTCGACGACTGAGGCCCTGCGGGGCGGGCCGCTCCCCTGGCCGCGCTGCGCTCGGGCGTCGCCCCCCCCCCGCGCCGGGCAATCGGAAGAATTCGATTAAAATTGCCCCCATCCCCTCTTCTTGGCCCAAATACCTCGGGGGTGTGGGGGCAGCGCCCCCACTCCGACCCCCCCTAGGCCACCCCGCTCCGGCAGGTCTTCGCCCCGGTCCCCGGATCGGCCTGCCATTCATCCTCCCGCACCCGGACAAACCCCCGCCCGCCCTGCCCCTGCTCACCCATCGGCGGCGAGAGACAGGCCGGGGCCGGCGGGCCTGCCTCCGGCGTCAGCACCCCGCGCAAGAGCGCCATCGGATGCGCCCTCAGGCTCAGCCGCATCGCCACGTAATCCTCCACTACCTCCTCGCCGAGGCTCATCTGCGGCAGCACCGCCGCCGCCTCCACGATCCCCTCGCCCTCCAGCGCGCCGGCAAAAAGCGGCAGCGGCGCATCGCCCCTCAGTGCCTTGGCCTCCCAGAGCGCCTCGCGCCGGGTCACCCCCAGCCCGGCAAACACGTCGGCCTCCGCCAGCGCCTCCATCAGGTGCGGCGCCACGCCCGCCCGCCGCCACACCGCCGCCACGTCGAGATAGCCGTTGCCGCGCGCCGCGCAGATCCACCGCGCCTCCTCCTCGCGCATCGCCCGGATCTGCCGAAACCCCAGCCGCAGCGCCAGCCCGCCCTTGCCGTCGGGCTCCATCACGTTGTCCCAGTAGCTCTCGTTGATATCGACGGGCCGCACCTCGACCCCGTGCTCGCGGGCATCCCGCACGATCTGCGCGGGCGCGTAAAACCCCATCGGCTGGCTGTTCAGCAGGGCGCAGGCGAAGATCCCCGGGTGATGCCGCTTCAGCCATGCGCTGGCATAGACCAGCAGCGCAAAACTCGCCGCGTGGCTCTCGGGAAACCCGTAGGAGCCGAACCCCTCGATCTGGCCGAAGCACCGCGCCGCGAACTCGGCATCATACCCGTTCCGCAGCATCCCCTTCATGAAGCGGTCATGAAAGTCGCTCACCCGCCCCAGCTTCTTGAAGGTGGCGAGCGCCCGGCGCAGCTGGTCGGCCTCGTCGGGGCTGAACCCCGCGCCGATGATGGCGATCTGCATCGCCTGCTCCTGGAAGAGCGGCACGCCGAGGGTCTTGGCCAGCACCTCGCCCAGCGCGTCGGAGGGAAACTCCACCTTCTCCTCCCCGTTCCGCCGCCGCAGGAACGGGTGCACCATGTCGCCCTGGATCGGGCCGGGGCGGATGATCGCCACCTCGATCACCAGGTCGTAAAAGCAGCGCGGCCGCATCCGGGGCAGAAAGTTCATCTGCGCCCGGCTCTCCACCTGGAACACGCCCAGGCTGTCCGCCTTGCACAGCATGTCGTAAACCTTCGGGTCCTCCGGCGGCAGGGTCGCCAGGGTAAACCGCTGGCCATGATGCTCCGCCAGCAGGTCGAAGGCCTTGCGGATGCAGCTGAGCATCCCCAGCGCCAGCACATCCACCTTCAGGATCCCCAGCGTGTCGATGTCATCCTTGTCCCAGGGGATCACCGTGCGATCCTCCATCGTGGCGTTCTCCACC
Source organism: Vannielia litorea (assembly GCF_900142295.1). NCBI lineage: Bacteria > Pseudomonadati > Pseudomonadota > Alphaproteobacteria > Rhodobacterales > Paracoccaceae > Vannielia > Vannielia litorea. Next base: position 2,925,145 of record NZ_FSRL01000001.1, read on the forward strand.
GGCACCAGCTCGTCGAGCCGGCCTTCCGTGATGATGAACCCGCCCACATGCTGGCTCAGGTGGCGCGGAAAGCCCTGGATCTCCTCGATCAGGCTCAGCGTCAGCGCCAGCCGCTTGTCCGCCGGGTCCAGCCCGATCTCGCGCAGCCGCGCGTCCATCATCTGGCCAGAGACCGAGCCCCACCCCCAGATCTGCGAGGACATGGCCGAGAGCGTGTCGTCCGAGAGCCCCATCGCCCGGCCCACCTCCCGCGTGGCCCGCTTGCCGCGATAGTGGATCACCGTGGCGCAGAGCCCGGCGCGGTGCCGCCCATAGCGCTCGTAGATATGCTGGATCACCTCCTCGCGCCGCTCATGCTCGAAATCCACGTCGATATCCGGCGGCTCGTCGCGGGCCTCGCTGACGAAGCGCTCGAAGACCATGGTGCCGATCTCGGGGGAAACGCTGGTGACCCCGAGGCAGTAACACACCACCGAGTTCGCCGCCGAGCCGCGCCCCTGGCAGAGAATCCCGCGCGAGCGGGCAAACTCCACCACGTCATGCACGGTCAGGAAGTAGGGCTCGTAGCCCAGCTTCCCGATCAGCTCCAGCTCGTGCTCGAGCATCCCCCGCACCTTCTCGGGGGCGCCCGAGGGGTAGCGCCAGCGCAGGCCCTTCCGCGCCAGCCGCGCCAGCCGCTCCGCCGCCGTCTCGCCGCCCGACACCTCCGAGGGATACTCGTAGCGCAGCTCGTCCAGCGAGAACCGGCAGCGCGCCGCCACCTCGCCCGCCCGCGCCACAGCCTCCTCGTGGCCGGCAAGGAGCCGCAGCATCTCCGCCTCGCTCCGGAGCCGCTGCTCGCCGTTGGCCAGCGCCGCGCGGCCCAGCCCGTCCACCCGGCAGCCCTGCCGGATCGCGGTCAGCACATCCGCCATCCGCCGCCGCGCGCCGTGGTGCATGAGCGGCCGCGCCGAGGCCACCAGCGGCACGCCCAGCCGCTCGGCCTCCCGCGCGAGCCGCGCGAACCGCGCCGCATCGCGCCCGTCATAGCGCGGCGCGGCACAAAGGCTCACCGCGCTCCCGAAGCGCTTCATCAGCCGCCGCGTCACCGGTTGCCACTCCGCCACCGGATGCACCAGCATCTCCAGCCCCTCGCCCCATTCCACGAGGTCGCCCACATGCAGAAGGCAGGCCCCCTTCTCCGCCCGTAGCCGCCCGAGCGACAAGAGCCGGCACAGCCGCCCCCACCCCGCCCTGTCGCGCGGCAGCACCGTCACCTCGAACCCGCAGCTCAGAACCACCCGCGCGCCGGGCAGCAGGCGCGGCACGCAGTCCACCACCAGCGACGGCCCGCGCGCAAACCCCTCGGGGCAGACCGGCCCGATCGGCCCATCCTCCGCAATCGCCGCCCGCCGCGCCTCTACCGAACGCGCGATCTCCCGCGCCCGCTGATGCGCCCGCACGATGCCCGCCACCGAGTTCTCGTCGGCAATCGCCACCGCGCCCACGCCCATCAGCGCCGCACGCTCCATCAGCTCCTCGGGGTGCGACGCCCCGGTGAGAAAGGTGAAATTCGAGGTGGCAGACAGTTCGGCAAACATGCAGGGCGATTCCTCCGCCCCATATTTTCACGTTTTGTTCTCATGCTCAACGCCCGCCACAAAGCGCCACCCCGCGGCATCTTCTTGGAAAAAATACCTCGCTCCACGGCGCCACGGGCACCCCGTTCCGGTCAGCAGACGCGCACGGGGCGGGAGGGGTGGGTGGGCGGGAGCCCGGCCCGTGCGCCTATCCACGCGCCCTGAGCGCCCGCTCCAACCCGTCCATGAACCGCGAGCGGTCGGCCCTCGAAAACGGCCTCGCCCCGCCGCCCTGGTTCAGCGGATTCGCCTCACGCAGCCCGGTCATCAGGTCGCGCGTCGCCAGGACCGAGCCGATGTTGCGCGCCGTCAGCCGCTCGCCGTCGGGCTTCACCACCAGCGCCCCCGCCTCCACGCAGCGCGCGGCGAGCGGGATGTCGGCGGTCACCACCACATCCCCCTTGCCCGCGTTCTCGGCGATGAAGTCATCGGCCACGTCGAGCCCCTCCGACACGTAGACAACCTCGATCAGCGGGTTGTCACTCGGCCGCAGCCCGCCGTTGCAGACGATCTTGACCGGCACCCGCGCCCGCGTCGCCACCCGCTCCACCTCGGCCTTCACCGGGCAGGCATCTCCATCCACCCAGATCGTCACCGCGCGTAAAGCGCCTCTGCGTGAAAGCTCAGATGCTCCTCCATGAAGCTGGAGACAAAGAAGTACGAGTGGTCATAGCCCTTCTGCATCCGAAACACGCCCTCCTGCCGCCGCGCCGCCATCGCCTCGGCCAGCGCCTCGGGCTTCAGCAGGTCGAGAAACTGGTCTTCGCTGCCCTGGTCCACCAGCACCGGCCCGTCAAAGCCGCGCTCCTGCATCAGCAGCGTCGCGTCATGCGCCTCCCAGCCGTCGTCCCCCAGATAGGCCCCGAGTTGCTTCCGGCCCCAGTCGCTCTGCGTCGGGTGGGCGATCGGCGCAAAGGCCGAAACGCTCGCAAACCGCCCCGGCAGGCGCATCGCCAGCGTCAGCGCCCCATGGCCGCCCATCGAGTGCCCGGTGATCGCCTGCCGCTCCATGTCCAGGGCGAATGCGCCGCCAACCAGCGCGGGCAGCTCCTCGGCCAGGTAGTCCCACATCCTGAAGTGCGCGGCCCAGGGAGCCTGCGTGGCGTTCACGTAAAACCCCGCGCCCTGCCCCAGGTCATAGGCCTCGTCGTCGGCCACCCCCTCGCCGCGCGGCGAGGTGTCGGGGAAAACGAGAGCGATTCCCTGCTCGGCGGCCCAGCCCTGCGCGCCGGCCTTCACCATCGCGTTCTCATGGGTGCAGGTCAGCCCGCTGAGGTACCACAGCACCGGCACCGGCCCGTCGCGGGCCTCCTCGGGCAGAAACAGGCCGAAGGTCATGTCGCAACCGCAGGCCTCCGACCCGTGCCGATACACGCCCTGCACCCCGCCGAAAGCCCTGTTTTCCGAAACCGTTTCCATCGCGCCACCTCGCTTGCCCGTCTGTCGCGGCGACTATCCCGGCCCTCCGCCGGATTGTCCACATCGCAAAAAATGAACCAACCGGTTCAGAAGGGGCTTGCATTTCGAACCGAACAGTTTAGATATGATTCCGAACCGAACGGTTCAGTATGAAAACTGCGAAAGGATACTCCGATGCTCCGCATCTCCGCCCTCGTCACCGCCATCGCCCTCGGTATTTCCGCCCAGGCCGCCCTCGCCGGCAGCGCCTCTTTCGACCTGCCCCGCGTGGACTTCGGCAAACCCGTCACCACGCTCTCCACCAGCGGCCCGCTGGTCCTGGCTCCGGTCGAAACCGGCAAGTGACGCGCACCCAGTCCAACCCGGCACAAAGTTCCGGCAGGGGCCGCATTCCCTTGCCGGAACTGAACTGTCTGGTTTATGGTTGATCAGGGGAACGGAGCACGACATGAACGCACCCGTGGGTGAAATCAAACGTGGCCGGAAGTTCGACCAGGTGCTCGAAGGCGCCCGCAAGATCTTTCTGGCCGATGGGTTCGAAGGCGCGAGCGTCGACCTGATCGCCAAGGAAGCCGGCGTTTCCAAGGCCACGCTCTACAGCTACTTCCCCGACAAGGGCCTCCTCTTCATGGAGGTGGCGACCTGCGAGTGCCAGCGCCAGGCCGAGGCCGCGGTGACCGAGATCGACCCGAACCGCCCCGTGCGCGACGTGCTGCGGCTGGTGGCCGAACGAATGCAGGATTTCATGCTCTCCGACCTCGGGCGCGGCATGTTCCGCATCTGCGTGGCCGAGAGCGGGCGGTTTCCCGAGCTGGGCCGCGAGTTCTACAAGTACGGCCCCCGCTTCGTCCGCGACAGCATCGTGCCATTCCTTGAAAACGCCACCGCCCGCGGCGAGCTGATCGAGATCGAGGATCCCGAGCTGGCCGCCTATCAGTTCATGGAGCTGTGCAAGGCCGAGCTTTGGGTCAAATGCCTGATGGGCCTCGAGTGCGACTTCACGCCCGAGCGCCGCAAGAAGGTGATCGACGGCGCGCTCGACATGTTCCTCGCCCGCTACGGCGCCGGGGCCTGAGCGGCCGCCCCTCCGGGCCGAAACTTTCTTTCGTTCAAAATCAGCAGCTTGCCCTTCCGGGGGCAGGTTTCTGCATGCGCCCGGCCAAGAAACGGGCGTCCTGATGCGTTTCACCTACGACGGGTCCGCAGCGGCCCGCGCCCCACGAGACCCGAAGGACAGCCCAATGACCCGTATCGCCGCGCTCGCCCTGCTCATCGCACTCGGCGCCACCTACCGGTCCGGGATCGTGGCCGACACGCCCGCCTGCGTGCCGCAGGCCTGCGCCATCCCGCTCCCGTGAGCCGGGCCTGCGCCTAACCGGCGAAGATCCCGCGATGCTCGGCCATGTAGATCCGCAGCCAGGGCGTAAACCGCCCCGGCGCTGCCGCGATCTCCGCCGCCAGTTCCTCCAGCGTCACCCAGCGCACCGCCTGCACCTCCGCCGGATCCGGCGCCAGAGCGGGCTCCGCCGCGGCATCGCCCCGGAACATCGCCACCACCTCGTGCTCCACCATGCCGCCGCCAACCTCGGCGCGATATTCCACCTCGCCCACCGCCTCCAGCACCACGCCTCCGAGGCCCAGCTCCTCGCCCAGCCGCCGCGCGGCGCAGGCCGCATCGGCCTCGCCCCAATGCGGATGGGTGCAGCAGGTGTTGGCCCAAAGCCCCGGCGTGTGATACTTGCCCGCCGCCCGTTGCTGGATCAGCAGCCGCTCCCCCGCAAACACGAAGACCGACACCGCCCTGTGCCGCAGCCCCTCGCGGTGCGCCGCCAGCTTTTCGACCGGCTGCAACACGCCGCCAACCCAGGCCGGGATCATGCCGCTTGGCACCTTTGTCGCGTTTTCCGGGGTGTCCTGCATCACTATATGTCCTGTGCCACGGCGTCGCGTATCTATCGGCCCGCCGACGTTGTAACAAGGCCCCGACACACCACCGCGTCCTGACCAGAAGGAGCCAGACCGCCATGAAAGCAATCCACGCCCTGACCGCCACCCTGCTGCTTGCCAGCCCGGCGCTTGCCGAGAGCCACGAGGCCGCCGAGGCCTCCGCCATGGCAGAGATGGCCGCGCCCACCGGCGATGCTGCCGCCGGCGAGAGCGTGTTCGCCAAACGCTGCGCCACCTGCCACGTGGTGGTCAACGAAGCGGGCGACAAGCTCGCCGGCAAGGCCGCCAAGACCGGCCCCAACCTGTTCAACGTGGCCGGCCACGCCGCCGGCGCCGTCGAGGGGTTCCGCTATGCCGACAGCCTCGAGATGGCCGGCGCCGAGAAGGGCCTGGTCTGGACCGAGGAGAACTTCGTCGCCTACGTGCAGGATCCCAAGGCCTTCCTCGCCGAGTTCACCGGCGACACGAAGGCGCGATCCAAAATGTCCTTCCGCCTGAAAGGCGAGGAAGACGCCGCCAACGTCTATGCCTACCTGGTGAGCCTCAACAGCATGTGACCCCCCGGCTAAGCCTCCGCCGCGCCCGGCAAATCCCGCAGGGCGCGGCGCAGCTTGCCGATTCACAAACCGGCAGAAACCCGCTAACGTTGCCCGCAACGACAAGAGGCAACACCGGGCAGGCCCTCCGCGCATGACTGCGCTCAAGCAATATCAACGGCTGGAAAGCGCCGGGCTCTGGCAGCCCGCGCCCGAGGCCCAGCGGCAGAACGTCATCGTCAGCTTCGGTGACGCCTCCCTTGCCATTTCCGATACCGGCGGCCGCGTTCTGTCGCATTGGTCGCTGGCCGCCGTCGAGCGGGTGAACCCCGGCGAGACCCCCGCGCTCTACGCCCCCTCCGCCGAGGCGATGGAGCTGCTCGAGATCGAAGACGACACGATGATCGAGGCCGTCGAGCGTGTGCGCACCGCCGTCGCCCGGCGCAGGCCCCGCGAGGGCTGGCTGCGGCGGATCATCCTCTGGGGCGGTTCCGCCGCGCTGGCCGTGGCCGCCGTGGTCTGGCTGCCCGGCGCGCTCACCTCCCACACCGTCCGCGTGGTGCCCGAGCCCACCCGCGCCGCGCTCGGCGGGCAGGTGTTCCGGGCCATCGGGCGGGTCTCCGGCGCGCCCTGCCGCACGCCCCGTGGAGATCGGGCGCTGGCCCGGCTCTATACGCGGCTGATGGCCCCCGAGAAGGGCGGCCTGCTGGTCCTGCGCGGCGGAATCCGCGATACCGTGGCCCTGCCCGGCGGCCTGATCCTGATGAACCGCGCGCTGGTCGAAGATCACGAAAGCCCCGATGTCGCGGCAGGCTACATCCTGGCCGAGGCCACGCGCTCGGCCCAGCGCGACCCGCTCGAGCGCCTGCTCGACCATGCCGGGCTGATCTCCACCATCCGCCTGCTCACCACCGGCGCCCTGCCGGAGGCAACGCTAGATGCCTACGCCGAAGAGCTGGTCGCCGCGCCCAACGCGCCGATCGACGACAATGCCCTCCTCGCCCGCTTCGCCGCCGCCCGGCTCGCCGCCACGCCCTATGCCTACGCCCTCGACGTGTCGGGCGAGAGCACCCTGGCGCTGATCGAAGCCGACCCGATGCGCGGCGGCGGCGCCGAGCCGGTGCTGGAAGACGCCGACTGGATCGCGCTGCAAGGCATCTGCGGGGAATAGGCCCGGCGACAGTCGCACGTAGGGTAGACTCCAAACCCCGGCAAACCACCCGCCCGAAAGCGCCGCGCCCCGCGGGATCTCTCCGGCGGGGCGCGTTTGCCTGTATGGTTCTGCCTGAACTCTTTCTTGCTTCTTGGTCTTACCTCACGAAGGCGTCGCCAAAGCCCATGGCCCGCGCCTTCCTCACCCCGGCGTTCAGGGCGTCCCCCGCCAGCGGGCCGGCCATGACGATGGTCAACGCCTTGCCGCCCCGGGTGATGTTCTGTGTCCGCACCGGCAGCCCGGCGGCCTGAAGCCGCCCGGCGGTGCGCTTTGCATTGGCGGCTTCCCCGAAGGTGCCGACCTGGATGAACCGCGCCGCCTTCGCCCCGGCCTGGGCCTTGGGGGCCGGCGCGGCCCTGGCGGTCTTCACCACCCTCTGCGTCACCGCCGCCTTCGGTGCGCTCTTGCTCGAGATGCTGACGATCTCGCCGGTGCTCTTCTTGCGCACGATGCGCTTTACCACCCGGCGGGTCTCCGGCGCCGCAGCGGGCCTCGCCGTCACCGTCTTGGTGCTGGTCCGGGTGCGCGGGCCGAGGTCGCGCTGCTGCTCGGCATAGGAGGTATAGGGATAGATCATCTCCGAGCGCTCGGCGGTCACGTCGCGGCCGGTGCGCACGTCGATCAGCCGGTGCGGCACGTCCTGGGTCCAGAGCAGGGCCATCTGCTCCCGGCCCTCCTGCGTGCGCTCGCCCCGGTTGGGGTTCAGCCGCCCGTCGGTCCAGACCCGCTTGTAGCCGCGCGGCACGCGCACCTCGGCGGGCCCGGTGGCCACCACCCGCGGCTCGGCGCCGGGTTGGGCCGGGCGCCGAACCACCCGCACCACCCGTCCGCCCGTGGCGCGCGGCTTGGCCGTGGCCACCCGTGTCGTGGTCGGCGCCGGGGCGGTCGTGCCCGCCACGGTCGGGATCGGCTGGCCGGTGGCCGTGCTGCGCTTCGGCTGGCTCTGAACCACCTTGCGGGTCACCGTCCGGGTCTGGGTCTGGGTCTGGGTCTTGGCCTGGGTCCGGGGCGCGGTCGCCGCCTGGCGCTTCACCACGCGGGTCTGGGCCTCCGAGGCCGTCGCCTTCCGGGTGGTGGTCCTGGGCGCTTCGGCTGCCGGCGCATCGGCAACCACCGGCGCGTCGGGCGTCGGCGCCTTGGCAAAGGTCGGGCTCGCGCCGCACACCTGCTTGCGCGACCGCGACATCCGCGGCACCCAGGTCACCGCGCCGTCAAACCCGGCCCGGACAAAGACGCAGCCCTTGCTGTCAACGTATTGCGCGCCCTGGTACGACGCTGGCGGAAATTCCGCCGGCATTCCTGCCGATTGGGCCCCCGCCGTCGTTCCCGTGACGAGATACACCACTGCTACCGCCGTCGACAGTGCCCGAGCCAACATCATCCATGCCCCCACAATATGTAGGGGAAAGATGCCGGAACGGAAACAATCCGTAAAGGGGGAAATCGCTTATTTTGTGCCGAACATGCGGTCACCCGCATCCCCTAGACCCGGCATGATGTAGCCCACCTCGTTGAGCCGCTCGTCCAGCGCCGCGGTCACGATCGGCACGTCCGGATGGGCCTCCTTCATCCGCGCCACACCCTCCGGGGCAGCCAAAAGGCAGAGGAAACGGATGTTTACCGCCCCGGCCTCCTTCAGCTTGTCGATCGCGGCGGCGCTCGAGTTGCCGGTCGCCAGCATCGGATCGACGGCAATCACCATACGGTCGCCCAGTTCGGCGGGCACCTTGAAATAATATTCGACCGGCTGCAGCGTCTTTTCGTCCCGGTAGAGCCCGACAAAGCCGACCCGCGCGGAGGGGATCAGCTCCAGCACCCCGTCGAGCAGCCCGTTGCCCGCCCGCAGGATCGAGATCAGCGCCAGCTTCTTGCCGTCGAGCACCGGCGCGTCCATCTCCGTCAGCGGGGTCTCGATCCGCTTCGTGGTCATCGGCAACTCGCGGGTGACCTCATAGGCCAGCAGCTGGCTGATCTCGCGCAAAAGCTGCCGGAACACCGCCGTCGGCGTCTCCTTCTCGCGCATCAGGGTCAGCTTGTGCTGCACCAGCGGATGGTCAACGACGGTCAGATGCCTGGTCATGCTTTGAGCCTCTTCAGAATGTCCTCGCGGGTCGCCTCGTCGCAGAAGGCCGCGGCGATCGCGTCCTCGTTCAGCGAACGAAAATCATCCTCGTCCCAGCCGAACACCTCGTTCAGCTTTTTGTATTCCCGCGTCATCGTGGTGTGAAAGAACGGCGGATCATCGGTGCTCACCGTCACCGCCACCCCGTTCTCCCGCAGCTTCTCGATCGGGTGGTCATGCCAGTGCCGGAACACGCCCAGCGCGATGTTCGAGCCGGGGCAGACCTCCAGCGTGATCCCCTCCCGCGCCAGCCGCTCCATCAGCGCACCATCCTGACTGGCGCCCACGCCATGCCCGATCCGCTCGATGCCCGGCAGCTGGTCCAGCGTGTCGCGCACCATTTGCGCCCCGCCCCACTCGCCCGCGTGGCAGGTCAGCCGCAGCCCGGCCTCGCGCGCGCAGTCGAAGGCCCAGGCATAGTCGCCGGGCTTGCCCACCGTCTCCGCCCCCGCCATCCCGAACCCGGTGATGAAATCGCCCGCCGTCTCCGCCGCACATTCGGCGGGGGCACGGGCCTTCTCCGGCCCGAAGTGGCGGATGCAGGTGATGATCCCCTTCAAGGTGATCCCCAGGTCCTTTTCCGCGCCCTCGGCCACCTCGGCCATCGCCGCGCAATACTCCCACCAGGCCTTCACGTCGCCGCCACCGCAAAAATCGGGGCTGAGGAAGGTCTCGGCGTAGATCACGCCATGGGCGGCGCATTCCTCCAGCACCACCCGGGTCAGCCGGGCATAGTCGGCGGGGGTGGTCAGCACCGAGGTCGCCGCCTCGTAGACCTTCAGGAACTCTGCGAAATCGGCATAGGCATAGTTGCCCCGTTCGTCGAAGATGCCGCCGATATCGGCGTTCTTCTCCTTCGCCAGGTCGCGGATGAACGCGGGCGGCGCGGCCCCTTCGAGATGCAGATGCAACTCGACCTTCGGCAAGTCCTTCCAGCTCACAAGAAGCTCCTTCCCGGCCCCTGCGCGGGCACGCCCAGATGCGCCGCCACGCTGGCCGCCACGTCGACAAACCCGCATTGGCCGATCTCGCCCGCACCCTGTCCGGCCACCACCACCGGCACCCGCTCGCGGGTGTGATCGGTGCCGCGCCAGGTCGGGTCGTTGCCGTGATCGGCGGTGAAAACCATCATGTCGCCCTCCCGCAGGCTGGCCAGGATCGGCGGCAGGCAGCTGTCGAACCACTCCAGCGCGCGGGCATAGCCCGACACGTCGCGCCGGTGGCCATAGAGGCTGTCGAACTCCACGAAATTGGCAAAGGTCAGCGCGCCGTCCTCGGCCTCCTCCACCAGCCGCGCCAGCTCGCCCATGAGCGTGGCGTCATCGCCCTTCACCACGTCGTCGATGCCCTGGCCGGCAAAGATGTCCTTGATCTTGCCCACCGCATGCACCCGGCGCCCGGCGTCCTGCACCCAGTTGGTCAGCACCGGCTCGGGCGGGGTCATCGCGTAGTCGCGGCGGTTGGTGGTGCGGGTAAATCCCGCCTCCTTCGAGCCCACGAAAGGCCGGGCGATCACGCGGCCCACCCGCATGGCATGCATGGTCGGCGCGATCTCCTCGCAGAGGTCCAGCAGCCGCTCCAGCCCGAAGGTTTCTTCATGCGCCGCGATCTGCAACACCGAGTCCGCCGAGGTGTAGACGATGGGCCAGCCCGTCGCCATGTGCCGCGCGCCCTCCTCCTCGAGGATCACCGTGCCGCTCGAATGCCGGTTGCCCAGCGTTCCGCCCGCGCCCGCCATGCTGGCCAGCGCATCGAGGATCTTCTGCGGAAAGGCCGGCGTCTCATCGGGAAAGTAGTGCCAGTCCCAGGGCACCGGCACCCCCGCCAGCTCCCAGTGGCCCGAGGGCGTGTCCTTGCCGGGCGACACTTCGGTGGCACATCCCCAAAGCCCCGCAGGCTGGGCAACCTGCCCGCCGCCGCGAAAGCCCGAGGCCAGCGCCACCGCGTTCCACAGGCCCAGCCCGGCCAGCACCGGCATCTTCAACGCCCCGCTCCGGCCTTCCTCGGCGCGGCCCGCGGCACAGGCCTCGGCGATGTGGCCAAGCGTGTTCGCGCCCTCGTCGCCGAAGGCCGCCGCATCCGGCGCGCCGCCGCATCCCACACTGTCCATGACCACAAGAAAGGCCCGCGGCATCTATTCCACCCGTCCAAGCACCAGCTTCGGAGGGTTTACCGGCGTCTCGCTCAATTGGAAAGCCGCGCGGACCCAGGGCTCGAAGGCCTCGGCCTCGCTCCGCCGCGCGGCATGGATCTTCGCCAGCGGCCGCTCGGCCCCCACCCGGTCGCCGATCTGGGCAATCTGGCTCAGGCCCACCGCCGGGTTGATCCGGTCGCGCGCCCGCTTGCGCCCGCCGCCCATCGCCACCACCGCCAGCCCCAGCGCCTCGGTGTCGATCGCCTCCACGTAGCCCTCGCGCTCCGGCTTTGCCCGCAGGGTCGCCGGGGCCGCCGGCAACCGGTCGCGCCAGCGGCTGAGAAAGTCGCTCGGCCCCCCCATCGCCGCCACCATCCGACCCATCCGCTCCGCGGCATGGCCCGATCGGATCTTGTCGAGGATCATGTCGGCCCCGTCATAGGCGTTCCTGGTCACCCCCACCATCGCCAGCAGTTCTCCGCCGAGCTTGGCCGAAAGGTGGCTGAGCGGTCCCGAGGCACCGGAGCCGGTGAGCGTGTCCATCGCCTCCGTCACCTCCACCGCATTGCCCGCCGAGCGCACCAGCGGCTGGCTCATGTCGGTGATCAGCGCCCGCGTGGCGCAGCCCGCGCCATTGGCCGTCTCCACCAGCGAGCCCGCCAGCTCCCGCGCCGCCTCCGGCGTCTTCATGAAGGCCCCGGCGCCGCACTTCACGTCGAGCACGAGGCCCTGCAACCCGGCGGCCAGCTTCTTGGAGAGGATCGAGGCGGTGATCAGGTCGAGGCTCTCCACCGTGCCGGTCACGTCGCGCACCGCGTAGAGCCTCTTGTCGGCAGGCGCCACATCGACCGAGGCCGAGGCGATGGCGCAGCCCACCTCGCGGGTGATCCTCTGCAGCTTCTCCACCGAGATCTCGGGGTTGAAGCCGGGAATCGCCTCCAGCTTGTCGAGCGTGCCGCCAGTATGGCCCAGGCCGCGCCCCGAGATCATCGGCACGAAGACCCCGCAGGCCGCCAGCGCCGGGGCCAGCACGAGGCTCACGCAATCGCCCACCCCGCCGGTCGAGTGCTTGTCCACCACCGGGCCGGGCAGATCCCACGAGAGCACCTCGCCCGAATCCCGCATCGCCAGCGTCAGCGCCACCCGCGCCTCGGCGCTCAGCGGCGCATGGCAGACCCCCATGGCAAAGGCCCCCACCTGCGCGTCGCTGACCCCCTCGTCGGCCAGCGCGCGGGCGAACCAGTCCACCGCCTCCGCACTCAGACTCTCGCCGCGCCGCAGGGCGTTCAGCACCTTCCGTGCATCCATGGTCACATTCCGGAATCCGAGGGGCCGGCATCCAAGGGGCCGGCATCCGAGGGGCCGGTCATGTGGCCCGCACCGAAGGCACCCGGCAGCAGCGCGCCCACCGTCGTCTCCAGAACCTCGCCCCGCGTGGTGGCCAGCGTCACCTTCACCTCGCGCGCCGCGAACTCGGCCAGCTTCTGCCGGCAGCCTCCGCAGGGCGGTACCGGCGCCGGGCTGTCGGCGATCACCGCCACCTCCGCAATCTCGGTCTCACCGCCCAGCACCATCGCCGCAATCGCGCCCGCCTCGGCGCAGGTGCCCTCCGGATAGGCCACGTTCTCCACGTTCACCCCCTGGTAGACCGCACCCGACACCGCGCGGATCGCGGCCCCGACCTTGAACTGCGAATAGGGCGCGTAGGCCTTGTCCCGGGCCTCCCGCGCCGCTTCCACCAAACTCATCATGATCTCCATACTGCATGGCGGATGTTCCGGATCATGTCCGCCCGCCTTCCTTGCGCGCAAACCGCGCCTGATACCGACCTGAATGCACATGCCCCGGGGAGCGATCCTGGCCCGGGCAGGGCACGCCCGCCGCCCGTCAGACCGCTCGCCCGATAGGCTCTTGATGACCGAACACCATGTTCCGCCACCAACTTCAATACCGGCACATGCTAACCCGAAAATTACCTGCCCGAAACATGAAATGCCAGAATGCAAACGCCGCATGACAGTTCTGCGGCGCGGCGGGGCGCCGGGCTTGAAGGGCGGCGCGTTCTGTGTCATTCCGCTGTGGACGAGATGGTTTAACGTTAAACCACTTGCGGGAGGCCCCATGTCCGATACGCCCGAAACTCCGGTCGAAAGCGCCGCGCTGCTTTATCACGCCAACCCCAAGCCGGGGAAACTGGAGATCCGCGCCACCAAGCCCCTGGCCAACGGCCGCGACCTCTCGCTCGCCTATTCGCCGGGCGTGGCCGAGGCCTGCACCGCCATCGCCGCCACCCCGGCGCTGGCCACCCGCTACACCGCCCGCGGCAATCTGGTGGCCGTGGTCTCCAACGGCACCGCCGTGCTCGGGCTGGGCAACATCGGCGCGCTGGCCTCCAAGCCGGTGATGGAGGGCAAGGCCGTGCTCTTCAAGAAGTTCGCCAATATCGACTGCTTCGACATCGAGCTGAACGAGACCGACCCCGAAAAGCTGGCCGACATCGTCTGCGCGCTCGAGCCCACCTTCGGCGCGATCAACCTCGAAGACATCAAGGCCCCCGACTGCTTCATCGTCGAAAAGCTCTGCCGCGAGCGGATGAACATCCCCGTCTTCCACGACGACCAGCACGGCACCGCCATCGTCGTCGGCGCGGCGGCCACCAATGCGCTGCACCTCGCGGGCAAGGACTGGGCCGATATCAAGGTGGTCTCCACCGGCGGCGGCGCGGCGGGCATCGCCTGCCTCAACATGCTGCTCAAGCTCGGCGTCAAGCGCGAGAACGTCTGGCTCTGCGACATCGCCGGGCTGGTCTACGAGGGCCGCGAGCAGGACATGACCCCGCAGAAGGCCGCCTATGCCCAGGGCACCACGCCCGCCACCCTCTCGGACGTGATCGAAGGCGCCGACCTCTTTCTCGGCCTCTCCGGCCCCGGCGTACTGAAGCCGGAGCACGTGGCAAAGATGGCCGACAAGCCAATCATCTTCGCGCTGGCCAACCCCACGCCCGAGATCCTGCCCGAGGCCGCCCGCGAGGTCGCCCCCGATGCGATCATCGCCACGGGGCGCAGCGACTACCCCAACCAGGTCAACAACGTCCTCTGCTTCCCCTTCATCTTCCGGGGCGCGCTGGATTGCGGGGCCACCGAGATCAACGACGCCATGCAGCTCGGCTGCATCGAGGGCATCGCAGCCCTTGCCCGCGCCACCACTTCCGCCGAGGCCGCCGCCGCCTACAAGGGCGAGCAGCTGACCTTCGGCACCGATTACCTGATCCCCAAGCCCTTCGACCCGAGGCTGATGGGCGTGGTCGCCTCCGCCGTGGCCAAGGCCGCCTGCGAGAGCGGCGTGGCCGCCCGCCCGATCGAGGATTTCCCCGCCTACAAGGCCAGGCTTGATCGGTCGGTCTTCCGCTCCGCCCTGCTGATGCGCCCGGTGTTCGAGGCCGCCGCCCAGGCCGAGCGCAAGATCGTCTTCGCCGAGGGCGAGGACGAGCGCGTGCTGCGCGCCGCCGATGCCATGCTCGAGCAGACAACCGATCTGCCCATCCTCATCGGGCGCCCCGAGGTGGTCGAGGCCCGCTGCGAGCGCGCCGGCCTCAAGATCCGGCCGGGCCGCGACTTCGAGCTGGTGAACCCCGAGAACGACCCGCGCTACCGCGAGTATTGGGAGACCTACCACCACATCATGGCCCGCCGGGGCGTGACCCCCGACCTCGCCCGTGCCGTCATGCGCACCAACACCACGGCCATCGCCGGCGTGATGGTCCATCGCGGCGAGGCCGACAGCATGATCTGCGGCACCTTCGGCCAGTTCCTGTGGCACCTCAACTACGTCCGCCAGATCCTCGCCGACCGCAGCCTGCACCCCATCGCCGCGCTCTCGCTGATGATTCTCGAAGACGGCCCGCTCTTCATCGCCGACACCCAGGTGCACCAGTTCCCCAAACCGCACGAGATCTGCGAAACCGTCATCGGCGCCGCCCGTCACGTCCGCCGCTTCGGCCTCACGCCCAAGATCGCGCTCTGCTCGCACAGCCAGTTCGGCAACCTCGACAGCGAGGGCGGCCGCCGGATGCGCGAGGCGCTCGAGATGCTCGACGACCGGCAGGTGGACTTCGCCTACGAGGGCGAGATGCACGTGGATTCGGCGCTCGACCCCGAGCTGCGCAGCCGCCTCCTGCCCGAGTGCCGCTTCGACGGCGCCGCCAACGTGCTCGTCTTCTCCTCCGCCGACGCCGCCTCCGCGGTGCGCAACATCCTGAAGATGAAGGCGAACGGGCTTGAGGTGGGGCCGATTCTCATGGGGATGGGCAACCGCGCCCATATCGTCACCCCCTCGATCACCGCCCGCGGATTGCTCAACATGTCAGCCCTCGCCGGCACCCCGGTGCACCACTACAGCTGACTTAGGCTCCGGGCCCGCACCGCCGTGACGCGAGGCCGAAGGGCCTCAAGGAGCGGCCGCGGCGATTCTGCGCCGGGTTAGCAATTCATCGGCACTGACTTTGCAAACACTCCCGCGCTTTGCACAGCCGCCACTTTCCTGCGCGCCATTTGCAAAACTTTGCACCCCTGTTAGCGCCGAAACTGCAAATATTTCGCGGCCTTCTGCCGCGCCCGGTGCCAGAACGCTTGCCAGAGACGCCCCCGTCTCCCTACACCCGATCCAACGAGGAGGAGGCTCGACCATGGGATACAAGGACGTCTACGCCGCCTGGAAGGCGGACCCCGAGGCATTCTGGATGCAGGCCGCCGAGCCGATCGACTGGGACCGCAAGCCCAGCAAGGCCCTCTTCGACAAGGGCGACCACATGTACGAGTGGTTCGCCGACGGCATGGTCAACACCTGCTGGAACGCCGTGGACCGCCATGTCGAGGCCGGGCGCGGCGAGCAGACCGCCATCATCCACGACAGCCCGATCACCCACTCCAAGCGCGAGATCACCTATGTCGAGCTGCGCAACCGCGTGGCCACCCTCGCCGGCGCGCTGCGGGCCAAGGGCATCGAAAAGGGCGATCGCGTCATCATCTACATGCCGATGATCCCCGAGGCGCTGGAGGCGATGCTCGCCTGCGCCCGGATCGGCGCGATCCACTCGGTGGTCTTCGGCGGGTTCGCCGCCAACGAGCTGGCGGTGCGCATCGACGACGCCAGGCCCAAGGCCATCATCGCCGCCTCATGCGGCCTCGAGCCGGGCCGCGTGGTGCACTACAAGCCGCTGCTCGACGGCGCCATCGACCAGGCCACCCACAAGCCCGACTTCTGCGTGATCTTCCAGCGCGAACAGGAGGTCGCCAGGCTGGTCGAAGGCCGCGATGTCAACTGGCACGGCTTCCAGTATGGTGTCGAACCGGCCGAATGCGTGCCCGTCGAGGGCAACCACCCGGCCTACATCCTCTACACCTCCGGCACCACCGGCCAACCCAAGGGGGTGGTCCGCCACACCGCCGGTCACCTGGTGGCGCTGAACTGGACCATGAAGAACGTCTACAACGTGAACCCCGGCGAGGTGTTCTGGGCCGCTTCCGACGTGGGCTGGGTCGTGGGCCACAGCTACATCACCTATGCCCCGCTGATCCACGGCAACACCACCATCGTCTTCGAGGGCAAGCCCGTGGGCACCCCCGATGCCGGCACCTTCTGGCGGGTGATCGCCGAGCACAAGGTGCGCAGCTTCTTCACCGCCCCCACCGCCTTCCGCGCCGTCAAGCGCGAAGACCCGAAGGGCGAGCTGGTCGGCAAGTATGACCTGTCGCACCTCCGCGCGGTCTATCTCGCCGGCGAACGGGCCGACCCCGACACCATCACCTGGGCCCAGCGCATGCTGAACGTCCCGGTGATCGACCACTGGTGGCAAACCGAAACCGGCTATGCCATCGCCGCCAACCCGCTCGGCATCGAGGAGCTCCCGGTCAAGCTCGGCTCGCCCTCCGTGCCGATGCCCGGCTACGACGTGCAGATCCTCGACGAGGGCGGCCACCCGATGAAGCCGGGCGAGCTGGGCGCCATCGCCATCAAGCTCCCGCTGCCGCCGGGCACGCTGCCAACGCTCTGGAACGCCGAGCCCCGCTACCGCAAGAGCTACCTCGAGCACTTCCCCGGCTATTACGAAACCGGCGATGCCGGCATGATCGACGAGGACGGCTACCTCTACATCATGGCGCGCACCGATGATGTCATCAACGTCGCCGGCCACCGCCTCTCCACCGGCGCGATGGAGGAGGTGCTGGCCGCCCACACCGACGTGGCCGAATGTGCGGTGATCGGCGTCAGCGACGCGCTGAAGGGCCAGGTGCCGATGGGCTTCCTCTGCCTCAACGCGGGTTGCAACAGGCCCCATGACGAGGTGGTCAGGGAATGTGTCACCCTGGTGCGCGAAAAGATCGGCCCCGTCGCCGCCTTCAAGCTCGCCTGCGTGGTCGACCGCCTGCCGAAAACCCGCTCGGGCAAGATCCTGCGCGGGACGATGGTCAGCATCGCCGACGGCAAGGCCTACAAGACGCCCGCCACCATCGACGATCCCGCCATCCTCGATGAGATCAAGGAGGCCCTTGCCACCCTGGGCTACCCCGAAAAAGCCGCCTGAGCGCCATGGCAGGGTCCGGAATACCTGCCCTTAAATACAGCTAGCCCGACAGATAGGCTTTGTTTAATCCTGTCGACCGTGCAACCTTTGCGGGAAATCATGGTCGACGGCTGTGCGCCCCTCACGGCGGAGTGTCCTCATGGCTGAAGACTGGTCACCAGCCTCCCCTGCCCCCGGTGCCGGGGCCGATGCCGACAGTGCCATCGAACTGTTTTCGCATGACATCCGCTCCGCGGTGAACGACGTGGTCAGCGGGCTCCGGCTGGTGGACTTCTCCCAGCTCGACCCGGCCACCGCCGCCCAGCTCCAGCGCGTCTCGACCGCGGGCGAAAGCCTCGCCCGCCTGCTCGACAGCGCGCTCGACCAGCTGGGCAACAACGGCTCCCGCCGCGAGCCCGAGCCGGTGCCGCTGCTGGCGGTGCTGCGCAGCCTCGAGCGGCGCTGGTCCGGCCACGCCCGCGAGCGCAGCATGTCGCTCCGGCTCGACATCGCCGCCAACCTGCCCACCGTGCTGCACCTCGATCCGGGCGCGCTCGACCGGGTGCTGTCCAACCTGCTGTCCAACGCCTTCAAATATGCCGACTGGGGCGAGGTGCTGCTGACCGTCGACATGCGCGATGGCGACGAGCTGCGCTTCCGCGTACGCGACCAGGGGCCGGGCTTTTCCGACTCGGCGCTGGCGCGGCTGTTCCAGCGCGGCGGGCGGCCCGGCGGCCAGGCCCAGCCCGGCAGCGGTCTCGGCCTGCACATCGCCAAGGATATCGCCACACGCCTCGGCGGGCAGTTGCAGGTGTCCAATGCCTCGGCCGGCGGCGCCGAGGTTTCGCTTCTGCTGCCCCGGCCCGCCTGGGCCTGGCGCCCCGCCGCCGAGGCCGACGCGGCCAGCCCCGATGCGCCCCCGCCCCTGCCCGACCTCTCCGGCCTCACGGCTCTGGTGGCCGAGGACAACCCGACCAACCAGCTGCTCTTCACCCAGATGCTCGACCACCTCGGCGCAAGCTGGAAGCTCGCCCCCGATGGCGCCGAGGCCCTGCGCCTGCTCTCCGGCGGCGGCTTCGACTTCGCGCTGGTGGATATCGACATGCCCGAGCTGTCGGGCACAGAGGTCATTGCCCGCACCCGCGCGCTGGCGGGCGAAACCCGGCTGATCCCCATGCTCGCGGTCACCGCCTACGTGCTTCAGGAGCACCGCGAGCGCATTTACGACGCCGGGGCCGATGGCATCCTCGCCAAGCCGGTCGGCTCGCTCGCCGCCTTCGGGCAGGCCATCGCCACGCTCATGCTGCGGACCCGCGGCACCGCGCCCGCCCAGATCAACCCCGAGGCCCGCGGCCCGACCGCCCACGCCGAGGGCGAGAACCCCGATTACTGCCTCCAGCGGCTCGAACGGCTGATCGCGATCTCCGGCAAGGACGGCGGGCGCGAGTTCCTGACCCGGCTCCACGCCGACCTCTGCCGCAGCCGCGCCCTGCTGGCCCGCGCCGGAGCCGATGGCAACAGCGATGAGGTGCGGGCCCAGACCCATGTCATCATCTCGCTCTCCGGCGCCGTCGGCGCCCTGCCGCTCCAGGATCTCGCCAACCTCGCCAACGCCGCCGCCCACCGCGCCGAGCCCACCGAGAGCCAGGCCCGGACCCTCGCCGAGATCGACACCCGGCTCGGCCGGCTGATCGCCGCCATCTCCGCAGAACAGGCCACGCGCTTCGGCGCAGGCAGCGACGGGCCCGGGGCGGCAGGATGACCCCGGTGCTCCTCATCGAGGATGTGCCCTCGATGCAGCTCGTCTACCAGAGCGTGCTGCAATCGGCGGGCCACCACGTCGAGAGCGCCTCGACCGCTGCCGACGGGCTGCGCCAGTTCCGCCAGCACCGCCCCGGCGTCGTGCTGGTCGACCTCATGCTGCCCGACCGGGACGGCCTCGAGCTGATCGAGGAGTTCATCGCCGCCGACCCCTTCACCCACGTCATCGTCATCACCGCCAACGGCTCGATCAACCGCGCCGTCGAGGCCATGCGTGCCGGGGCGTGGGAGTTTCTGGTCAAGCCCTTCGACGAGGCCCGCCTGCTCGATGCCGTCTCCGGAGCCGTGACCGACCACGCCCGCGCCGCCGGCCAGCGCAGCCCCGGCGGGCCGATGCCCGACCCGATCGCCGTCCTGCCCGCGCCCGAGACCACCGGCCTGATCGGCACCTCCACCGCCATGCGCGAGGTCATGCACAAGATCGGCTCGGTGTCGCGCTCGATGGCCACCGTCTTCATCTCCGGCGAAAGCGGCACCGGCAAGGAGCTCTGCGCCCGCGCCCTGCACGACTTGTCATCGCGCGCCTCGGGCCCCTTCATCGCGCTGAACTGCGGCGCCATCCCGGGCGACCTGCTCGAGAGCGAGGTCTTTGGCCACCTCAAGGGCAGCTTCACCGGCGCCCTGGCCGACAAGCCCGGCGCGGCTGCGGCGGCCGATGGCGGCACGCTCTTCCTCGACGAGATCTGCGAGATGGACCTCGGGCTGCAAACCAAGCTCCTGCGCTTCCTGCAAACCTCCACCATCCAGCCCGTCGGTTCCACCAAGCCGCGCAAGGTGAGCGTTCGCATCCTCTGCGCCACCAACCGCGACCCGCTGGCCGAGGTGAAAGCCGGCCGCTTCCGCGAAGATCTCTACTATCGCCTCCACGTCGTGCCCCTGCACCTGCCGCCCCTGCGCGAGCGCGGCCGCGACGTGGTCGAGATCGCCCGCCACGCCCTGGCCGAATTCGCCGCCGAGGAGGGCAAGGGCTTCACCTCGCTGTCGCCGGAGGTCGAAGACCTGTTCTGCGCGCTGTCCTGGCCCGGCAACGTGCGCCAGCTGCTGAACGTGCTGCGCAACGTCGCCGTGCTGCACGACGGCACCGAGGTGACCCTGCCGATGCTGCCGATGGAGCTGCACCACGAGGTCGAGGCCCGCGCCGAGGCTGCCCGCCTGAACCAGTCCGCCGCCGCGCACCCCTCCCTCTCGCAACCGGCAGAGCCGGTCGAAGGGCTCGACGGGCTCATCGGCAAGTCCATGGCCGAGATCGAACGGCTCGTGATCGAGGAAACCATCGCCCGCAACGAGGGCTCCGTGCCCAGGGCCGCCCGCATCCTCGGCCTCTCGCCCTCCACGATCTACCGCAAGCGCGAGAGCTGGGAAAACCCGGGCTGACCCGGCCCGGCCGTCACCGGTCCAGCCCAAGCCCCCGATGCGCCGCGAACGCGCGGCAGTAGTCCATCCAGTCCCGGAACTCCCGGCTCAGAAACAGCCGCAGGCCCCTGGCCTCCCAGTCGCCTGTCCTGTCGTCGATCAGTGCACCCATTCGCGCCGGCGCATCTGCGATGCCCTCCGCCTCGGCCTGCGCGATGGCCGCGTCGCGCCACCCCGCATGCACCCGCATCAGCGCCGCGGCCTCCGCCTCGCCCTCTACCCACTGCGCCGCGTTCTGATGCAGCGCCGCGCACTCCGCCATGCTCGTGCTGAAAGGCTGCGCGCCGCCCGTGCCGGGCAGGACCAGCGCGGCCAGACCGGCCGCGGTGAGAAAGAGGGTGCGTGTCATGCCGCCGGGTCTATACGGCCCGCATGGCCATTCTGTGGCGGCAGGCCGGCGCCGTCAGGCAAACTGCTCCCGGATCAGCCGTTCCTCCAGCCCGTGGCCGGGATCGAAGAGAATCCGGTGCCGGATGCTCTCGTCCGAGCGCACGATCACCGTCACCACGTTCTCGACCGAGCGGCCATCGGCCTCGGCCCGAACCGGGCGCTTGCCGGGGTTCAGCACGTCGAAGCGCACCTCCGCGGCCATCGGCAGCAACGCCCCGCGCCACCTTCGCGGGCGAAAGGCGGCCACCGGCGTCAGCGCCAGCACCTCCGCCCCGATCGGCAGGATCGGCCCGTGGGCCGAGTAGTTGTAGGCCGTGGAGCCTGCCGGCGTGCAAAGCAGTGCCCCGTCGCACACCAGCTCGTCCATCCGCACCCGCCCGTCGACCTGAATGCGCAGCTTCGCCGCCTGCGGCCCTTGCCGCAGCAGGCTCACCTCGTTGATCGCCAGGGCCTCCTGGGTCGCGCCCCCGTCGGTGAAGGCCCGCATCCGCAGCGGGTGCAGCACCTCCTCCTCCGCCGCCTCCAGCCTCTCGGTGAGCGCCGGCTCGGCATATTCGTTCATCAGAAAGCCGATGGTCCCGCAGTTCATGCCGTAGACCGGCGTGTCGAGATGCTCGGTGTCCCGCAGCGTCTGCAGCATGTGCCCGTCGCCGCCCAGCGCCACGATCACATCCGCATCCTCCACGCCCGCATCGCCGTGCTGCGCGGCCAGGTGGCGGCGCGCCTCCCCGGCAATCTGGGTCTCCGCGGCCACGAAGGCGATCTTCTGCACGGGCGGTCCTCCCTGTTTCCCCAAAGACTTCGCGCGGCGCGATCGGAAACACAAGACCGCCGATATGCCGCCATTCCTCGCAAAAGCGGCGCTTTGCCGCTTTTGCCCCGGCCCGGCATGGGATACATCCCCGCCATCCTGACACGCATCGCAAAGAGGCCTGCCCCATGAACGCGCCCCACCGAGACAGCGGATTCTTCACCGAGACCCTCGCCTCCCGCGACCCCGAGATCGCCAAGGCCATCGGCCAGGAGCTGGGCCGCCAGCGCGACGAGATCGAGCTGATCGCCTCCGAGAACATCGTGAGCAAGGCCGTGCTCGAGGCCCAGGGCTCGGTGCTGACCAACAAGTATGCCGAGGGCTACCCGGGCAAGCGCTACTACGGCGGCTGCCAATTCGTCGACATCGCCGAAACCCTCGCGATCGAGCGCGCCAAGGAGCTCTTCGGCTGCGGCTTCGCCAACGTCCAGCCCAACTCCGGCAGCCAGATGAACCAGGCCGTGTTCCTCGCCCTGCTCCAGCCGGGCGACACCTTCATGGGGCTCGACCTGAACAGCGGCGGCCACCTCACCCACGGCTCGCCCGTCAACATGTCGGGCAAGTGGTTCAACGTGGTCAGCTACGGCGTGCGCCAGCAGGACCAGCTGCTCGACATGGAAGACATCCGCGCCAAGGCTCTGGCCAACAAGCCCAAGCTGATCGTCGCCGGCGGCACCGCCTATTCCCGCGTCTGGGACTGGGCCGCCTTCCGCGAGATCGCAGATGAGGTCGGCGCCTACCTGATGGTCGACATGGCCCATATCGCCGGGCTCGTCGCCGGTGGGGTGCACCCCTCGCCGCTGCCCCACGCCCATGTCTGCACCACCACCACCCACAAGAGCCTGCGCGGCCCGCGCGGCGGCATGATCCTCACCAACGACGAGGACATCGCCAAGAAGGTCAACTCCGCCGTCTTCCCCGGCCTCCAGGGCGGCCCGCTGATGCATGTCATCGCCGCCAAGGCCGTGGCCTTCGGCGAGGCGCTGCGCCCCGAGTTCAAGAGCTACGCCGCCCAGGTGGTGAAGAACGCGCAAGCCATGGCCGACCAGCTCCAGAAGGGCGGGATCGACATCGTCTCCGGCGGCACCGACAACCACCTCTGCCTTGCCGACCTGCGCCCCAAGGGCGTCACCGGCAAGGCCGCCGAGGCAGCCCTTGGCCGCGCCCACATCACCACCAACAAGAACGGCGTGCCGTTCGATCCCGAAAAGCCCTTCGTCACCTCCGGCATCCGCCTCGGCGCGCCCGCCGGCACCACCCGCGGCTTCGGTGAGCCCGAGTTCCGCCAGATCGCAGACTGGATCGTGCAGGTCGTCGACGGCCTCGCCGCCAACGGTGAAGAGGGCAACGCCGAGGTCGAAGAAAAGGTAAAGGCCGAGGTCTCCGCCCTCTGCGCCCGCTTCCCGCTCTACGAGTAAGGCGCACGCCCTGTCATCCTCGGTCCCGACCCGGTCATCCTCGGGCATGACCCGAGGATCTCCCACCTGCCAGAACCCCGCCCCACCCGGCGGGGTTTTTCATGCCACCAGGCGCACGCTCCATTAATTAATGCCGCCTATGTCATCCGACATGCATACGGGTTGTGCATGGGTTGTGCATCGGTTGTGTATGTGACCTTTTTGCGGTTAACGCGGGGTCCTTACCCCTCCGCACGCCCCCATCCGGCCCCCATCATCTCGCGCAACCGGCTTGCCGTGCGCTCGAACTCGAAGGTGCCTTCGCCCTCCAGATAAAGGCTCTCCGGCTGGTCCGCCGCCGAACAGATCAGCCGCACCTTCCCCTCGTAAAGCGCATCCACCAGCGTCACGAACCGCTTGGCCTCGTTGAAGTTCGAGCGGCTCAGGCAGGGGATGTCATCCACCATCAACACCCGCGCCGCCTCGGCGATGGCCAGGTAATCCGCCGGGCCCAGCGGCTTGCCGCAAAGCTCGTAAAAGCTGGCCCGCGCGACCCCGTTGGAGAACTTCGGCAGCTCCACCTCGCGGCTCTTGACGACAAGCTTCAGCGGCGCTGCATCCGGCCCCGAAAGATCGGTCCAGACTTCGTCCATCTGCGCCCGCGCCTTCGGGCCAAGCGGCGAGAAATAAACCGGATTCCCGGCCAGCCTGTCCTGCCGGTAGTCCACGTCGGCGGACAGCTCGCGCACCTCCATCCGCTGCTCCAGAAGCTCGATGAACGGCACGAAGAGCTGCCGGTTCAGCCCGTTCTTGTACAGGTCTTTCGGCGGCCGGTTCGAGGTGGTCACCACCGCCACGCCCGCCGCAAAGAGCTTCTCGAAGAGCCGCCCCACGATCATCGCATCGGTGATGTCGGTGATCTGCATCTCGTCGAAGCAGAGCAGCTCCACCTTGCCCGCCACATCCTCGGCCACGGGCCGGATGGCGTCATCCACCCCGGTCTTGCGCGCCTCGTGCAGCCCGGCATGAACCTCCTGCATGAAGGCATGAAAGTGGACGCGGCGCTTTTTCGGGGTGTTAACGCTTTCGTAGAACAAATCCATCAACATGGACTTGCCCCGGCCCACACCGCCCCAAAGGTAAAGGCCCGTCACCGGCTCGGGCGCCGATTTTCCGCCGAAGAGGCTCCGCAGGCCTCCCTTCGGCTCCGGTCGCGCCTCCAGCGCGGCCCGCACCCGTTCGAACGCGGGCAAGGCGGCCCTCTGCGCGGGGTCGTCCTTCAGCGTGCCTGTCGCAACGCGGGCGTCATAGAGGTCTGGCAGGGTCATGCTGTCCTCTAACCTTTGCGCAAGACGGGTGAAACCCACCACCCGTGATGCTCTCCATCAAGAAAAGCAATTTGACGTGTTAAGGGGCATCGTCAATTAAACACGCATGGAAACCCGCGCCCCCCTCCTCACCCCGGTCCTGATCGGCGGTTGCCTCGTCATCCTCGTCGGTTTCGCCATCCGGGCGAGCTTCGGGGTGTTCCAGATACCCATCTCGGAAGAGTTCAACTGGCCGCGCGCCGAGTTCTCCCTCGCCATCGCCATCCAGAACCTCGCCTGGGGCATCGGCCAGCCGATCTTCGGCGCCATCGCCGAAAAGATCGGCGACCGGAAGGCGATCATCATGGGCGCGGTGCTCTATGCCGTGGGCCTCGTGCTCTCCTCGGTCGCAGTCTCGCCGCTCCAGCACCAGCTGCTTGAAATCCTTGTCGGTTTCGGCGTCGCGGGCACCGGCTTCGGGGTCATCCTCGCGGTCGTGGGCCGGGCCTCCTCGGATGAAAACCGCTCCATGTCGCTCGCCATCGCCACCGCCGCAGGCTCCGCGGGCCAGGTCTTCGGGGCCCCGCTGGCCGAATGGATGCTGGGCTTCCTGAGCTGGCAGCAGGTCTTCCTCGTCTTCGCCGCCGCCATCCTCGCAGTGCTCGCCGTCCTGCCGATGATGCGCTCGCCCCAGGCCGCCACCCGCGCCGAGCTTGAGGAGTCCATCGGCCAGGTCCTCGTCCGCGCGGCAAAGGACCCCTCCTTCACCCTGATCTTCCTCGGCTTCTTCTCCTGCGGCTACCAGCTGGCCTTCGTTACCGCCCACTTTCCGGCGCTGGTGGCCGAGATGTGCGCCCCGATCCAGGCCGGCGGCATGCTGGCGGGCCTCGGCATCTCCACCACCTCCGCGCTCGGCGCCGTGGCGATCTCGCTCATTGGCCTCGCCAACATCGCCGGCACCCTCGCGGCCGGCTGGGCCGGCAAGCGCTACACCAAGAAATACCTGCTCGCCGGCATCTACACCGCCCGCACCATCATCGCCGGAGCCTTCATCCTCTTCCCGATCACCCCCGCCACGGTGCTGATCTTCTCGGTCCTCATGGGCTCGCTCTGGCTCGCCACCGTGCCGCTCACCTCGGGCCTCGTCGCCCACATCTACGGGCTGCGCTACATGGGCACGCTCTACGGCATCGTCTTCTTCTCGCACCAGCTCGGCAGCTTCATCGGCGTCTGGCTCGGCGGGCGGATGTATGACATCTATGGCGACTACACGATGGTCTGGTGGATCGGCGTCGGCGTCGGCGCCTTCTCGGCGCTGGTGCACCTGCCGATCCGCGAGAACCGCACGCCGCCGCAAGGACTTGCCGCTTGATCCGCCTGCTGCTCGCCGCCCTGCTTGTCCTCGTACCGCTCGCGGCCACCGCCGACGACACCCTCGCCTGGGCCCGCGCCCAGCCGCAGCCCATGCGCACCGTGCTGCTGCGCATCGCAAAGGATCCGGCCTTCACCTCGACCCTCTCGCAATGCCCCGGCGCGCTCTACCGCGCCTCCAAGGCCCGCTACCGCAGCGACACCTCCTGCGCCCGCAAGCCCAACGCCTGCCTCGACCGCTGCCTGAAGGGCGACCAGTCCTCCTGCTTCAACCTCGCCAACGCAATGCAAACCGTCGCGCCGCTGGAGGAAGAGAGCCGGTTCGCCTACCCGCTCTACGCCCGCGCCTGCGCGCTCGGCAATGCCAACGCCTGCGTCAATGCCGCCGCCACCGCCCGCAACGGCAGCTGGCGTCCCGGCACCCGCCCCGGCACCGCCACGGCCCCCGCCTGCCAACTCAAGACCTACGCCGAGGCCTGCACCAACGGCGCCGCCTGGGGCTGTTACATGGAGGGCAACATCCACCGCGACGGCGCCCCCGGCACGCGCCGCGACCCGGCCCGCGCCGATGCGCTCTACGCCCGCGCCTGCACCCTCGCGCCCAAGTCGGGCGCCTGCATCTCGGGCGATCGCTAGAGCCGCGCGAGAAAGCCGGTCAGCGCCTTCAGAACCTCGCGCGGATGGGTGTGCGGCACACCGTGGCCCGCCGCCTCCACCGTGATCTGCTCCGCTCCCGGCGCCACCTTCGCAAGCCGCTTGCCGGCCGCCTTCAGGATCAGCCCGTCCTCGCCGCCCCAGACGGCGAGCATCGGCAAACCGGCCGCGTCGAGCCCCTTGAGGGTGGGCCGCATGTCCTCGGCCAGCATGTGCCGGATCGAAGACAGCACCGCCCGCCGATACCCCCGCGTCCGGCTCTCCTGCGCCAGCCTTGTGGCGATGTTCTCCACCGAAGAGGGCCCCTGCCGCGCCGCCTTCCGCGCCGCAGCCCTCAGGCCCGGGCCGGAGAAGGTGGCCCAAAGCCAGTCACCCAGCACCGGTGTCGCGGCGCAGAACCGGGTGAACCCCTCCATCCGGTGCCCCAACCCGGCCGGAGCCAGCATCGCCAGCCCCCGCACATGGCTCGGGTAGGCCTCCGCATAGGCCGCCGAAATCGCCGCGCCCATGGAGTAGCCCACCAGCAGCACCCGCGCGTCGCCCGCCTCCGCCTCGATCACCCCCGCAAGCTGGCGGACGAACAGTGCGCGGTTCTGCGCCTTGCCCGGCATGTCCGAGCCGCCCCGGCCCCAGAGATCGTGGCGCACCACGCGCCAGCCCAGCACGACGAGCCCCGCCGCGATGGCGTCGAACACCCAGGAGGGCGTGGTCAGCCCATGCACCAGCACCGCCACCGGCCGGCCCGGCAACCCGTCCACCGTAACCCGCGTGAGCCCGTCGGGCAGCCGCAGCATCCGCCCCGGCAGGCCCTCCCGCGCGGCGGCGCGTGAGCGGCACATCAGCCAGGCGAGGAGAGGCGGCAGAATGACGAGGGCAACGGCCGCCGCAAGGAGCCAGCCCCAGGGGGTCACGCTCCGACCCAGTCGAGAATGTGCCGCGCGGTCATCAGGTCCAGATGCGCGCCGCCGCCGTTCTTGGCCACCGTGATCTCCGTGTCGCTCTCGCGGCGCACCGCATCGAGCTGGTAGAAATCGGCGATGATGTCCTCCTCCGAGATCACCCCCCGCGCCAGCGGATCCTTGATCTCGCCGATGTGCCCGACCGTCGTCGCCCGGCTGTCCACGAAGAGCCGCGCGCGGCGCAGCACCTCGTCATCGGCCTCCCGCATGTCGGGCCGATAGGCGCCGATCAGGTCGATGTGCTGGCCCGGTTGCAGCCATTCGCCCTTGAGCACCGGCTCGGTGCTCATGGTCGCCGTGGCGATGATATCGGCCCGGCCCACGGCTTCGGCCAGGTCCTCCGCGACCAGCGCGCCGGTCTGCTCCGCCAGCTGCGCCGCCCGCCCTGCGGTGCGGTTCCACAGGGTGAACTTCGCCCCCGGAAAGCCCGCCGAATAGGCCTCGATCAGCGAGGCCGCCACCGTGCCCGCGCCCAGGATCAGGATGTTGCGGCTCTCCGGCCGCGCCAGCCGGCGCGCCGCCAGCAGGCTGTCTCCGGCGGTCTTCCACTTGGTGACGAGGTGAAAATCCACGAAGGCCTCCGCCTCGCCGGTCCGATCGGAGAAGAGCGTCACCGCCCCGTTCACCGCAGGCTTCTCCACCGCCGCATTGCCCGGAAAGATCGTCGCCGTCTTCACCAGCGAGCCCAGCCCGTCGATCCAGGCGGCCCGGCTCAGCAGCGTGTCCTCCCCCCGGTAGAGAAAGATATCCTCGATCTCCGCCTCGGGCAGCCGGTGGGCCTCGGCCAGCGCATCGGTGAGCGCCAGCCAGTTCAGCGCAGCCTCGCCCTGTTCATAGGTTATAAACTTCGGTGTGGTCATATCGCCTTGTCCTCGGAGAGCAGGCCCTCGGCCACCAGCCGTTTCGCCAGCCCCTCCGGCCCCTCGAAGAGGTGGGTCTGCCAGCCGCGCGATGCCGCAACGCGGATGTTGTCGGTCCGGTCGTCGGCAAACAGCAGCGCCTCGGGCGGCACGCCGCAATCGGCTTCGACGGCGGCGTAGATCTCGGGGTCCGGCTTGGCCATCTTCATGTGGCCGGAAATATAGCGCCGGTCGAACTCGGCCAGAAACGGGTAGTGGCTCTCGCCCAGCTCGAAACTCTGGATACCGAAGTTCGACAAGGCGAAGACGGGCACACCGCCCGCCCGGAGCGCCCGGAGCAGGCGCACCGAATGGTCGATCGCAGGCCGGGCCATCTCGATCCAGCGGTCGTGCCAAAGGATGATCTCCGCCGTCCAGTCGGGGTAGGCCGCCGCCGTCTCCATCACCATGTCCCGAAAGGTCTCGCCCCGGTCCACCCGGTCGTTCATCCCGTGCAGGTCCACCTCGGCAAAGAGCCGCTCCCGCCGCGCGCGCCCGATCTCGGCGTCGTAGAACCGCTCCGGGTTCCATTCGATGAGCACGTTGCCGATGTCGAAGATGACGGCGCTGACAAGCATGCGGATTCCTTTCCGGGAGGCTTCGGGGCAAACTCAATCATCTGACGTTGCGGCTCTCAACCCCCAGCGCACGCTCCCCCGGTTGCCCGGCGGCCCCCGCGGGTTACACTCCCGGCAACGGCAGAGGAGGCCCCCATGGACGATATCGTGATTCTCGACGGTGCCCGCACCGCCATCGGCACCTTCGGCGGCGCGCTCGCCGCCACCGCTCCCACCGCGCTCGGCGCCACCGTCGCCCGCGAGGCAATGGCCCGCTCCGGCGTGGAGCCCGGCCAGATCGGCCATGTCGTCTACGGCCACGTCATCAACACCGAGCCGCGCGACATGTATCTCTCCCGCGTGGCGGCAATGGATGCCGGCATCCCCGAGAACACCCCAGCGATGAACGTGAACCGCCTCTGCGGCTCCGGCGCGCAGGCCATCGTCTCCGCCACCCAGGCGCTCGCGCTGGGCGATGCCGATTTCGCGCTCGCCGGCGGCGCCGAGAGCATGAGCCGCGCGCCCTACGTCCTGCCCGACGCCCGCTGGGGCCAGAAGATGGGCGATATCAAGTCGCTCGACATGATGCTGGGCGCGCTCAACTGCCCCTTCGGGACCGGCCACATGGGCGTGACGGCGGAGAACGTCGCCGCCGAGCACCAGGTCAGCCGCGCCGACCAGGACAATTTCGCGCTCGAAAGCCAGACCCGCGCCGCCGCCGCCATCGCCGAAGGTCGCTTCCAGAGCCAGATCGTGCCGGTGGAGATCCGCGTGAAGCGCGAGATGGTGCCCTTTGCAACCGACGAGCACCCCAAGCAGACGACCGCCGAAAAACTCGCCGGCCTCCGCCCCGCCTTCCAGAAAGACGGCACCGTGACCGCCGGCAACGCCAGC
Source organism: Vannielia litorea (assembly GCF_900142295.1). NCBI lineage: Bacteria > Pseudomonadati > Pseudomonadota > Alphaproteobacteria > Rhodobacterales > Paracoccaceae > Vannielia > Vannielia litorea. The sequence continues at coordinate 2,955,170 of NZ_FSRL01000001.1, forward strand.
GGCATCAACGACGGCGCTGCCGCCCTCGTGCTCGCCCGCGCCGAGGCCGCCGAGAAGGCCGGCCTCAAGGCCCGCGCCCGTGTCATCGGCTATGCCCACTCGGGTGTCAGCCCCCATGTCATGGGCATCGGCCCGGTGCCCGCCGTGCGGGCCCTCTGCGCCCGCACCGGCCTTTCGGTCGATGATTTCGACGTGATCGAAAGCAACGAGGCCTTCGCCGCCCAGGCCATCGCCGTCAACCGCGGCCTCGGCCTCGATGGCACACGGGTCAACCCCAACGGCGGCGCCATCGCGCTTGGTCACCCGGTCGGCGCGACCGGCGCGATCATCACCGTCAAGGCGCTCTACGAGCTTGAAAGAACAGGCGGAAAGCGTGCGCTGATCACCATGTGCATCGGCGGCGGCCAAGGCATCGCGCTGGCCATCGAGGCCATCTGACCCGCGCCTGCCGCCGGGCGGAGTGCCTCACTCGAACTTGAGGCTCTCCAGCACACGCCCGCTCAGCGAGGACGGAAAATCATCGGGCGAGCCGATCGGCACCGCCTCTTCGGATATCTGGGCGAGGGCCACCACACCGGCCTCCGCCTGGGGGTTGGGCAACCCGAGCAGGCGCCAGTGCACCTTGCCGAAGGTGGGGTCGTCGTAGCTTCCGAAGATCTCCACCGCCCGGAGCCCGCCCACGTCGACCTTGCGGATATTCTGCCGGCTGGCCCCGGCCTTGCCCTCGATGAAGCCCGGCACGACCAGCGCGTTCATGATCTCCATCAGGTACTCCAGCCGCGGCTCTTCTTCGGCCATGGGAAGGCTGAGGTCCGAGAAGGTCACCGCCTCGATCAGCCCGCCCCCCTCGGTCGAGAAGACGAACTTGACCAGCCCGGTCTGCGGGGTCTCGACCACCCGGCTCTGGTAGCTGCCATCGCCCGAGAGCGGCACGACCACAGCAAAGGCCGCAGCCTCGTCCTTGCCGTGCTTTGTGAGGTAGTCGCGGTCGGCCTTGAAGGTCTCGCCCGCCACCACGTCCTGGTTGGAGCGCAGGTTGAGCTTGAACCCCCCGAGTTGCTCGGTCTGGCTCTGCGCCCAGAGCGGCGAACACAGGAGGAGGGCGGTCAGGAGGGTGAAGGCGCGCGTCATGAAAAAGGCATCCGTCGTTGAAAGCGGGTGCCGGCAGTCTAAGCGCGCCGGGGCCGAGAGGGAAAGCCCCGCCTTTGCGCCTAGTCCGCGTCCGGCGCCGCCGGGCCTTCCTGTGCGGTCTCCCGCACCGGCGGCTCCGAAAGCCGCAGGGTGGAGAGCGCCTTGCCGGTCAGGCTGGGGCCGAAGTCGGCAGCCTCGACGGCCAGATGCGCGCGATTCACATGACTCACCGCATAGAGGCTCTCGGCACGCTCCGGGTCGGGCAGGGCAATGAACCGGTACGAATAGCGGGCCTCGTCGCGCGGATCGAGATAGGTGCCCGTGAGTTCCATCGCGCGGTAGCCCTCGCCATGACCCACGCGCACCTCGCGCACCGGCTCTGCGGTGACCTCCTCGAACTTCTGGCTCAGCAGCGCGGGCCCCTGCTCGGCGAGCTTGGGCGCGATGGCGGCCAGCCGGTCATCCATCTCGCCCAGCGGAATCCGGATCGGCGCCATGAACAGGCTCTCCAGAAAGCTCTCGTCCTCGGCGCGAAAGTTGAACTGCACAACGCCGCCCTCGGGCAACTCTTCCACGCCGATGCTGTGGCTCTGCTCCGGCCGCTTGGGCAGGATGATCTGAAAGGCCACGCCCGGCACCTGCCCGGTGCGCGCGACAAAGGCTTGATCCACCCGGTAGGTGCGCCCGATCACCACCTGCTCGCTGACCGCAGCCACGTTGTCTCCGGGGCCGCCCCGGCGCATCGCCTCGCGGGCCACCAGCAGGCTCCCCGCCACGAGGACAGCCAGTATGACAAGATTGATCGGACGAAACATCGGCCACTCTGCTCGGTTTTCCGCGACCATATTTGAGCCGCACGGCCCCCGCAATGCGCAGTTGCGCCCCGGCCCGCTTCAATGCTCTATGAACCCGGACAGGGGGCAGCAAAATGTCGGAAGTTTCAGCGAAAAAGCGCATCTGGGGCTGGTTCTTCTTCGACTGGGCCTCGCAGCCCTACAATACGCTTCTGCTCACCTTCATCTTCGCGCCCTATGTCGGATCGGTCCTCGAAGACGGCAGCCGGGCCCAGGCGGCCTGGGGCTTCGGGGTCGGGGCGGCGGGCATCGTCATCGCGCTCCTCGCTCCCATCCTCGGCGCGATGGCAGATACCTCGGGCCGCCGGGTGCGCTGGATCTGGGGCTTCTCCCTGCTCTACGTCGTCGGGGCATACGGCCTCTGGTGGGCCGAGCCTCAGGACTTCGACCTCACCCGCACCCTCGTGCTCTTCGCCATCGGCCTGATCGGGATGGAGTTTGCCACGATCTTCACCAATTCCATGCTGCCCGATCTCGGCACCCGCGAGGAGATCGGCCGCATCTCCGGCAACGGCTGGGCCTTCGGCTACGTCGGCGGCCTCTTCGCGCTGGTCATCATGCTGGTCTTCCTGGCCGAGAGCCCGACGACAGGAAAGACCATGGCCGGCTTCGCACCCCTCTTCGGGCTCGATCCGGAGGCCCGCGAGGGCACCCGCGCCGTGGGGCCGCTCACGGCGATCTGGTACGCGATCTTCATGGTGCCCTTCTTCCTCTGGGTCCGCGACCCGCGGCGCGAGAAGCCCTCCGCCGGCGCGGTCAAGAAGGCGCTCTCCGGTCTGGGCAACACCCTGCGCACCCTGCCGCAGTCGCCCTCGTTGCTGGCCTACCTGACCTCGTCGATGTTCTACCGCGACGCGCTGAACGGCATGTATACCTTCGGCGGCATCTACGCCGCAGGCGTGCTCGGATGGTCGGTCGTGCAAACCGGCATCTTCGGCATCCTCGCAATCATCACCGGCGCGATCTTCGCCTGGCTCGGCGGCCGCGCCGACACTGCCTTCGGGCCGAAGCCGGTGATCGTGACCTGCGTCGTCGTCCTGACCGCCGTGGCCATATCGGTGGTCATGGTCAGCCGCGAGAGCGTCTTCTTCCTGCCCGTGGGCCCCGAGAGCCAGCTGCCCGACCTCGCCTTCTACTTCCTCGGCGCGGTGATCGGAGCGGCGGGCGGCGTGCTTCAGGCGGCCTCGCGGACGATGATGGTGCGCCAGGCCAACCCGGCACGGATGACAGAGGCCTTCGGGCTCTATGCGCTGGCCGGAAAGGCCACCTCCTTCATCGCGCCGATCTCGATCGGGGTGGCCACAACCCTTACCGGATCACAGCAACTTGGGGTCTCGCCGCTGATCGCCCTCTTCATTATCGGGCTCGTTCTGCTACTCTGGGTCAAACCGGACGGAGCAGAACCCCAACAATGATCCGAGCAGCCCTGGCAGCCCTTTCCCTTGTTCTCGCGGCACCGCTGACCGCGCCCGAGGCCTCCGCGCAATCGAAGGCCAGCGCGCTTTTTGCCTCCAAGCCCAGGCCGGCGCGCGGCAAATCCGAGGTCTTCGGCTTCTACTCCAAGGGCTGCGCCGCGGGCCTTGTCGAACTGCCCGAGACCGGGCCGCGCTGGCAGGCGATGCGCCTGTCGCGCAACCGCAACTGGGGCCACCCCGAGATGATCGAATTCATCGAGCGGCTCTCCGCCCAGGCCGTAAAATTCGGCTGGCCCGGCATCTACGTCGGCGATATTTCGCAACCCCGCGGCGGCCCCTCGCCCTCGGGCCACTCCTCGCATCAGACCGGCCTCGACGTGGATATCTGGTATACCCGCCCCTCGCGGCTGAACCTTACCCGCGGCGAGCGCGAGAGCCTCGGCGCCCTGATCGTGCGCAACAATGACCAGCGCACGCTGAACAACAAATGGACCAACGCCCATGCCGCTCTGCTCGAAGCCGCCGCCCGCGACCCGATGGTCGACCGCATCTTCGTCACCGCTCCGATCAAGATCTCGATGTGCCAGAAGGCCACCCGGCGCGACAAGAAATGGCTCCAGAAGATCCGCCCGCTTTATGGCCACCACGATCACTTCCACGTTCGGCTCAAGTGCCCGCGCGGCTCGCCGGATTGCGTGGTGCAATCGCCCGGCGTCGACGAGCTTTCCAAGGGCGGTGACGGCTGCGACGAGAGCCTGATGTGGTGGGTCACCGACTACCTCAACCCGCCCAAGGTCAAGGCCGATCCCAACGCCAGGAAGGCCCCGCGCAAGCGCCACCCGCGCGACTACGTCATGGCCGACCTGCCCCGCTCATGCGTCGGCGTTCTCAACTCGGACTGAGCCTCGCCGCCCTCGCGCTCTGTGCCGGCCTCGCCCTCGCGGCAGGCCAAGGCGGGCAGCGCGTGGTGTCGGTGAGCCTCGGCAGCAGCGATGCCGAAACCCGCTTCGGCGGGTTCTCGGGGCTCGAGGTCTCGGAGGATGGCATCCGGTTCTGGGCCCTTTCCGACCGTGCCGCGCTGGCCGAAGGCCGGCTGCTGCGCGATGCGGCGGGCAGCCTGACCGGCGTCGAGATCACCACCCACAGCCGGCTGACCGATCCCGACGGCCACCCGGTGAACGGCTACGAGAGCGATGCCGAGGGCCTGGCCCGGCGCGACGACGGGCGGTTCTTCGTGTCCTTCGAGGGCTACCACCGGATCTGGACATGGCGCGGCGACGACATCCTCCACGGCGGCGAGGCCGCGTGGCTGCCCCGCCACCCCGACTTCAAGACATTCCAGAACAACTCCGCCCTCGAGGCGCTGGCCATTGCCCCGGATGGCGCGCTCTACACCCTGCCCGAACGCTCCGGCAGCTACGCCACGCCCTTCCCGGTCTATCGCTATGCCGAGGGCGCGTGGCAAGTTGTCGGGCACATCGAGCGCGAGGGCGAGTGGCTCCCCGTCGGCGCCGATTTCGACGACCGTGGCCGCCTCACCCTGCTCTGGCGCCACTTCACCGGCTACGGCTTTTCCAGCCGCATCACCCGCCACGACATGACGGGTAACCTGTGGCCCGGCCAGGAGCTTTACCGCTCCGGCCCGCTGACCCACGGCAACCTCGAGGGCCTGTCGCTCTGGCGCGATGCCAGGGGCCGACTTCGCGCGGTGATGGTGTCCGACGACAACTTCAAGGGCTACCAGCGCAGCGAGATCGTCGAGGTGCAGCTGTCCGACTGAGGCTTGCAATGCCATCGCCACGGGTCTAGAAGCCCGCCGTCCCGCACGGTGCGGGGCCAAGTCCCCGACCACCTTGCAAAAACGGGCCATATCATGAAGACCAACCTCATCATCGGCGTTCTCGCCATGGCCGCCGTCGTGGTGGCCTCCAACATCCTCGTCCAGCATCTTCTGGGCGACTGGCTGACCTGGGGCGCACTGACCTACCCCATCGCCTTTCTCGTGACCGACACGATGAACCGCCTCTACGGCGCCCCCACCGCCCGCAAGGTGGTGATCGCGGGCTTCGTCGTGGGCGTCGCCTGCTCTTTCGTCGGCTCCCAGATCCAGGGCGAGTTCGGCCCGCTGGTCACGCTGCGCATCGCACTCGGCTCGGGCCTGGCTTTTCTTTCTGCCCAATTGCTGGACGTTGCGGTGTTTGACCGGATGCGTGCGCGGGCATGGTGGCAAGCCCCGCTCGGCTCCACGCTGGTCGGAAGCACCACCGACACGGTGATCTTCTTCTCCGTCGCCTTCGCCGCCACCTTCAACGGGCTGGAGCCGGCCGCCGTGCCGGACTGGGCGCAGGAGGGCATTCCCCTTCTGGGCAAGGGCCCCGTGGCCCCGCTCTGGGTCTCGCTCGCCGTGGCCGACTGGGGCGTGAAGCTGGCCCTGGCCGCCCTCGCCCTCATTCCCTTCCGCCTCATAACTGCAAATTTCGCGCGCGCAGAAAAAGTTTGACAGGTGCACACTTCCGATTCACGCTGAACTTGCGTTTTTCAACAGCTGAAAGGAGGTGATCCAGTGTCGAGAGCTACATTGGAGAGAGGTGTCGGGACAACGGCGGAGGTCAGCGCGTAGGGCAGCCCTTGCGCGGAGATGACCGCAATTGGCCGAGGGTCTAACCGGACCTCGCCTCCAACACAGTTCGACAGGGCCGTTCCGTCTTCCGGAGCGGCCCTTTTGATTGCCCCGCCACGGCGCTAGGAAAGAGCCATGCCGATCCGGATCAACGATCAGATCACGATAGAGGACTGGGAGCTTGTCGAGGTTTTCACCACCTCGCAGGGCCCGGGCGGCCAGAACGTGAACAAGGTCGCCACCGCGGTCGAGCTGCGTTTTGCCGCCGCCGCCTCGCCCCACCTGCCCGAACCGGTCAAGACCCGCCTGCGCCGTCTTGCGGGTCGCCGCTGGACCGATGCCGGCGAAGTGCTGCTGCTGGTGCAAGACACCCGGTCCCAGGCGCGCAACCGCGACCTCGCCCGCGAACGGCTGGCCGAGCTGATCCGCAAGGCGCTCGAAAAACCCAAGAAACGCATCCCCACGCGCCCGACCCTCGGCTCCAGGAAGCGGCGCCTGAAGGCAAAAAAGGAACGCGGCGAGGTAAAGTCCCTGCGCGGCAAGGTCGATCCCGAGTAGGGCGGGCAGGCTGCCCGCCACCCCGGCTCACCCCAGCGCCGACCAGAGCATCTTGAGCGCCGAGAGAAAGAGAAAGGCCGCAAAGGCCAGCTTCAGCCGCGCCGGGTTGAGGCTGTGGGCGATCCTCGACCCCACCGGCGCGGTGAAGACCGAGGCCGAGAAGATCAGCACCGCCGCCGGAACCGAGACATAGCCCAGCGAGTAGGGCGGCCTGAGCGGCACGCCCCAGCCCGACCAGACAAACCCGAGGGCAGCAGGCACCGCGATGACGAGCCCGAAGGCCGCCGCCGTGCCCACCGCGCGGTGCACCGGAAACGAAAACGCCGTCAGCGTCGGTACCGAGAGCGTGCCCCCGCCGATCCCCATCAGCGCCGAGAACACCCCGATGAACCCCGGCACCAGCCCTCGGGCCACGGGCCCCTGCGGCAGGTCGTCGCCCAGGACGATCTTTTTGGGCAGGGCCATGTTGATCGAGACCAGCAGCGCGATGACCCCGAAAATCAGCGTCAGCCCGCTCGAGGCGATCACCTTCGAGAGCAACCCGCCCGCCAGCGCGCCGACAAAGATCAGCGGCGCCCAGCTCTTCAGCAGGTCCGCGTCGATCGCGCCCTTGCGGTGATGCGACCGCGCCGAGCTGATCGAGGTCGGGATGATCGTGGCGAGCGAGGTCGCCACCGCCACATGCATCGCCACCGCCTCGGGCACGCCGAGCCAGCCAAAGAGCCAGAACAGCACCGGCACGATGACGATGCCGCCGCCGACACCGAGCAACCCGGCCAGTACGCCCGCCACCGCCCCCGTCGCCACCAGCCCCAGGCCCAGCGCGACCAGAAGGCTCATCGAATAGGTATCGCTCAAACGACGACCTCCATGGCATCCTGTGCCCCCACGCCGAAGACCCGCTTGTAACGCGCGATCTCCTCTTGCGGGCCCATCGCCTTGCGCGGGTTGTCCGAGAGCTTCACCGTCGGCTTTCCGTTGGCCTCGACCGCCTTGCAGACAAGGCTGAAGGGCGCCAGCGCATCGCCCGGCGTCAGGCCTCGAAAATCATTGGTCAGCAGGGTGCCCCAGCCAAAGGAGACCCGCACGCGGCCCCGGAACTGTGCCGAAAGCTCCTCGATCTTTTCCACGTCGAGCCCGTCGGAGAAGATCACCAGCTTCTGCGTGGGGTCCTCGCCGCGCGACCTCCACCAGTCGATCGCCACCTCGGCTCCCTCCGCCGGGTCGCCCGAGTCGATCCGGATGCCGGTCCAGCCGGCCAGCCAGTCGGGCGCGCGCTCCAGAAAGCCCCGCGTGCCGTAGGTGTCGGGCAGGATGATCCGCAGGTTGCCGTCATGCTCCTCGTGCCAGTCGCTCAGCACGTCGTAGGGAGCCTGGGCCAGCGCCGCATCGTCCTCTGCCAGCGCGGCATAGACCATCGGCAACTCATGGGCATTGGTGCCGATCGCCTCGAGGTCGCGGTTCTTGGCGATCAGGCAGTTCGACGTGCCCGTGAAGGCCGGGCCAAGCCCCTCGAACATCGCCTGCACGCACCAGTCCTGCCACAGAAACGAGTGCCGCCGCCGGGTGCCGAAATCGGCCAGCCGCAGCCCCTCGATCTCCTTCAGCCGTTCGATCTTTTCCCAGAGCTTGGTCATGGCGCGGGCATAAAGCACCTGAAGCTCGAACCGCCCCATGTCGCCGAGCACGGCGCGGCCACGAAGCTCCATCAGCACTGCCAGCGCCGGGATCTCCCAAAGCATCACCTCCGGCCAGTTGCCCTCGAACGTCAGCTCGTATTGGTCGCCCACCCGCTCCAGGTGATAGGCAGGCAACCGCAACCCCTCGAACCACTCCATGAAATCCGGGCGGAACATCTGGCGCTTGCCGTAAAAGGTGTTGCCCCGAAGCCAGGTGCTTTCGCCGCGCGTCAGCGAGAGCGAGCGGATGTGGTCGAGCTGCTCGCGCAACTCGCCTTCGTCGATCAGCCTGGCCAGCGGCACCGACTTGGTCCGGTTGATCAGGCTGAAGGTCACCTGCGTTTCGCGCTTGTTGCGAAACACCGACTGGCACATCAGCAGCTTGTAGAAATCCGTGTCGATGAGCGACCGCAAGATCGGGTCGATCTTCCACTTGTGGTTATAGACGCGGCTCGCGATGTCGACCATTGGCTCCTCCGGCACGGCACCGGGTGGTTATTTCAAGCGCGGAAGATGAAGTCCAGCCGGGCCGATCCTGTCGGCACCCGGCCCTCAGATCGCATTGGGCAGGTTCACCCGTTTCGAAAGTTCCTCGCGGGTTTCCACCCGTTCCGAGTAGCGGTCCACCAGGTGATCCTTGATATCGCGCGTGAGCAGGGTAAAGCGCACCAGCTCCTCCATCACGTCGACCATCCGGTTGTAGAACGGCGAGCGCTTCATCCGGCCTCCCTCGAACTCGGTCCAGGCGCGCGGCACCGAGCTCTGGTTGGGGATTGTGAGCAGCCGCATCCAACGGCCCAGAATCCGCATCTGGTTCACCGAGTTGAAACTCTGGCTCCCGCCAGACACCTGCATCAGCGCCAGCGTCTTGCCCTGGGTCGGGCGCACACCGCCGATGGGCGAGAGCGGGATCCAGTCGATCTGGGTCTTCATGATGCCGGTCATCGTGCCGTGCCGCTCGGGCGACGACCAGACCATGCCCTCGCACCACATCGCCAGGTCGCGCAGCTCTGCCACCTTGGGGTGATCCGCAGGCGCATCATCCGGCAGCGGCAGGCCCGACGGGTGGAAGATACGGGTCTCGCAGCCCATCTTCTCCAGCACCCGCGCCGCCTCTTCCACCATCAACCGCGAATAGGCCGTTTCACGCAGCGACCCGTAGAGCAGCAGGATGCGCGCCGGATGGCCGCTATGCGCCCGCGGAAAGAGCTGATCGGGGTCGGGAGCGCGAAAGCTGGCTTCGTCGAGCTGCGGTATATCGGTCATGGGTCTCTTCGGTGGTCACTGAACGCTGTGCCGACCTACCTGGGGCGCGCGCCTCAGTCCACCACCACGCCCGCGCCGCGCATCCCCTCCATTGCCGCCTTCAGCGAGCCGTCGAGGTCGATCGCGCGGCAGAGGTCGGTGCGTACGGTCACGGTAAAGCCCAGCTTTGCCGCATCCACCGCCGAGAAGTTCACGCAGTAATCCGTCGCCAGCCCCACCAGTGTCAGCTTCTCGATGCCCCGCGTCCGCAGGTATCCCTCCAGCCCGGTCGGCGTTTCGTGGTCGTTCTCGAAGAAGGCCGAGTAGCTGTCGATCCGCGGGTTGTAGCCCTTCCGCACGATCAGGTCGGCGCGGCTGGTGTCGAGCCCGGCATGAAACGCCGCACCCTCGCTGCCCTGGATGCAATGCTCGGGCCAGAGCACCTGCGGGCCATAGGGCATGTCGATCACGCTGAACGGCTCCTGCCCCGGATGGCTCGTGGCAAAGCTCGAATGGCCCTCGGGGTGCCAGTCCTGGGTCAGCACCACGGCCGGAAACGCCGCCATTAGCTCATTGATGCCGGGCACGATCCGGTCGCCGCCCTCCACCGCCAGGGCCCCTCCGGGGCAGAAGTCATTCTGCACGTCGATCACGATGAGGGCGCTGTCGGGCATGGGCGGTCTCCTTGAGTTGGGCCGAAGGTAACATCCGCATCCCGCGGGTCAATCTTGCCCGCTCGCGCAAGGGCGGCTATGCCGCGCCCCATGTATACCGTCGCCGCGCTCTACAAGTTCGCCTCCTTCCCCGACCCCGCCGCCCTGCGCGGGCCGTTGAGGGCGCTCTGCGAGGCCGAAGATCTCTGCGGCTCGCTCCTGCTGGCGCCAGAGGGCATCAATGGCACCGTTGCGGGCCCCCGCGCGGGCATCGACCGGCTCATCGCCCACATCAGGCGTCTGCCCGGCTGCGCGGATCTCGAGTGGAAGGAGAGCACCGCGCCCGCACGCCCCTTCCGCCGGATGAAGGTGCGGCTGAAACGGGAGATCGTCACCATGGGCGTCGAGGGCGTGGACCCGACCGCCTCGGTTGGCACCTATGTCGCCCCCGCCGCGTGGAACGCGCTCATCGAGGCTCCCGACGTGGCGCTGATCGACACGCGCAACGACTACGAGGTCGCCATCGGCACCTTCGAGGGCGCGGTAAACCCCGAAACCGCGAGTTTCGGCGAATTCCCGGCCTGGTGGGAGGCCAACAAGGACCGCTTCACGGGCAAGCGGGTGGCCATGTTCTGCACCGGCGGCATCCGCTGCGAGAAATCCACCAACTACCTGAGATCGCAGGGCGTGGAGGAGGTGTTCCACCTTCAGGGCGGCATCCTGAAGTATCTTGAGGAGGTGCCCGAGGCCGAGAGCCGCTGGACCGGCGAATGTTATGTCTTCGACCAGCGCGTCTCGGTCGGGCACGGGCTCACGCCCGGCGACTACCAGCTCTGCCACGCCTGCGGGCGCCCGGTTTCCGCCGCCGACCGCGCCGCGCCGGAGTATGAAGAGGGCGTTCAGTGCCCGGCCTGCGTGGGTGCCTATTCCGAGGCCGACCGCACCCGCTTCCGCGAGCGCCAGCGCCAGCTTGCACTGACCCGCGCCCGCGCCAGCTCCGGCCCATGAACGATCTCGCCCTCGCGCACCGTGCGCACCTGCCCGACGCGCTCCGCGTCCTGCTCGCCGATTACCCGCGCGAGACCTGGGAGGCGCATCCGCACTTTGCCGGGCTGGTGGCGTTCTGGCTCGACCGCCACCTGATGTTCCGCCGCCTGCTGGAGGCGCTGAACACCGAAACCCGGAGCCTGCTCGACGGCGGCGACCCGGCCCGCTTCGGCACGGCTCTGCCCCGTTTCGGCGGCATGCTGCTGCAACAGCTCCAAGGCCACCACCAGATCGAGGATGCGCACTACTTCCCGCTGCTGGAGAAGGCCGCGCCCGAGATCGCCCGCGGGTTTCAGCTCATGGAGGCCGACCATGTGCAGCTCGACCCGGCGCTGGCAGGCTTCGCAGATGCCGCCAACCTTGCGCTCGGCCAGCTCTCCGAGGGTGCCGATGCAAAGGACAGCGTTGCGCCCTTTGCGGCATCACTCCGGAGCCTGAGCGCCCTGCTCGACCGTCACCTGACCGACGAGGAAGAGCTGGTGGTGCCGGTGATCCTCAAGCTCGGGCCCGACACCATCGGCTAGGTCAGCCCTGAAACCTCTCCCGCGCCGCGATCGCGCCCGCGCGCAGCACCGAGGCATCCAGCGCCACCGCCACGAAGATCGCACCGGCGTCCCGCGCCTCGTCCTGAAATGCCGGATCCAGCGTCAGGATGCCGGGCGCCTTGCCCGCCGCCTTGATCCGCTTGATCCCGTCGAGGATCGCCGCCTTCACCTCCGGGTGCGTCGGCTGGCCCGGGTAGCCCATCGACACAGCAAGGTCGCCCGGGCCGATGAACACGCCATCCACCCCGTCCACCGCTGCGATCTCCTCGGCCTGCGCCATCCCTTCCACGCTCTCGACCTGCAGCAGCAGGCAGATCTCCTTCTCGGCGTTCTGGATGTAATCCTTGACCGCGCCATAGCGGCTGGCCCGGGTGGTGCCGCCCACGCCGCGCACGCCCTTCGGCGGATAGCGCACGAAGCGCACCGCCTGCTCGGCCTCCTCCACGCTCTGCACATAGGGAATGAGCAGCGTCTGCGCCCCCTGGTCGAGCAGGCGCTTGATCTCCACCATGTCGTTCCATCCCGGCCGCGCGATGGTGCTCACCGGGTAGCCCGAGGCGGCCTGCATCAGCGGCATCATCGCCGGGGTCGTCACCGGCGTGTGCTCGCTGTCGATCAGGATCCAGTCGAAGCCCGCACCCGCAAGCAGCTCCACCACGCTCGGATCGGGGATCGTGTTCCAGATGCCCACTTGCAGCTCTCCCGCTGCAATCGCGGCCTTGAAGGCGTTCTTCGGCATGTCCATGGCATCCTCCCTCGTGTTTCGGCGCGACACTGCGCCAATTCCGGCGCAAAGCCAAGCCGATGATGCGGCGAGACAAAATCGCCCGACCTGTGCCACATTCGTGGCCCCTGCCCGTGCCACCCTCGCGCAACCCGAAGCGGAGAGAGCGCATGGCCGACGAGACCTTCCTGAGCTACCACCTGCCGTATCGCCTGATGCGGCTGCGGCGGCGGATCGTGGCGCTGTCGGCGCTGCCGCTCCTCGGCGCGGGGCTCTCGGTGCTGCTCCATCCCGGCATCGCGCCGCTGGCCGATCCGCTCGTGCTTGTCACCGTCATGGCGCTCTGGGCCGGGTTCATGACCTGGCACCACGCCGTCTTCCCCGGCGGCTGGACAGAGGCGCTGCCGATGTCGCTCCTGTTTACCTGCCTGCTGGCCACCACGGGCACCATGACCGCGCAGGCCGGCACCCCCGCGCTCGCCGACCTGAAGGTGCAGTGGCACGTCATCAGCCTGTTTCTCACCTTCGTGGCTGGCACCGTTCTGCTCGTCTGGCTCCTTCCGGCAGCCCTGATGGCCCTGCCCAACCGCACCGGCCGCACCGGGCACAGAACCTGGGTTCCGGTCGCCCCCGAGGTGCTGGAGGCGGCGATGGTCATGCGGCCCGGCGAGACCAAGGGCCACCACCGCTGCGGCGCGCCCGATGCCGAGGGTTTCTTCCCGGTCTGGTTCACCGCCAACCTCCCCGATGCCGAGACCTTCGAGCCTTGTCCGCAGGAGATGGGCTACAAGGCCCGCATCATCGAGGGCGAGGACGGCGAGATCATCACCCATGCGGTCGTCCCCGAGACCGGACGCAGCTCGATGGCTCGCCAGCGGTTTACCCCCGAGAACGGCGGCACCCGCTACGAGATCGAAGAGGTGCACGACCACTTCAATGCCTTTACCCGCCTGCTCTTCTGGTTGGACGACGCGCAGGAAGATTACGTCACGGCCTTCGTCGACGAGATCGAGGGAAACCCGCCCCGCGCGATCAAGCAGCAGCTGCAGGACATGATGATCTCCCGCCTCGCCGGCTGGATGGTGAAAAACGATCTTGCAGGCCCGAATGCCGGCAAGGGCCGCTAGGCCGCGCGGGCCGCAAAGCCGCGCTCCAGCGCGATCAGCCGCTCCTTGCGCCACAGCCCTCCGCCGTAGCCGGTGAGGTTGCCATCGGCGCCGATCACCCTGTGGCAGGGAATGACCAGTGCGATCTGGTTGGCCCCGTTGGCCCGCGCCACCGCCCGCACCGCCTGCGGCCTGCCGATGGCCTTCGCCACCTCGCTGTAGCTGCGCACCTGCCCTGCCGGGATCTCGCGCAGCGCCGCCCAGACCGCCCGCGTGAACTCCGAGCCATGCAGCGCCAGCGGCACGCCGAAGGCGGCGCTCTCACCGCGAAAGAACCGCCCCAGTTCTGCCGCGACCTGTTCCGTCGGCTCAGGCCGTCCGAACCCCAGCGCGCCCTTCACCCCGGCGTGCAACCGCTGCAACTCGCGCGGCAAGGCCTTGCGGCCGACGAACTCCAGCAGGTGCAGCGCCCGCGCATCCGACACCGCCACCATCGGCCCAAGGGGCGTGTCGATCCAGTCGGCCATCAGCAGGGGCTTGCGGTCAAAGCTCCCCGGCGCCACACCGAGCATCCGTGCAAAGGCCGCCCGAAAGGCCGAAGCGCTCTCGAAACCCGCATCATGCTGCGCCTCGATCACCTTTCCGCCCTCGCCCAGCACCTGCAGCCCCGCCAGCAGCCGCCGCTGCCGTGCCATCTCGAGGAAGGTGGTCCCAAAGGCCCGCCGGAAGGCCCGCCGCACCGTGGAAGGGTCATAGCCCTCCGCCTCCACCTCCGCCTCCGACCAGCGCCGCGCCGGATCGCGGGCCAGCGCCTCCAGGAGCGCGGTCACCGTGGGGTCGTCGGTCAGCGCGGCGAGCGGCCTGCACCGCCTGCACGCCCGGTATCCCGCCTCGATGCAGGCCTGCGCCGTCTCCCTGAACTCGCAGTTCTCCCGCAGCGGCTTGCGCGCCGGGCAGGTCAGCCGGCAGAAAATCCCGGTCGTTTGCACGCAAACCAGCGCCCGCCCCTCGTAGCTCGCATCTCGCGCCATCAGCGCGGCATGGAGCGTGTCATCATCTGGCAATCTGAACAGCATGGCCCCAGCCTAAACCGCTGCCCGCACCGACGCAGCCGAAAATCGGGCGCCTATTTCCGCCCTGCGGCAAACCGGCACCCTGACTCGACGGCCCGGCGCTTCAGCCTACCTCCACCGCGAACCGAAACAGCCACGACGATCTGAGATGTTCGAAACCTTCGACGCCGTCTTCCTCGCCCGTTTGCAATTCGCCTTCACGGTCTCGTTCCACTTCCTGTTCCCGGCCTTCACCATCGGCCTGGCCTCCTACCTCGCCGTGCTCAACGCCCTCTGGCTGACCACGAAGCAGGAACGCTTCCTCAACCTGTTCCGCTACTGGGTCAAGATCTTCGCCCTGGCCTTCGCCATGGGCGTGGTCTCGGGCATCGTCATGTCCTACCAGTTCGGCACCAACTGGTCGGTCTTCTCCGACAAGGCCGGCCCGGTGATCGGCGCGCCCATGGCCTACGAGGTGCTCTCGGCCTTCTTCCTCGAGGCGGGCTTCCTCGGCATCATGCTCTTCGGGCGCGACCGCGTGGGCCCCGGCCTGCACATGGCCGCCACCGCAATGGTCGCCGTCGGCACCTTCATCTCGGCCTTCTGGATCCTCTCGGTGAACTCCTGGATGCACACGCCCGCGGGCTTCAGCATCGACCCGGAGACAGGCCAGTTCCTGCCCGAGGACTTCTGGCAGATCATCTTCAACCCCTCCTTCCCCTACCGGCTGATGCACACGGTCACGGCGGCCTATCTCACCACCGCCTTCATCGTCGGCGGCGTGGGCGCATGGCACCTGCTGCGCCACCGCCGCCGGGGCGAGATCGCCACGGGCGAGAGCCGCACCATGTTCTCCATGGCCATGTGGATGGCCGCCATCGTCGCCCCCGTGCAGATCTTCCTCGGCGACCTCCACGGGCTCAACACGCTGGAGCACCAGCCGGTCAAGGTCATGGCGATGGAGGGGCACTACGAGAGCCACCCCGAGGGCGCGCCGCTCTACCTCTTCGGCTGGCCCAACGACGAGACCCAGACGCTCGACTATGCCGTGGGCATCCCCAAGCTGTCGTCGCTGATCCTCAAGCACGATCTGAACGCCCCGCTCGACGGGCTGGATACCGTGCCGGACGAAGACCAGCCCCCGGTCTTCATCGTCTTCTGGTCCTTCCGCATCATGGTGATGATCGGCTTCGCCATGCTGGGCCTCGGCCTCTGGTCTCTCGCCGCCCGGGCGAAAGGCCGCCTCTACGACTGGCCCATGCTGCACCGCGCCGCCGTGCTGATGGGCCCCTCCGGCCTCGTCGCGGTGCTGGCCGGCTGGGTGACGACGGAGGTGGGCCGCCAGCCCTTCACCGTCTACGGCCTGCTGCGCACCGCCGACAGTGCCGCGCCCCTCGCGGCGCCCGCCGTCGGTGCCTCGCTCATGGCCTTCATCATCGTCTATTTCGCCGTCTTCGGCGCCGGCACATGGTATATCCTGCGCCTGATGGGCCACGAGCCCAGCCCCGCCGAACCGCGCCTGAAAGACGTGACCACAGGCCCGACCCACGCGGCCGGTCGCTCGCCCGTGCCCAACGCGCCAAAGGAGGAATGATCCATGCCCCTCGCTGAAGGCATCTCCTTCGATCTCACGGTGATCTGGGCCTTTCTCATCGCCTTTTCGGTGCTGGTCTACGTCGTGCTCGACGGGTTTGACCTGGGCCTCGGCATGCTCTTCGCGCTCGAGCCCCGCCGGAAAGACCGTGACGTGATGATGAACTCCGTCGCCCCGGTCTGGGACGGCAATGAAACCTGGCTGGTGCTCGGCGGCGGCGGTCTCTTTGCCGCCTTCCCTCTGGCCTACGCCCTGATCCTTCCGGCGGTCTACGCGCCGGTGATCGCCATGCTCCTTGCGCTCATCTTCCGCGGTGTCGCCTTCGAATTTCGCTGGCGCACCGAACGCTGGAAGCCGCTCTGGGATGTCGCCTTCATCTCCGGCTCGGCGCTCGCTGCCCTCTCCCAGGGCATCATCCTCGGCGCCCTGCTCCAGGGCATCGAGATCGACAAACCCGCCCGCGCATACGCGGGCGGCTGGTGGGATTGGCTCACCCCCTTCACCCTCGCCGTCGGCCTTGGCGTCATGGCGGGCTACATGCTGCTCGGCGCCTGCTGGCTGGTGCTCAAGACCACCGGCGAGTTGCAGAACCGGATGCGCCGCTGGGCCATGGTCTTCGCACCGCTCACCGTGGGCTTCATCGCCCTTGTCTCGCTCTGGACGCCCTTCCTGCAGGAGGGCTACTACAGCCGCTGGTTCACCGGCTGGGGCTGGGGCCTCGCCGCGGTGGTCGCCGCCCTCACCGCTGCGGCCTTCTTCGGCCTGCTCACCCGCCTGCGCATGGCCTCGGCCGAGCTCTCGCCCTTCCTGCTGGCGCTGGCACTCTTCATCCTCTGCTTCGGCGGCCTCGGCGTGTCGATGTTCCCCTATATCGTGCCTACCGAGGTCACGATCTGGGAGGCCGCCGCACCGGAGAAATCCCAGCTCTTCATGCTGGTCGGCGCGGGCATCCTGATCCCGATCATCCTGGCCTACACCGCCTTCGCCTACTGGGTGTTCCGCGGCAAGATCGACGCGGACTCGGGCTACCACTGATGCGCCGCGCGCTTTGGTTCATCGCCCTCTACGCCGGGTCGATCCTTGCGCTCGGCCTCGTCGCCCTTGCCATCCGCAGCTGGCTCGGGCTCTGATCGCGGGCATGAAAGCACCACCCGGCACCCGCGCCGACTACCGCGTCCTGAGCCCCCATGACACCCGCTGGAAGGACATGGACCCCTACGGCCATCTCAACAACGTGGCCTACTACGAGCTCTTCGACACGGTGGTAAATGCCTGGCTGGTCAACGAGGGCCTTATCGACATCCATGACGGCGACCAGATCGGCGTGATGGCCGAGTCGGGCTGCCGGTTCTTCTCCGAGGTCCGCTTTCCCGCGCCGGTCACGGCCGGCATCCGCATCGCCCACATCGGCACCAGCTCCGTCCGCTGGGAGGTCGGGCTCTTCGCCGGCGACAGCGCTTCCGCCGCCGCCGAAGGCTTCTTCGTGCATGTCTACGTCGATGCAGACACCCGCCGCCCCAAACCATTGAACGATACCCTGCGCGAAGGGCTCGCCCGCCTCCTCTAGGAGAGCCCTGCCACCCATCCTATCGGTCGTGCATCCCCTTGCCATCGAGGATCGCGTCCCGCGCCTTCTCGATCCGGCGCACCCGCGTCTCCGCCTTCTTCGCCCCGCCAAAGTGCAGCGCCCAGCCGCGCCGCCGCCCCGGTGTCAGCCCCTCCCAGGCCTCCCGCAGCTCATCGTCAGCCGCCAGCGCTTCTTCCAGCTCCTCGGGCAGGTCAAAGTCATCGTCCGGCAGGTCAACCGTCCGCCCCTCCTCCACCAGCGTCACCGCCTGCGCCACGAACCCCTCGATCGCGGCCCGCGCCGCCTCCACCTCCGCCACCGAACGAAACTCCATCACCCGCGCCGCCCGGCTGTTCGGCCCCGGCGGCACCAGCAGCCCCTCCGGATCCTCCATCAGCACCCCGCGAAAGAACGAGAGCCTGCACCGCCCGCCATAGCCACCCGGCATGCAGACGTTGGTGCCGTTCCAGACGTAGCAGGGCTGCCGCCACTTGAAGGTCTCGTCCAGCGGCCCGGCCAGCAGCACCGCCCGCACCGCCTCCATCTCCGCCTTCCACTCCCCGAGCTTGCCATAAAACACCCCGGCCCGCCGATCCTCGCTGCCCATGCCGTCCTCCCGCCGTCGCTGGGCAAAGCAAACCCCAACCCCCGCCAAATGTCAGCAACCGGATTGCAACTCCCTCCCGCCCGGCCCAATCCTGCCGCCATGACCGCGCTCCGCATCTCCAACGCCCAGGCCCGCGCCCTCTGGCTCACCGCCCACGGCCTCGCCACGCCGCCCACGGGCAAGCTCGACGCCCCCGCCATCATCCACGATCTCGGCTTCGTCCAGCTCGACTCCATCCAAGTCGTCTCCCGGGCGCATCACCACATCATGTGGTCGCGCAACGCCAACTACCGCGAGCCGGTGATGGACAAGCTCCTGGGCCGCCAGCGCGCCGTCTTCGAGCATTTCACCCACGATGCCTCCGTGCTGCCGATGGAGTTCCTCCCCATGTGGCAGCGCCAGTTCCGCCGGATGCGCGAGCGCATCTCCCGGTCGTCATGGTGGGGCCGGATGGACCCGGATCTGCTCGCCTCCGTCAAGGCCCGCGTGGCCGAGGAAGGCCCGCTCTGCACCCGCGACTTCGAGCACCAGCACCAGGGGCCCAAGGAAATGTGGCACCGACCGCCGCACAAGAAGGCCCTCGATTTCCTGTGGTTTTCCGGGGAGTTGGCCACCTGCCACCGCGACGGCTTCACCAAGCACTACGACCTTGCCGAGCGCATCTTTCCCGCACACCTCCGCGAGCAGCACCTCCCCGACGAGGCCCAGATCGACTGGCTCTGCCACGCCGCCCTGCACCGCCTCGGCTTCGGCACGCCCGGCGAGATCCGCAAGTTCTGGGATGCCACCACCGTGGCCGAAACCGCCCGCTGGGCCGACCAGGCCCGCGATCTCATCCTCGTCGAGGTCGAAACCGCCGACGGGGGCACGCTCAAGGCGCTGGCCTGCCCCGACATCGAAGTGCGCATCGCGGCGCTTCAGCCCCCCACCTCGCGCCTGCGCATCCTCAACCCCTTCGACCCGGCGATCCGCGACCGGATCCGCCTCAAACGCCTCTTCGGCTTCGACTACACGGTCGAAATGTTCGTCCCCGCCGAGAAACGCCAATGGGGCTACTACGTCTTTCCCCTGCTCGAAGGGTCGCGCTTCGTCGGCCGGATCGAGGCCAAGGCCGACCGGCGCACGGGCACTCTGACGGTGCTCAACCGCTGGACAGAGCCCAGCCTGCGCCCCTCCAAGGCCCGGGACGACAAGCTGGAGGCCGAACTCGCCCGCCTGTGCCGCCTCGCCAACCTCGAAACCGTCACCTGGGCGCTCAGCCCCGGTGCACCATGAAGGCCACCGTCGCCCGCTCGGCAAAATCGCCGTGGCGCGCCGCGTCCTTCAGGTCAGCCCTTGCCTGCGCCCGCGCGGCCTCGGGCAATTCCGCAAGCAAGGCGCCGGTCACCGGCCCCTCGAACCGCTCCGCCCGCATCGCGGCCTCCTGCTCGATGATCCAGGCCTTCACCGCCGCCCGGCGTTTGCCGTAGGCCGCGTTCTCCAGCCCGGCGGCCACGCCCCGAACCGGCAGGAGCAGCGGGTTGCCCAGGTGGTTTGCCCCGGTGCAGGCCGCAAGGCTACCAGCCAAGCCCACGCATATGACCCAGCGCAACATGGCCGAAATCCAACTGGACTCCGGCCATGGCGTCAACTGTCCTGCCAACCTCAGAAGTCGAGATTCTCCACGCTCAACGCGTTCTGCTGGATGAACTCGCGGCGGGGTTCCACCACGTCGCCCATCAGCTTGGTAAAGAGGTCGTCGGCCTCCGCGAGGTCCTCCACCTTCACCTGCAACAGCGTGCGCGCCTCGGGGTCGAGCGTGGTCTCCCAGAGCTGAGAGGGGTTCATCTCGCCTAGGCCCTTGTAACGCTGCAGCGTCAGCCCGCGTTCGCCCTCTTCGAGGATCGCTTCGAGCAGGTCGAGCGGGCCGTGGATCGGGGTGTCGCGGTCCTTGCGGCTCAGTTTGCCGGTCTCGCGATAGACATCCCGGCTCTCCGCCGCCACCTGGGCCAGCCGTCGGGCCTCGCCCGAGCGCAGCACCGCGCCGTCCAGCGTGCGGATCTCCTCGACCCCCCGCAGGATGCGCGCCAGCCGGATCCCGTGGTCCTGGGTGATCCGCCCCTGCCATCCCCGCTCGTATTCCACCGCCACCTGGTCGAGCCGGTTGGCAATGGCATCGGCGACGGCCTGAAGGTCGGCATCGGCACGGCCCGGCTCGAAGGCCCCGGCCAGGGCCGCCTGCTCCAGAATCCGCTGCGGGTAATGCGTCGGGAAGGCCTGAAGGATGCGGCGGAAGCTCCGCGCGGCATCGGCCACCCGTGCCAGATCCTGCCCGGCAATCTCTTCGCCCGAGGGCAGCCGCAACACGGCGCCCTCCACACCCTGCGCGATGAGGTAATCCTCCAGCGCCGGCACGTCCTTGAGATACACCTCCGACCGCCCGCGCGACACCTTGTAGAGCGGCGGTTGCGCGATATAGAGATAGCCCCCCTCGATGATCTCCGGCATCTGCCGGTAAAAGAAGGTCAGCAGCAGCGTCCGGATATGCGCGCCGTCCACGTCGGCATCGGTCATGATGATGATCTTGTGGTAGCGCAGCTTCTCGATGTTGAACTCGTCGCGCCCGATCCCGGTGCCGAGCGCGGTGATCAGCGTGCCCACCGTCTCGGAGGCAAGCATCCGGTCAAACCGGGCCCGCTCCACGTTGAGGATCTTCCCGCGCAGCGGCAGCACGGCCTGGTTGCTTCGCGCCCGGCCCTGCTTGGCCGAACCGCCCGCCGAGTCACCCTCCACGATGAAGAGCTCCGATTTCGCCGGATCCTTCTCCTGGCAATCCGCCAGCTTGCCGGGCAGGCTCGCCACATCCATCGCCGTCTTGCGGCGGGTCAGCTCGCGGGCCTTGCGCGCCGCCTCACGGGCCAGCGCGGCCTCGACGATCTTGCCCACGATCTGGCGGGCCTCCGTCGGGTGCTCCTCGAACCACTCCGCGAGCTTCTCGTTCACCAGCCCCTCGACCGCGGGCCGCACCTCGGAGGAGACCAGCTTGTCCTTGGTCTGGCTGGAGAACTTCGGGTCAGGCACCTTCACGCTCAGCACGCAGGTCAGCCCCTCGCGGGCATCGTCGCCCGAAAAGGTCACCTTCTCCCGCTTCGCGATCCCCGAAGACTGGGCATAGAGGTTGATCGTGCGGGTCAGCGCACCGCGAAATCCCGCCATATGGGTGCCGCCGTCGCGCTGCGGGATGTTGTTGGTGAAGGGCAGCACCGTCTCGTGGTAGCTGTCGTTCCACCACATCGCCACTTCCACGCCGATCCCGTCCTTCTCGCCTTCCATGAAGATCGGCAGCTCCATCACCGGCGTCTTGTGCCGGTCGAGGTACTTGACGAACTCGCGCACCCCGCCCTCGTAGAACAGCTCGCTCTCCAGCGGCTCCGCCGGGCGCTCGTCGCGCAGCAGGATGCGAACGCCAGAGTTGAGAAAGGCCAGCTCGCGCAGGCGAGTTTCCAGCGTCTTGAAGCTGTATTCGAGGTTCGAGAAGGTGGTCGTCGAGGCCAGAAAGCGCACCTCCGTGCCCTTCTTGCCCGCCGCTTCGCCCACGACCTTCAGGTGCTCCGCCGTCTCGCCCCGCTCGAAGCGGGCGGTATGCTCCTTGCCGTTCCGCCAGATCCGCAGCTCCAGCCAGTCCGAGAGCGCGTTCACCACCGAAACGCCCACGCCGTGCAGGCCGCCGGACACCTTGTAGCTGTTCTGGTCAAACTTCCCGCCCGCATGGAGCTGGGTCATGATCACCTCGGCGGCGCTGACCCCTTCCTCGGGGTGCATGTCCACCGGAATCCCGCGCCCGTTGTCGAAGACCGAAACCGAACTGTCGGCATGGATCGTCACCACCACGCGGTCGGCATGCCCGGCCAGCGCCTCGTCGATCCCGTTGTCCACGACCTCATACACCATGTGGTGCAGGCCGGAGCCGTCATCGGTGTCGCCGATGTACATGCCGGGGCGTTTGCGAACAGCCTCCAAGCCCTTGAGAACCTTGATGGAATCCGCGCCGTATTCTTCGGGTGCCTGTGCGTTTTCGGCCATGCCGCCTGTCCGTTGTTGTTGTGCCGGACTTATAAGCCGTCGGGCCGGGGATGTCACGCAGATGACAGGAAAATCAGCCGCTTTTCAGGGGCTTTTCGTGGCCGTGCCATCCGCCTGATTTTCCTGACCGAATTCGGCGATCCGGTCGCGCGTGACGGCGATGAATTCGGCCTGCTCCGGGGCGAGCCAGCCCTTGCCCTCCATCTCCTCCAGAACGGCCAGCGCCCGGGCCATGTTGGCGGCCGGCTCCACACCCAGATCGGCCAGCTGAAAGTAGCTGACGAAGAGCCCCCAGGTGATGCCGCTGTCGGCCTTCGCCACCTCCAGCATGTCCAGCCGCATGTCGCGGGCCACGACATGTTCGGCAATCGCCGCCTCCCGGTCGCCCTGCGCCTTCAAGGCGTTGCCAAGTTGCTCATGGCTCACCGAGGCCAGCCAGCGCAGATGCAGGTTGTCCTCCCCGGTCTCCAGCCTCCGCTTGCGCAGGTCCAACGCGATCCGGTGCCAGGCCGCCGCACTCTCCGCGCTGCCGTGGTTCAGCTCGAGATCCCCCAGCGTGGCCGCCGCCTCCGCGGCAAGATAGAGCGGTTCGGCCGGGTCCATCCTCTGCATTGCCGAGGTCAGTTCCTCATAGGCGCTGCGCAGGGTCTCGTCGGCTCCAACCAGCTCACCCAGCGCCAGCTCCGTCTGCCCCAGCCGCAACTGCCCGAGCCCGAGCTCGAGCGCCCGCCGCGGATTGGCCCCGTCATGCAGCCGGAACCACAGCCGCCCCAGCACGATATGGGTGCGGGTCAGCAACAGGTCGGAGTGGATATCCGGCCCCTGAAGGGCGAGCTGCTCGGTCTCGATCCTGAGGTTCAGGTCGAGCTGGAGAGTCTGCCAGCGCGGGTTCTTGTCGTCGAGGTCCACCAGCAGCCCGGCATAGCCCCTCGCCTCGATCAGCCGGTCCAGCGCTGCCTCGCGGGCACCGGTCCGCGCCTCGCGCTGCGCCAGGCGCATGTCCAGCGCGACGCTGTCGTAGACGAGGCCCATGTTGGTCGGATTGGTCTCCCGCGCCACATCCAGCACCCGCCGGGCCTCCTCCAGAAGATCCGTGGCCTCCTCCTGCGCGCCGCGGAGCCCGAGCGCCGCGCTCAGCGCCTCCAGGCCCTCGAACCGGGCCTGCAGGTTGGCCGTGTCCTTCGGAGCCTGCATCATCAGCGGCTCCAGCAGCTCCAGCGCCTCACGCGCCTGGGTCACCGCGGGCTCCAGCTCCCACAGGCGGGTATGGGCGCGCGCCTGCCCGGTCAGCGTCTGGCTCAGGGCGCGGCTCAGGGCGGCTCGCTGCGGGTCGGCCTCTCGCTTTTCCCGCAGGAACTGCTCGGCGCGGGTCAGGTAGGCCAGCGCCTGCTTCGGATCGCCCGCCCCGAGCAGCGCCACGCCCGCCTTCATTGCCGCCCGGCCCACCGCAAGGTCGTCGCGCGCGCCGGCGCCGCGCGGGAGGGCAAGGTAAACCTCCAGCCCCTCCCAATAGGTGTCGAAGGCGCGCATCGCCGCGCCCACGCCCATCTCCGCATCTCCCCGCCGCTCGTTGGCCTCCGCCAACCGCTCCTGCACCTCCAGATCGTCCGGAGTGGCCTCCGCATGGGGCCGCATCCGGTCTGCCGCTTCGCCGAAGTTGCGCAGGGCATCCCTGTACTCCCCCAGAAACATCGCCAGGTCACCGAGCAGCATCTCGATTTCCCACAGGTCGATGTCATATTGCCGCTCGGCGCCGGGGCCTTCGCCCGCGCGCAGCGACCGAAGCGCCATTTCCAGCGCCTCCCGCACCGCGCGGCTGTCGCCCAGCCCCTTCTGAGCCTTCGCGATGCCCAGGAAGGCCGTGTAGAGAAACCGGCGGATTTGCAGGTCATCGGGGCCAGCCTCCAGCTCCGCCGCCGCAAGGTCGCGCATGCCCTCGTAAGCCTCCTGCGCAAGAGGGGTATCGCCCATCAGCGCGAAGAGCTCGGCCGCTTCGGCAAACAGCGCGATCCGCGCCAGCCGCATCTCGCGGGTCGGCCCCAATGCGGCGATCTCGGCATGGATAGCCCCGGCCTGCTGCAACACCTCCATGGCGAGGGCATAATCCAGCCGGGTGCGCGCCACGCCGGCCTTGATCCGCAGGGTCTCCGCCTCCGACACCCGGCGGGCCAGCAGGTTCTCCTTCAGCGCGTCGCCAGAAGCCCGGTCGAGTGCCACCGCCGCGTCGAGCGCCTGCAGCGCTCCGGTGAAGTCGCCCAGCTCCAGCCGCGCCTCGGCCTTCTGCCGCATCTCCGCCACCGCCCCGTCCGAGGCCGAAAGCGCCCGCAGCTGCGCCTGCGTCTCGCTGAAGGCCCGCGCCGCCTGCGCCAGCTTCTCGGCGCGTTCGCTGGGTGCGGCCCCGCTCAGGTCGGCCGCCAGGAGCGCCCCGTAGATCGGCGCCAGCGGCACCCGCGCGTCGCGGGCCACCCGCTCCACCTCGGCCCGCAGATCGGGCGTCAGCTCCGCCATCGCCAGCAGCAACCGCTCCCGTTCCGGCAGGGCATCGCTCTGTCCCGCGGCAAAAAAGAGCCGCGGCAGGGCGCTCTCCACATAAGGAAGTTGCGCACCCCGCGTGCGGTCATACACCTCCTGCTGCACCAGCGTGAGCACAGAGCGCACCTCCAGCCCCGGCACCGCAAGATGCCGCGCCAGCGCGGCGGCAAAGGGCGAGTTGCTGCCCTCGCCATCCAGCGCCACGGCTCCCGGTGCGGTCGAAAACCCGATCAGCGTGCCCTCGGCCCGTGGCACGGCGGCAAACCCCGGCGACTCGCCCGCCTTGAGCGCCACCGCCGCCCGGCCCTCCTCGGACCCCTCGAAAGGGTCCACCCGGCAGGCATCCACCAGCACCACCGCCACCGGCGCGATCCGCGCCACCCGGGCCCGGATGTCGCCCAGGCTCAGGCTCGTCTCCATCAGCGTCTCCAGGCTCTCGCCCTTGCCGTCCACCGGCAGCAGCCGGTTGTCGCCCCCCACCTCGAAGCCATGCCCGGCGAAATAGACCACCACCACATCGGCCCCTTCGCCATCGTATTCGAGGTCTTCCAGAGCCCGTTCCATCCGCCGCTTGTCGCGGTCGCGCTCGTAGAACACCTCGAAACCGAGCGCCTCCAGCGCCGCGCCCACCGTGTCGGCATCGTTGGCCGCGTTGGCCAGCGGCCTGATGTTCTCGTAGCGGTCGTTTCCGATCACCAGCGCAACCCGCTTCTCGGCGAGAGCGGGCAAGGCCGTGAGGCAGAGGAAGACGACGACGAGCAGGCGCATTTTCGAGAGGATACCGGGGAAGTTCTCGAACGCCAGTGACGATTTCCGTCAGGTAAACGGGATCACGAGCCCCACCACCATGAGCAGGCTCCCCGCCACGATGTTGGTGCCCCTCAGCGCCCTCGGCGAGGCCAGCAACCGCCGCGCCCGGTCGATCATCAGCGCGAAGACGAGGTTGCCGAAGAGCGGGACCACGGCGGAGATCGCGGTGATGGTGGCAATGTCGGCCCAGGTCACGCGGGTCAGGTCAAAGAAGCCCGGCAACACCCCCATGTAGAACAGGATCGCCTTCGGGTTGGCCAGGATCACGGCGACGCCCGCGGCAAAGCCGGCCCACATGCCGGGGCGGGTCAGGCGGCTGTCGGTGGCAATGGTCCTGCCCGCGTTGCGCAGGATCAGCGCGCCCATGACCAGGAAGATCCCCGCCGCAACCCACTTCAGCGCGGTCATGAAGCCCGCGAAGACGGTCGTCACCCAGGTGATCCCGTAGATCGCGAGGAAGGGCCAGAGCACGTCGCCGATGACCACGCCCAGCGCCAGCGGCCATGCCGCGTTGAATCCGCCCGAGAGCGCCCGCGCGGTGAGCGCCATCCAGACCGGGCCGGGGGTGAGAAAGAGGATGAGGAGCGCAAAGGCATAAAGCCCCAGTTCGGCCGGCGTGATCGTCATGGCGCGCCCGCCGCGGCAAAGCGGCATGCCCGGGCCGCCCTGCCCCCAAAGGTCGACCATCCCGCCGCCTTCGGCACGTGAAGGGAGAGCCCTGACCTCACACCGAAACCTCCCGCACCCGCGACACCCCGGCCTCTTCGGTGACCTCGAAATGCTGCGCCTTGCCGCCCAGCTCGTCGAAGAGCTCCGCCCCGGTGCCGGTCATGAAGGCCTGTGCGCCCAGCCGCTCGATCTCGGCATAGAGCGCGGCGCGGCGGCCGGCATCCAGATGCGCGGCCACCTCGTCCAGCAGCAGCAGCGGCGGCGCTCCGAAATCCTCCGCCAGCGCCCGCGCATTGGCGAGGATGAGCGACAACAGCAGCGCCTTCTGCTCGCCGGTGGAGCAAAGCCGCGCCGGGGTGGCCTTGGCGATGTAGGTGGCATCGAGGTCAGCCCGGTGCGGGCCGGCGAGCGTGCGGGTCGCCGCAAGGTCGCGCGCGCGGCCCTCGGCAAGCGCGGCGGTCAGGGCCTCGGCATCGCCCGGCGTGTCGCAGGCCGGCTCCGGATGGGCCAGCACCAGCTCCGCCGCCGGAAAGGCCCCATCCGCCTCGCCCTGGGCCCCGGCCAGCCGGATCAGCGCATCCTCCCGATTCCTGTGAATACGCGCGCCCTCCTCGCCCATCCGGGCCTCCAGCGCGGCATACCAATGGGCATCGCGCACCATGTCCTTCAGCAGACGGTTCCGCTCGCGCATCGCCTTCTCGTAGGCCAGCACCGCTTCGCCATGCGAGGGCTCGAAGCTCAGCACGATCCGGTCCAGAAACCGCCGCCGCCCCTCCGCGCCCTCGATCCAGAGACGGTCCATCGCGGGCACCAGCCAGACAACCCTCGCCAGCCGCCCCAGCGCCACCTGCGCCGCCGTCTTGCCATCAATCTTCACCGAGCGCCCGGAGGCACCCGCCTCGGCCCAGGTTTCCAGCTCGTGGTGGTGCCCCAGCGAGGTGAGCTCCGCCTTGACCTTCCAGCCCAGCCCCTCCGGCGCGCGGGCCATCTCCTCTGTGGCCGCCCGCCGCAGCCCGCGCCCCGGCGAGAGCATCGACACGGCTTCCAGCACGTTGGTCTTGCCCGCCCCGTTCGGCCCCCAGAGGGCGACGGGCCGGCCATCCAGCACCAGCTCCGCCCGGCGATGCGAGCGGAAATGCGAGAGGGTCAGAGAGGTGAGCGCGAGGCGGGGCATATCGGTGGCGCGGGCCTTGGCCCGCGCTCCATCAAACCCGCATCGGCATCACGACGTAGAGCGCAGAGGTGTCGGAGCCTTCGCGCATCAGGGTCGGGTCGCCGGCGGAGTTGAACAGGAACACCGCGTTCTCCCGGTCCACCTGGCTGGCGATCTCCAGCAGGTACTTGGCATTGAACCCGATATCGAGGTGCTCGTCGGCATAGGCCACCGCCAGCTCTTCCTCGGCGTTGCCGCTGTCTGGCGCGTTGACCGACAGCACCAGCCGGTCTTCATCCAGCGAGAGCTTCACCGCGCGCGAGCGCTCGCTCGAAACTGTCGCCACCCGGTCCACCGCGCGGGCGAACTCGGCGGCATCCACCTCGAGCTTCTTGGTGTTGCCGGTCGGAATGACACGGGTGTAATCGGGGAAGGTGCCGTCGATCACCTTGGAGGTCAGCGTGATCTCGGGCGTGGCAAAGCGCACCTTGGTCTCGCTGACGGAAACGGCGATCTGCGCCTCGTCGTCATCGAGCAGCTTGCGCAGCTCGTTCACCGTCTTGCGCGGCACGATTACGCCGGGCATCGTCTCCGCGCCCTGGGGCAGCGGCGCGTCCACACGGGCCAGCCGGTGCCCATCGGTCGCCACGCAGCGCAGCGCCTGCCCATCCTCGCCGGTGGCGACATGCATGTAGACACCGTTGAGGTAATAGCGCGTTTCCTCGGTGGAAATCGCAAACTTGCTCTTGTCGAAGAGCCGCCGCAGCGTGCCCGCATCGGCGCTGAAGTTGGCGCCATACTCGCTCGACGCCATCACCGGAAAATCCTCTTTCGGCAGGGTCGCGAGCTGAAAGTTCGAGCGCCCGGCCGCCACTGTCAGCCGCCCGGCCGCGGAGTCGTCGGAGAGCTGCACCTGGGCGCCATCGGGGAGCTTGCGGACGATTTCGTGCAGCGTCACCGCGCTCACCGTCGTCGCGCCCGCCTTCTCGACCATCGCCGGGGCCTTGTCGACCACCTCGATATCGAGGTCGGTGGCGCGGAACTGCACGCCATCCCCCTCGGCCTCGATCAGCACGTTGGCGAGGATCGGAATGGTGTTGCGCCGCTCGACGACCGACTGCGCCTGCGCGATGGCCTTCAGCAAGACGGCCCGCTCGATCGAGAATTTCATTGCTCTGTCCCCCATGGTGCCGGGACGCGCAGACTATGCGTTTCGCCCCCGCAGGCAAGTTGTTTCTCGCAGTTTCGTGAGTTTTGGAGGAGCGTCAAGAGCGCCCCCCGCGACATGGTGGGTGGGCAATCTGCCCACCGCCCGGATCAGGCCTCGAGCATCCTCTTCAGCATCTCGACATCATCGGCCAGGCCGCTGTCGGTCTGCATCATCTCCTCGATCTTCCGCACCGCATAAAGCACCGTGGTATGGTCGCGGTTGCCGAAGCGGCGGCCGATCTCGGGCAGCGAGCGCGAGGTCAGCCCCTTGGCGAGGAACATCGCCACCTGGCGCGGACGGGCAATGGTGCGGTGCCGCTTGGGGCCGGTCATGTCGGAGATGCGCACATTGTAATGCTCGCACACCCGGCGCTGGATCTCCTCGATGGTCAGCTTGCGCTCGGAGGCGCGCAGCAGGTCGGCAAGGCACTCCTGCACCATGTCCAGCGTCACCTCGCGGCCCACAAGGTTGCCGAAGGCGAAGATCCGGGTCAGCGCGCCCTCGAGCGTGCGCACGTTGCCGGTGATCCGGTGGGCAAGAAACTCCAGCACATGCTTGGAGATTTCCAGGTTTCCGTAGTGGCCGCGATAGAAATCGGCCTTCTGCTGGAGGATTCCGAGGCGCAGCTCGTAATCGGTCGGGTGCAGGTCCACCACGAGGCCCGAGGCCAGGCGGCTCGCGATCCGGTCCTCGATCTTCTTGATGTCGTGCGGCGCGCGGTCGGCGCTGATGACGATCTGCTTGCCCTGATCCGAGAGCGCGTTGAACGTGTGAAAGAACTCTTCCTGCGTGCTGTTCTTGCCCGCAAAGAACTGCACGTCATCCACCATCAGCACGTCGACTGAGCGGAAGGCCTCCTTGAACTCGTGCATCCCGTCCTCGCGGAGGGCCCGCACGAAACGATACATGAACTGGTCCGACGACAGGTAGACCACCTTCTTTTCCGGGCAGTTCTCCTTCAGCGCCCAGGCGATGGCGTGCATGAGGTGGGTCTTGCCGAGGCCCGAGCCGCCATACAGGAACAGCGGGTTGAAGGTGAGCGGCCCCCCCTCCGACACCCGGCGCGCGGCGGTATAGGCCAGCTGGTTCGGCTTGCCGACAACGAAGCTCTCGAAGGTGAAGCGTTCATCTAGTGAGGCGCCCGGCAGGTCATCGTCGCCACCGTCCTGGCCGGTCCCCGACCCGGACGCTGCTCCACGGCCCGCACTGCCGGCCTGGCTCGTGCCATCGGCCGAGGCCGCGACGCGGTCAGGCGCACCGGCCGTCGGCTGCATCCGCGGCCGCGCCGACGGAACGCGAAACTCCAGCCGCCGCACCTGGAGCCCGTCCCGGCTCATGTGCTTGACGATCGTGTCCGAGAAATTGCGGCTCACCCAGTTGCCGAAAAAGTTGGTCGGCACATCGAAATGCGCAACCCCGTCTTCCAGGCTGCTCAGCTTGAGGGGTTCGATCCAGGTCTTGTAATTGTTGTGCCCGACCGTCGTCCTGAGCGTTTCGCTAACCTGGCCCCATCGTTCTTGTGGCATTCCGAATGTCCTGTCCCGTCTTATGTTTGTTCCACTCATAAACAAACCGCCCCTGCCTAATCCTGGCGGCCCGCACCGCTGCGGCCCATACACCTCGGGGGTAGGACAACACTTAAGCCTGCCTGTTGCGTCGCACCGCACAGGCTGCTCGACCGAGCAAACAATAAGGCGGACCAAACGGACGCAAGCTATGCCCGTCGGCCAGTGACATCTCTTCGGACATGTTGCGTCGGCAGCAGCGAACCTGCTCACACGGCCTTCCGGCCGCCCTTGCAGACTCTATTCGACAACAACTCGTTTCCGACGTGCGGTCTCGGTGCAGCGCTTCCCCTGAAGCTCCGAGACCTGGCCGGAAACGACCATGTCCCCCCTAGGCGACGTGAATCGCAGGATTGGTGATAGCAAGGCGTCGCGCGGCCCGGCAACTGACCTTTTGACTTGACTCAATCTTTTCCGAGGCGAATCCTGCCACCCCTCTGAACGCCCTAGTTTTTATGACTCTCGCGCCACGTGAGAACAAAAAAGGGCGCCGACCCGAAGGTGGCGCCCTCTGGCAGAAATGTCGCAGCGACTCAGTTGCCGACGGCCTTCACGCGGGAAGTGAGGCGCGACATTTTCCGGGCTGCGGTGTTCTTGTGGTAGACGCCCTTGGTGACGCCGCGCATCAGCTCGGGCTGGGCAGCGCGCAGGGCGGCGGTGGCGGCTTCCTTGTCGCCGGAGGCGATGGCTTCCTCGACCTTGCGAAGGAAGGTGCGGATGCGCGAGCGGCGCGCCTTGTTCACCGCAAAGCGGGCTTCGTTCTGGCGGGCGCGTTTCTTGGACTGGGGCGAGTTGGCCATGGTGTGTCTCTCTCTCGTCGGGCCGCCTCGATGCGAGAACGGCAATCAAAACTGGTTCGCGCGGGAAGACCCGACCCCGGGTTCGCTACCGGGCGATTCTGGCCAGAGCGGGCCTCACACGCATGTATCGGCGGGCATATACAGCCCTCGCCGTGATTTGCAAAGGAAAAACGCCTACTCCGGCGGCTCGGGCGGGTAGCGCAGACGCCGGTGGTCGTCGATCACCCTGACCCGCCCGTCCCAGCGCCAGAGCACCAGGTTGATGTCGCCCGGCCCGGCACCCGGCGCGAAGCTCCGCACCCGCATCGCGTCATGGCGTTCGGCCAGCCGCGCCGCGATCTCCTGAACCCGCGCCACGCCGCGCCGGTCGGCCTCGTCGGCCCAATCCGGTTGCGCCAGGTCCTCCGCCGTCACCCCCTCTGCGGCCAGCGCCGCCGGGTCGGTCGCATCGAGCACCCGCTCCGCCTCGACCTCCAGCGCTACCACCGTCACCGGCATGAAGGTGCCCGCCTGTTGCACCTCCCGCAGCGCGGTTTCGACAGAGAGCGCCGTGTAGAGGGCAGGCACGCCCGCGCGGTTGAACCGCCCGCCAAACTGCGCCGCCCCTTCGCCCGAGAGCGGCCGGTAGGCCCAGTAGGGATTGAGTGCCCGGTAAACCGTGCCCGACCAGCGCATCAGGCGTGAAGGCCGGCGTCCAGCCTGTCGAGAAAGCGATGCACCGCCTCCGCCCGCCCGTCCTGCACCAGCCGCATGGCGGTCACGTCGCCGTATCCGCTGAGCGGGGTGGAGCGATACCAGGCATAGGCCAGCAGGTCGGAGCCGAAGCGCGGGCTGACGCGGGTGAGGATCTCCACCATCTCGCGCAGGCGCTTCTGGGTCTTGGCGGTTCCGGCCCGCGCCTGGCGGGCCACCGCGTCACGGCTCAGCCCGGCCGTCTGCGCCACCTCTTCAACGGTGGTCAACAGCGTCGCCGCCAGCTTGCCCGGCGCGAACTTGCCATTCTCGGCAATGTCGGCAAAGACCATTTCACCACTCCAATTGACGCGAACACCGTCAATATAGGTGACATCGGCCCAAAAAACAACACGCGCGCCGCATCCTACTTGTCGCGGAACTGCGGCTCGCGCTTCTCGAGGAAGGCCTTCATGCCCTCCTTCTGGTCCTCGGTGGCAAACAGCCCGTGGAACAGCCGCCGTTCGAACAGCAGCCCCTCGCGGAGCGGCAGCTCATAGGCCCGGTTCACCGCCTCCTTGGCAGCCTTCACCGTCAGCGCCGACTTCTCCGCAATCTTCTGGGCGGCACTCATGGCCTCGTCCATCAGCTTCTTGGCGGGCACCACGCGGCTGACCAGCCCCGAGCGCTCCGCCTCCTCGGCATCCATGAACCGCCCGGTCAGGTGCATGTCCATCGCCTTCGACTTGCCCACGAAATGGGTCAGCCGCTGGGTGCCGCCGATCCCGGCGATGACGCCCAGGTTGATCTCGGGCTGGCCGAACTTGGCGGTATCGGCGGCGATGATGAAATCGCACATCATCGCCAGCTCGCAACCACCGCCCAGCGCATAGCCCGACACGGCGGCGATGATCGGTTTGCGGCAGGCCAGGATCCTGTCGATCTGCGAGCCGAACATGTCGCCCATGAAGACATCGACAAAATCCTTGTCCGCCATCTCCGAGATATCGGCCCCGGCGGCAAAGGCCTTTTCCGATCCGGTGAGGATGATGCACCGCACGTTCTTGTCGCCATCGGCCTCGCCAACGGCCTCGGCCAGCTCTCCGATGAGCTGTCCGTTCAGGGCGTTGAGGGCATCGGGGCGGTTGAGGCGGATGAGGCAAACATGGTCGGCGGTCTCGACGACGATGGTTTCATAGGCCATGAGGCGGCTGTCCCTTTCGGCTGCCAATTCACCCTTTGTTAGCAGGGTGAGGCAAGGCTGCAAGTTATCTTTGACATGTCCCGCAATAGAAACTCGAGCGTCCCGACTGCACGATCCGGCGGATCGTGCCGCCGCAACCGGGGGTAGAGCATGGGTGCCCCTCGCGGTCATAGGCCGCAAACCGGTGCTGAAAATATCCAAGCTCGCCAGAGGCTTGCCGATGATCCCGCAGGCTCGACCCGCCGGCCTCGATCGCCTCGCCAAGAACCTCCCGAATCGCCGGTACGAGCCGCGCCACCCGCGCCGCGCCGATCTTGCCTGCCTTGCGCACCGGCGAAATGCCGGTGCGATGCAGCACCTCGCAAACGTAGATGTTGCCCAGCCCTGCCACGATCCGCTGGTCCAGCAGCGCCGCCTTGACCGGCGTGTTCCTGCCCCGGAAGGCCGCCACCAGATGATCCTCGTTGAAGCTGTTACCCAGCGGCTCCGGCCCGAGCTCGGCGAGCAGCCGATGCGCCTCGGCCTCGCCCGTGGCCACCAGGTCCATCACCCCGAACCGCCGCGCATCGTTGAAGGTGACCCGTGCGCCGCTCGCCATCTCCAGCACCACGTGGTCATGCTTCTCCGGTGCCGGGTGGGCATGGTGAAACAGCCCCAGCCCCTCGCCGCTCACCCGCATCCGCCCGCTCATGCCGAGGTGAATCAGCAGCGTCTCCCCGCTGTCGAGATCGGCCAGGATGTACTTGCTCCGCCGCCGCAGCCCCAGCACCCGCTTGCCCGTCAGCCGCTCCGCCATCCCTGGCGGGAACGGCCAGCGCAGCCCCTCCCGGTTGACCCGGGCCTCGGCGATCACGGTGTTCTCCATGGCGGGCAGCAGGCCGCGGCGCACGGTCTCCACCTCGGGCAGTTCGGGCATGTCGGCTCCGGTTCAGATCTCAGGCGCCAAACCTAGCCCCCCTGCCCGGCCCCGCAAGCCCTCAGGCGCGCGCACCGCGCCCGTCGATCACCCCATGCGCGCGGGTCAGGAAGTCGTTCATGCCGGTCAGGTACTTCTGCACCCGCATCTTCTTTCCGTCCGCCGCTCTGAGCCGAAACACACCTTGCCCCTCGTCCCTGATATCCACCAGGTCGTGCCAGGCGATCTCCCGGCGAAACTGGATCAGGCTCTGCGAGACGATCACGTCGCGGTCGTAGCGCATCTCGAAGCTGAAGACATGCGCGATCCCCAGCAGCCCCGCGCCAATGGCCGCTGGCTGCACGAAGAGCATCACCTGCGGATCCAGCCCCATGTCCATGAAGAGCAGCGCCGCCACAGCGGCCCCGCCAAGCGCCACGGTCGAAAGGCGCATCCCCCAGGTCGTGCGCATCACCTTGGTCCCCAGCGAGTCCTCCGCCGCCCGCGCCATGCCACGCGAGGCCAGCGGCGCGATGTCGCGCTGCCCCATGAACTTCGCGCCCAAAGTCCGCTCCACCCTGCGGCCCGAGGCATCTTTCGGGGCGGTCACGTCTTCCAGCTTGCGGGCCACGGCCCGTGCCGCCATGGCGGGAAGCACGTGGAACAGCAGGATATACCCGCCGATCAGGAGCAGTATCGCCGCGCAGATGGCCACCAGAAGCCCCGCCACGATCAGCGGGTTCTCCATCACGGCGCTGACCAGCCACAGTATGGCCTGTTCGTCCTCACTCACCCTGCACCCTCCTGCGCGCATCTGGCGCGTTTGTATCCGGTGCGAATTGCCTATATCCGGTTTGCGAACAGAATGGGGCAAGCCCATGGCAGACGACCAGAAAACCACGCATTTCGGTTTCTCCGAGGTGCCGGAGGCCGAGAAGGCCGGCAAGGTCCACGGGGTATTCTCCTCCGTGGCCTCCAAATACGACATCATGAACGACCTGATGAGCGCGGGCATCCACCGCCTCTGGAAGGACGCGATGATGGACTGGCTCGCGCCGCGCCCCGGCCAGAGGTTGCTCGACGTGGCCGGCGGCACCGGCGACATCGCCTTCCGCTTCCTGCGCCGGGCAGGCGAGGAGGCGAGCGCCACGGTCTGCGACATGACCGAGGCCATGCTGGTCGAGGGCCGCAAGCGCGCCGAGGCCGCCGACCTGGCCGACAAGCTCGACTGGGTGGTGGGCGACGCGATGGCCCTGCCCTTCGACGCGGGCAGCTTCGACACCTACACCATCTCCTTCGGCATCCGGAACGTGACCCGCATCCCCGATGCGCTTTCCGAGGCCTTCCGCGTGCTCCGGCCCGGCGGGCGGCTCATGGTGCTGGAGTTCTCCCAACTCCCCAACCCGCTGATGCAGAAGGCTTATGACGCCTACTCGTTCAACGTGATTCCCGGCATGGGCAAACTGGTGACAGGCGACCGCGACAGCTACCAGTATCTCGTCGAGTCGATCCGCAAGTTCCCGGCGCAGGAGGAGTTCGCCTCGATGATCCGTGCCGCCGGCTTCGAGCAGGTGAAATACCGCAATCTCAGTCTCGGGGTGGCCGCGCTCCACTCCGGCTGGAAGCTCTGAGGGGCGATGCGCGGGCCGCACAACATCTGGCGCCTCATCCGCACCGGAGCGACCTTCGAGCGCACCGGCGCGATGGGCGTGGCACTCGAGGCCATGGATGCACCGCGCCCGCTGCGCGTGGCTGCCCGCATCCTCGGCTGGCCGTTCAAGTGGCTCGGCCACAAGGGCGACCCGGCCCAGCCGCCCGTCACCCGCGCCCTCACCGCGCTCGGCCCCGCCTATATCAAGTTCGGCCAGATCCTCTCCACCCGCCCCGATGTGGTCGGCCCCGAGCTCGCCCAGCAGCTCATGGTCTTGCAAGACAAGCTGCCCCCCTTCCCCCGCGCCGAGGCAATGCGCGTGGTCGAGGCCGAGCTTGGCCAGCCGGTCGAGGCGATGTTCTCCGATTTCTCCGAGCCGGTCGCCGCCGCCTCCATCGCCCAGGTCCACAAGGCCACCAGCGCGGATGACGGGCGCCAGGTCGCCGTCAAGGTGCTGCGCCCCGGCATCGAGCGCGCCTTCTCCCGCGACATCGACGCCTTCTACTTCGCCGCCGCCATGATCGAGGCGCTCTCTCCGGCCTCCCGCCGCCTCCGGCCCCGCGACGTGATCGCGCATTTCGAGGGCGTCGTGGCCGGCGAACTCGACATGCGGCTCGAGACCTCCGCCGCCTCCGAATTCGCCGAGAACACCGAGGGCGACGAGGGCTTCATCGTGCCGCGCCCGTTCTGGCCGCTGTCGTCACGCCACGTGATGACGCTGGAATGGGCCGAGGGCATCCCGCTCAACGATCTCGCCGCGATCGACGCCGCCGGCCATGACCGCGTGGCCCTCGGCGAGCGGGTGCTCTCGCTCTTCCTGCGTCACGCCCTGCGGGACGGCCTCTTTCATGCCGACATGCACCAGGGCAATCTCAAGGTCGCGCCCGGCGGCGAGATCATCGCGCTCGACTTCGGCATCATGGGCCGGATCGACGAATACACCCGCCGCGTCTACGCCGAGATCCTGATGGGCTTCATCCGCAAGGACTACAAGCGCGTGGCCGAGGTGCATTTCGAGGCCGGCTATGTGCCCGCCGACCGCGACGTGGACGAGTTCGCACGCGCCCTGCGCGCCGTCGGCGAGCCGATCTTCGGCATGGACGCGACCCACATCTCGATGGCCCGGCTCCTCTCCTACCTCTTCGAGGTGACCGAGCGCTTCGGGATGGAAACCCGCACCGAGTTGATCCTGCTCCAGCGGACGATGGTGGTGGTCGAGGGCGTGGCCCGCTCGCTGCACCCCAACATCAACATCTGGCAAGCCGCCCGGCCGGTGGTGGAGGACTACGTCAAGCGCAACGTCGGCCCCGCCGCGCTGCTGCACGACCTGAAGGAAACCGCCCGCGTTGCCATCCGTTTCGGCCCGCGCCTGCCCGCGCTGCTGGAAAGGGCCCTGATCGCCCAGGCCACGCCTCCTCCGCCCCGTCCCAGCGGCGGCCCGCTCTGGGGCCGTCTCGCCTGGGCCGGCCTCGGCGCGGCTCTGGCCCTCGCAGCGGTTGCGCTGCTGGACATGCTCTGAATCCGGCCTCCCGTCGTGCTCCGGCGGCACGAACCTCCCGATTGCCGCGCCGATAGTCCAAGGCGGCGCCAGGCGGGCAGGCGATGCCAGGTCTACGGGTCCGGCGCGGGTTCATAGACCACCGGCAGGCGCAGCGCCGTGGCGCTGGAGGCCGGAACCGCGATGCCGCTGTCGAGCAGCAGCACCGTCTCGCCAGCCTCGATCCTGGCCTCCGCGACGCGGGCATAGACCTGCGCCTCCGCCGTGCCCACCAATTCGCCGTTCCGGTAGCTCTCCACCTCGAAACTGTAGATCCCGTCGGCCAGCGGCACTCCGGTCTCATCCGTCCCCTGCCAGACGTGGTAGGGCGCCGTGGTGTCGATCGACAGCCGCTGCCGCTCCACGCCAAAAGCGTCGCGCACCACGAGCACGCCCGTGTCGGCGCCCTTCGCCACATCCAGCGTCATCTCGACAGGCTGGCCGGTGAAGAGGGCGGGCGCCGTCACCCGGGTCTCCATGCCGACAAAGCTCGCCATTTCCGCCATGCCGCCCAGGCTCATCTGCGCGCTCAGCCGTTCGAGCAACACGTTGGTGCGCACCTGTTGCTCGACGTTCGAGAAGGTGGCCAGCTGCACGGCAAAGTCGGCACTGTCCAGCGGGTTCAGCGGGTCCTGGTTCTGGAGCTGGGTCGTCATCATTTTCAGAAAGGTCTCGAAGTCCGAGTTGATGAACCCCTCGCTTGACTGCGATGTGGTGCCCGAGGTGAGCGTTGCCGCTGTGGCGGATGTGGTTTCCATCTGTGTCTCCAGTCAAAGCCTGAGGTCGAGCCCGGCATCGCCGAGGCGGAGCATGGGGCGCGGGGCGGTCGCCTCCATCGGGGCCGGGCTGCCGGGGCTGCCATCACCGGCCCAGCCGAGGCTCCTGCCCTGTGCGCCCGAGCCCCTGTGACGGTCGGCGAATGTCGCATTGCCGCCCAGAAAGCTGAATTGCGCGCCCTCGGCCCCGAGGCGCCGCATTTCCTGCGCCAGCACGTCGATGTGGCGCCGCAACAGGTCGAGCGTTTCGGGGCGCTCGGCGGCGATCACCACATGCAGGCCGGCCTCCGCGCCGGAGAACGAGAGTTTCAGCCGTCCCAGTTCCTCGGGATGCAGGCTCAGCTCGATGGGTCCGTCCGGCAGCGGCCGCGCGATCTGGCCGATCTGCACCGCCACTTGCTGCGCCACCGCCGTCTGACCCGGCGGCGCGGCAGGGCCCGCGGCTTGCGGCGCAACCGTTGCGCCGCGCGGCTCTGTCACGCCCTGGATCGCGGCGACCTCGGCCTCGGGCATGGGCACAATCGCCGCAGCACGCGGGGGGGTGGGTGCCGGCGAGGTTGCTGCAGCGGCCCCCTGCGCAGGAGCGGGCTCGGCCTCACGGGCTGTTTCCAGGGCATGGGTCGGCGGCCGCGGGCGCGCCTCCGGCGGTGCCATCTCTCGAATGCCTGCGCGTTTCACGGTCTGCGCCCTGTCGGTGCGCAGCCCGGCGTCGCTCCTGGGCAACATCGGGCCCGGGGCTGCCTTGTCGGGCGGCAGGGCCTGACCCTCCGCCGCGGGCGCGCGAGCCGGGTCGGCCTCAACGAATCGCAGGGGCGGATCCTCCTGCTCCGGCACGGGCCGCCCGTCCCTGACCACCGGGGGAGCCAGCGTCGGCGAAGCCCCGCCATCCCGCATGCCCGTCTTCGGAGCGGCCGGCGGTTCAGGTGCGCCGGCCACCGCTTGACCCTGTATCACCGCCTGCGGCGCCCGCCCGGCCTCGGCACGCGCGCGCGGGTCCTGCTGCCTCCCGGGCATTTCCCCAAGCTCCGGGGCGGGCGGCCGCAGGGAGTTGTCCGGCAGCGGGCCGTCCCGGCTGCGCCCGAGAGCCTCCGCCGCGCCCGCCGCCGCCGGAGCCACATCCCCCGTCGTCGCCGCCTCGGTCCCCGGCTGCGGCGCAACCTGGGGAGGGGTGGGCAGGAGCCCTGTGGGGGCGGGCTCAGGCACGAGGTCCTCCCCTTCCGGCGCAAAGGGTGCGTCCGCCGCCTCGAGCGCCCCTTCCGCCTCTTCCGCCTCCAGCAGCGACGGCTCCAGCGGGGTTGCGCCGGCCAGGTCGTCCGCCCCGTCCTCCGGCCCCGGATCCTCCGGAGCATCCACAACCTCTGGCTCAGCCACCCTCGGGGCGCCTGCCGCATCCGGTGGAGCCACGACACGCTGGGCCGAGGCGGAGGCGAAGACAGCGGCCCAATCGCCCTCGCCCTGGGCCGGCGCACCGCTTGCCCCGCGCGGATGACCCGCCTGGTGCACCGGCCTCGCCTGCCCGGTCGACACGGCAAAAGCGGCCAGCTCCGACATCATCGCGTTCTGCATCCCAACCTGATCCTTCTGGCAAGTTGCTCGCAGAATGACCGGCTTTGGTTACCGATCTTTTACCGCTTTCTGCCCTAATGCCTCAAAATCGCCGCAATTCGAAAGGCACCGCATGCCCTCGATTCCCTCCACTCCCCCTGCCGCCGTCCCGCCCGATCGCGTCGCGCAGCTGCGCAAGGTCGCGGTCGAGCTCGAGGCGAGCTTCCTGGCCGAGATGCTGGGCCAGGCCGGGCTTGGCGAAACGCGCGAGGCCTTCGGCGGCGGCGCGGGCGAGGAGGGTTTTGCCTCCTTCCTGCGGCAGGAGCAGGCGCGGGCAATGGCACGCCAGGGCGGTATCGGCCTGGCAGAACACATCTTTGAAAGTCTGAAGGCGCGAACACATGGCTGACAACATGGAACTCTACGAACGTGCGCAGGCCCTCATGGCGGCCGAACGCGAGGCTCTCAAGGGGGCCGACTTCGAGCAGCTCGAGGCCCTCTACGAGCAAAAGCACGACCTCCTGAAGGAGATCGAGGCCCGGGCCGACACGCTGACACGGTCCCAGATCGAGGCCCTGTCGGTGAGCGCGCGCGGCAACGACCGTCTGCTCGATGCCGCGCAGCGCGGGCTCCGCGCCGTGGCCCGCAGGCTGAGCGAGACCCGGCGCGCCGCCGAGCATCTCGATACCTACACGGACAAGGGCAAACGGCAGGATCTCGGGCCTGTGCGGTCGAGCTTCGAACGTCGCGCCTGACCGCGCC
Source organism: Vannielia litorea (assembly GCF_900142295.1). Classification (NCBI taxonomy): domain Bacteria; kingdom Pseudomonadati; phylum Pseudomonadota; class Alphaproteobacteria; order Rhodobacterales; family Paracoccaceae; genus Vannielia; species Vannielia litorea. The sequence goes on from NZ_FSRL01000001.1 coordinate 2,995,410, forward strand.
TTCCGAACCCTGCCGGCGCGGGCGGGCCTCTTGGCATGCCTGCGCACCGCGGCTGGCCCGCATTTCCGGACAATGAGAGACAAAGTGCTCTCAAATCAGGACGTTGAGACCGTCACATCTTAGCAATCGCTTAAGCTCGTTCAGGCAGGTTCGCCCCGCACCTCTGTGGGTGGCGCGGCCCGGTCGAATGGTCCGCAACACGGTGAAACCGGATCTGGCCGTCCTGCGGGGCGGCTCTCCGAAATGGCGCAAAGCGCCCATCTGAAAGGACCAAGGGAACCATGTCCAGCATTCTGACCAATACAAGCTCGATGGTGGCCCTGCAGACGCTCCGTGGCATCAACATGAGCCTCGAGCAGACCCAGGCCGAAATCTCCACCGGCAAGTCCGTGGGCTCCGCCCGCGACAACTCCGCCATCTGGGCGATCTCCAAGGTGATGGAGTCCGACGTTCGCGGCTTCAAGGCCATCTCCGAGAGCCTGTCTCTGGGCGAAAGCACCGTCGCGGTCGCCCGCAACGGCGCCGAAACCGTCACCGACCTGCTCGTGCAGATGAAGGAAAAGATCGTTGGCGCGCAGGAAGAAAACGTCGACCGCGGCAAGCTCCAGGCCGACATCGACGCGCTCTCCGACCAGATCGCCTCCGTCGTAGGTGCGGCCCAGTTCAACGGGCTCAACCTCCTGTCCGGCACCGACGAGGTGAACATTCTCAGTTCGCTCGACCGGTCCGCCGGCGGCACCGTGGCGGCCTCCGACATCGCCGTGGCGCGGCAGGATCTCAGCTTCGACGCAGGCGTGATGGGGACGACCAACAACCTGGCCACCTACATCACCGCCGCCGACGGTTCGAACTCGCTCGCCGGTGTGGCCGGCAACCAGTTCTCCAACGCCGCCAACACCATGACCATCGCGCTCGCCTCGGCCACCGCGGGCTCGTCCAACACCTACAACCTGCAGGTCAACGGCACCACGGTGACCTACACCTCCGCGACCTCGGGCAACACCGTCACCTCGGTGGCAGATGGCATCGTCGCCGCGCTCAATGCAGCCGGCATCGAAGACATCACCGCCTCGGCGGCCACCGGCACCATCACCCTGTCGTCGACCGTCAAGTTCGACGATGTGGAGGTGAACTTCTCCACCACCGACTCGGCCGTCACGGCCAACGTCAACGGCGGCGGCGCAGGTGGCGCAGGTGCCGGCTTCACCGGGGAGACGATCAACGCCCGCGCGTCCTCGGTCACCTTCTCGACAACCGCGGCCGTGCAGGACGGCGACGGCTACCGGGTGTCGATCGGCGGCGTCAACTATGACTACATCGCCGGTCCCGGCGAAAACATGGAAGACGTGGCGCGCGGCCTGAAAACCGTGATCGACGGAGCCGGCGTGGCCAACATCTCGACCAACGTGATGCAAGACGCCACCACCGGTGCCTGGGTGCTCCAGCTCGACAACGACAGCAGCACCGATCTCGCCCTGACCGACGATGGTTTCTCGGGCGGCACGGCAACCGGCGGCCTCTCGGGCGTCGACAAGCTCGATGTCACCACCGACGAGGGTGTCGAGGCGGCTCTGGCCAACATCGAAACCTACATCGACACGGCGATCGGTGCCGCGGCGGCCTTCGGCTCGGTCGAAGGCCGGATCGAGACCCAGTCGGAGTTCATCCAGAACCTGACCGACAGCCTCACCGCCGGCATCGGCAGCCTCGTGGACGCCGACATGGAGGCCGCCTCGGCCCGCCTCCAGGCGCTCCAGGTGCAGCAGCAGCTGGGGGTCCAGTCGCTCTCCATCGCCAACCAGTCGCCGCAGTCGATCCTGTCGCTGTTCCGGTAACCGCCTGACGGGCGGGGCGCCGAATGGACCGGGCCAAAACGGCCCGGGGCGCCCCGCCCACACTCTACTCGCCCAAATGCCCCCCTGAGTGGAAGGACAGAGACTTGAACTCCGTGCAACTGGCGCAAAGCGCCTATTCCTCCGGCCAGCAGGCCCCGCTGCGCACCCATCGCGGCACCGAATACGCAGCCTTCAGCCGAGTCACCTCGCGCCTCAAGGCGCCTCGCAGCTTCAATGCGCTGGCGGCCGCGGTCCACGAGAACCGCCAACTCTGGACAGCGCTGGCCGCCGATGTCGCCGATGCCGAGAACGGCCTCACCGCCGATCTGCGCGCCCGCATCTTCTATCTCGCCCGCTTCACCGCACAGCATTCCTCCAAGGTGCTTCGCCGCAAGGCCGACGTGCTGCCGCTGATCGAGATCAACATGGCCGTCATGCGCGGCCTCGGCGGCAAGGTGGAGGCGGCACGATGAGCGGCCTCGTCCTCAAGCTCAGCCCCAAGGAGCGCGTGCTCATCAACGGCGCGGTGATCGAAAACGGCGACCGGCGCTCGCGGCTCTCCATCGTCACCCCCGGCGCGCACATTCTGCGCCTGCGCGATGCCATCCACCCCGAGGAGGCCCGGACCCCGGTCAAGCGGGTGGCCTATATCGCCCAGCTCGTGCTCTCCGGCGATACCGCGCCGGCCGACGCCGACATCCAGCTGATGCGGGGAATCGAGCAACTGAGCCAGGTCTTCACCGATCACGACAGCCGCACCCAGCTCGACACCGCCACCGCCGCGGTGCGTGAGGGGCAGCACTACCAGGCGCTGAAATGCCTGCGTGCCCTCATTCCGCGCGAAGACCGGCTGCTGGCGGCGCACAGGCCCGATCGCCCCGCGATACCGCCCAACGTGACGCCCTCGTGATGTTCACGCCCATCGTCCCCCTCGGCGGCCTGCTCGGCTGGCAGTTTCTCCAGCGCACGCAGGAGAGCCAGCAGCAGAGCCTTGCCACTTCGGCGACGGTCGAGCGCGACATGGCCGAGTTCGAGGCGCGCATCGCCCAGGTGCAAACCGCCGAGGAACTGGTGAACGATTTCCGCCTCCTCCGCATCGCCCTCGGCGCCTTCGGCCTGTCGGACGACATCAACAACACGTACTTCATCCGCAAGGTGCTGGAGGAGGGCACCGAGGACTCGCAGGCGCTCGCCAACCGCCTCTCCGACACCCGCTATTACGATCTCGCCGAGGCCTTCGGCTTCGGCGCCTATGAGACACCAAACAACGCCTTCGGCGCGATCGAGGACCGGATCCGCGCCGGCACCGATACGCTCCCCGCCCGCCAGCGCGAGGCTGCCGGAGATCGGGCCCTCCTGCTGATCGACCGGCTCGATGCCCTGACCACCCAGCTCGGCGCCGAAGAGAAGGACCCTGCCGCAGAGGCCATCCTGCGAGGCGAGATCCAGGAGCTCTGGCCCGCCGTCATGGGCAACCCCCGCCTCCGCGAGGCCATGCTCTCCACCTTCGGGGTCGCGGAGGGATTTGAAGCGCTCCCCCAGGCCACCCAGGTCGAGGTGATGCGCCAGAAGGTCGTCGGCCTCTTCGAGGGCCGCCCGGCCGCGCAGATGACCGGCTTCACCGACCGGATCAGGCAATCCTACACCGAGCGCCAGTTCGAAATCGCCGTCGGAGAGCAGGCCCAGGAACTTCGCCTCGCGCTCAACCTGGAGCGCGCACTGCCGGCCATCGCCGGCGACCCGGACGATGCCGATGACACGATGTGGTTCAAGATCATGGGCAGCTCGCCCCTCCGCGCGGTCTTCGACACCGCCTTCGGCCTGCCCGATGCCTTCGCCGCGCTCGACATCGACAAGCAGCTCGAGGTCTACAAGCAGCGCGCGCGTTCCGTCTTCGGCAGCAGCGAGGTCTCGCAGTTCACCGATCCGGAGGCCCGCGAGGCGCTGGTCCGCCTCTACCTCGTGCGCACGGAGCTGAACGGCACGGCCTCTTCGCCCGGCGCCTCGAGTGCCGCGCTGACCATTCTCAGCGGGGTGACCTCCGGCAGCCTCTTCACCACCCTGCTCAGCCGCTGAGCGCCGGCCTCATCCCTCGCCCGCGGGCCGCACCTGATACACGCCTTCCGGCAGGTCGAGCGCAGCGGCCAGATCCCGCATCTGGGTCAACGAAAGGGTGATCTTCTGCACAACATCCTGGCGGGCATCCAGCTGTTGGATGGTCACGCAGTCCTCGAAGGCCTGGATGGTCACATCCTCTTCCAGATGCGGCCTGCCCTCGTCCACAAGGGTGATCACCGTCGCGTCGAAATCGTGTTCGATGGTAAACATGGCGCCAGCCTAGCCCGCCGCTCCGGCGCTGTCAGCCGCCAAACGGCAGGCGGCCGGGCAATCTGCCGCCGCCCCGCAGCAAGGGGCTACAGCGGCCCGGCACCGCCTGCTAAGCTCCCCGCCAGAAGATCAGCCAAGGTAAGGCCATCGCCATGAAATTCCCCGCAATCGCGCTTGCGGCCCTGTCGCTTCTGGCAGGCTGCGTCGAGGTCAGCGAACCCCAGCAACCGCCAAGCCAGCCAGCGCCCGCCACCACCTCGGGCGGCTTCGATGCCAACCGGGCCGCGCGCAACTTCGTCACCGTGGTCAACCGGGTGGAGCCCGTCGCCGAGAGCGAATGTCGCGCCCGACTGCCCCGCGCCAATTGCGATTTTCTCATCGTGGTCGACGACCGGCGCGGCCAGCCGCCCAACGCTTACCAGACCGAGGATCGCTCGGGCCGGCCGGTCATCGCCTTCACCCTCGCGCTCATCGCCGACGCCCGCAACCAGGACGAGCTCGCCTTCATCCTCGGTCACGAGGCCGCGCACCACATCAAGGAGCACATCCCCCGCACCCGCGAAAGCGCCACCTTCGGGGCGGTGCTGCTCGGCACGCTCGTGGGCGTGGGCGGCGGCGGCGATGCCGCGGTCGAGGCCGCCAGCCGCGTCGGCGCCGGCATCGGCGCACGGCGGTTCTCCAAGGAATTCGAGCTCGAAGCCGATGCGCTCGGCACCATCATCGCCAAGCGCGCCGGCTACGACCCGGTGCGCGGCGCGGCCTTCTTCAACCGCATTCCCGACCCCGGCGATGCCTTCCTCGGCTCCCACCCGCCCAACGCCTCCCGCATCGAAACCGTCCGCCGCACCGCGGCCGGGCTGTAGCACGAGGGCGCCAGTGGCCGCACAATCCGGCGGCAGGCGGAACAAAAAGGTTCAGGATCAACGCGCTCGCCGCTATCTCCGGAACCGGGGATCGTGGTGTGAGGGGCGGAACGATGTTGAAACAGCAAATCAGGCGCATCTGGCTTCGCACACGGTGGAGCTGGGAGGGGCTGACCCATGTCTGGCACACCGAGCACTCGCTCAAGCAGTGGGTCATGGCCTATGCCGTCTCCGTCGTGGTCGCCCTGGTGCTCCCCATCACCCCCGGTGAAAAAGCCCTGCTGCTGATGGGCGGCGTGCTGGTCTTCGCCTTCGAGTGCATCAACACCGCCATCGAACGCACCGTCGATCACATCTCGATGGAGCGCCATCCGCTCGCCAAGCAGGCCAAAGACACCGCCTCTGCCGCCGTCGCCCTCTCTGCCGTGGCGCTGGGGCTGGCCTGGGTCGTCATCCTCATCGGTCTTGCCCTCTGAAGGTCGGGGCGGGCACAGTCGGCCCATTCAATCCCCGATCATTCAGGACACGCATCATGACCCATCGCCTTGCCTTCGCCGCCCTCACGGCCACCCTCGCCCTCTCCACCCCATTGGCCGCCCAAAGCCTCACCGGCAGCTACACCGCCCAGGGCCGCAACCCCGACGGCTCCGCCTACACCGGCACCGTCGAGATCGTCGAGAACGGCGGCGCCGTCAGCATCACCTGGACGGTCGGCAACAGCTATGCCGGGGCCGGCACGATCGACGGCAAGCTGATCACCGTGCAATGGGGCAGCGACCACCCGCTCTATTACGTCATCACGCCCTCGGGCGAGCTGCACGGCACCTGGGGCAACGGCACCGCCCTTGAACGGCTGATCCCAATGCGGTGACGTGCTGCGCGCCCCTGCCGCTTCGTGAACTGTGCCGTATTTGACCTGAGTCAACGCGGCAAGTCAGGAGCAAGGGCAAACTTGTGCCGTGAACCGGACAAGGGACCGAGGCGCATGAAACCCATGGGCGACGAACGCACACACTACCTGCTGGCCCTTGGCATGGCCAAGGCCACGCGCACCGATCTGGTCGACGCGATGGAAACCGGCGCACTCGACAACGACGCATGGGCCCGGATGCTGCACCGCTGCCGCAGCTGCGGCTGGCCGGAGGGCTGTGCCGATTGGGTCGATCATCAGATGGAGTCCGGGGCCGAATGCCCGCCCTCCTGCGTCAACCAACGCAGGTTCGCCGAGCTGCGCGCCCGTTCCGCCCAGGCCCGGCGCGATTCCGACATCGCCGTCGAAGCCGCCACCCTGGCAATGGCGCGGGCAGAGCGCGTGATGAAAAAGGCCGCAGGCGCCCGCTGAGGCACTGCGCAGAACATGTCGACAGGGGCAAGGGACGGAGCCTGAAACGGGCGGCCCCGCCGGCATCACCAGGGGTCGGTGACTGGGGAGCCACCGACCCCATCATTTTTCCCGGCACCGCGTGATACCCGCGAGCTTGCCGGACCCATGCGCCGCTTCATGGCCGATACCCTGACGGCGATGCTGGTCTTCACACGCCCGCCACGGGCCGCCCGCTCAGGGCGCAGCGATCCGCCGCCCCCAGAGGTCGTATTCGCTGGCCTCGTCCACCTCGACCGTCACGATATCGCCGGGGCTCAGCCCCTCGGTGTCTTCGTCGATGAAGAGGTTGCCGTCGATCTCCGGCGCATCGGCCTTGGTCCGGCAGGTCGCCACGCCCTCGGCGTCGATCTCGTCCACGATCACCTCGCAGCGCGTGCCCACCTTCGCCGCCAGCCTGGCCTCGCTGATCGCCTGCGCCTTTTCCATGAACCGCGCCCAGCGCTCGGCCTTCACCTCTTCGGGCACATGGTCGGGCAAGGCGTTGGACCTTGCGCCCGCCACGTTCTCGTACTTGAAGCACCCCACCCGGTCGAGCTGGGCCTCGTCGAGCCAGTCGAGCAGATGGGCAAACTCCTCCTCCGTCTCGCCCGGATAGCCCACGATGAAGGTCGACCGCAGGGTGATGTCGGGGCAAATCGCCCGCCACTCCGCGATCCGCTCCAGCGTCTTTTCGCCATGCGCCGGCCGGGCCATGCGCTTCAGCGTTTCGGGGTGCGAATGCTGGAACGGGATGTCGAGATAGGGCAGCACCAGCCCCTCCGCCATCAGCGGAACGACCTCGCGGACATGCGGATAGGGATAGACGTAATGCAACCGCACCCAGGCCCCGAGGCCCCCGAGGTCCCGCGCCAGATCGGTCATATGCGCCCGGTGCCCGCGCTCCTCGGCATGGCGAATGTCCACGCCATATGCCGAGGTGTCCTGGCTGATCACCAGCAGTTCGCGCACCCCCGCCGCCACCAGCCGCTCCGCCTCGCGCACCACCGCATGCGCCGGGCGCGACACCAGCCGCCCGCGCATGTCGGGAATGATGCAGAACCTGCACTTGTGGTTACAGCCCTCCGAGATCTTCAGGTAGCTGTAATGCCGCGGCGTCAGGCTCACCCCGCTCGCCGGCAACAGATCCACGAACGGATCGGGCGCGGGCGGCACCGCCGCATGCACCGCGTCCAGCACCTGCTCGTATTGGTGCGGCCCGGTCACCGCCAGCACCTTCGGATGCGCCCCGGTGATGTAGTCGGGCTCCGCGCCCAGGCAGCCCGTCACGATCACCCGGCCATTGGCCGCCATCGCCTCGCCGATCGCCTCCAGGCTCTCGGCCTTGGCGCTGTCGAGAAACCCGCAGGTGTTGACGATCACCGCATCGGCGCCGGCGTAGTCCGGGCTGATCCCGTAGCCCTCTGCTCTGAGCCGGGTCAAAATCCGCTCGCTGTCCACCAGCGCCTTGGGGCAGCCGAGTGAAACCATGCCGATGCGCGGCTGCCCGTCACGGGGAGCCTCGCCAAAGCGGGGAGCGGGCGCGAGGTCGGGGCGCAGATCGGGCGGATTGCTGGACATGCGCCGCGCTATACAGGCGCACGCGGCGCGGCGGAAGGGGCAACGCTGCGGCGAAAGGTGATCGAGGTGGGCCGGTCAAAGCCCTCATGCGCCGTCCGCCCGACCTCGACAAAGCCCAGCGCGGCAAAGGCGGCATGGTTCTCGGTCAGCTCGACCCGCGATTGCAGCTCCAGCGCCTCGAACCCGCCGTCCCGCGCCATCTGCTCCGCCAGGTCCACCATCTGCCGCATCAACCCCTGCCCGCGCAGCTGCTCGGTGACGGCCAGCTTTCCGAGATAGATCACCGGTCGCCTCGGCGCCGCAAAGCCGCAGGCCACCACCCGCGAGCCGTAGCGCACCAGCATCAGCACCTCCTGCTCCGCCTTTTCCGCCAGGCCCTCGGGCGTGAGGCGCTTCAGCGACGAGGGCGGGTCGATCCGGCCTTCCATCTCGGCAAAGCAGGCCACCAGCAGCCTGTGCAGCCCGCGCCAGTCGTCAAACCCCGGCCCCGCCACCTCTGCCTGCAATTTCATGCCACCGCCTCACGGCTTGATCCGCCACCCTGTCTTGAAGATGGCATAGATCGCCAGGAGGCAGGCAACGAAAAACCCGGCCACCGCGATGAGCGAGATGCCCACGGGCACGTCGGAGATGCCGAAGAAGCTCCAGCGGAACCCGCTCACCAGGTAGAGCACCGGGTTGAAATGGCTCACCGTGGCCCAGGCCGGCGGCAGCATCGAGATCGAGTAGAACGACCCGCCCAGAAAAACGAGTGGCGTGACCACCAGCAGCGGAATCAGCTGCAACTGCTCGAAGTTCTTCGCCCAGATCCCGATGATGAAGCCCAGAAGCGCAAAGCTCACCGCCGTCATGACGAGAAAGGCCAGCATCCAGACCGGATGCAATATGTTCAGCTCCACGAAGAAGTTCGCGGTGATCATGATGATGCCCGCGATGAACAGCGCCTTGGTCGCCGCCGCGCCGACATAACCGATGACGATCTCGATAAAGCTCATCGGCGCCGAGAGCAGCTCGAAGATCGTGCCGATGAACTTGGGAAAGTAGATCCCGAAGCTCGCGTTGCTGATGGATTGCTGCAACAGCGTCAGCATCACCAGCCCCGGAACGATGAAGGCGCCGTAGCTGACCCCCTCCACGCTTTCGATCCGTCCGCCGATGGCGGAGCCGAAGACCACGAAGTAGAGCACCGTCGAGAGCACCGGCGAGATGATGCTCTGGGTCACGGTCCTGAAGAACCGCGCCATCTCGAACCGGTAGATCGCCCCGATCGCCAGCCAGTTCATTGCGCCACCTCCTTCTGCTGCCCCTCGTCGACAAGCGAGAGGAACACGTCCTCGAGGCTCGATTGCCGGGTCGAAAGGTCGGTAAATTTCAGCCCCGCCGCGGCCAGATCGGCCATCAGCCGGGTCACGCCCGTACTCTCGGCGGTGGTGTCGAAGGTATAGGTCAGCCGGTTGCCCTCCAGCTCCAGCTCGTAGCCCGCAAGGCTCGCCGGGATCGCATCGGGCGCCTTGGCCAGCTCCAGCACCAGCTCCTTGCGGCCCAGCGACTTCATCAGCTTGTCCTTCTCCTCGACCAGCAGCAGCCGCCCCTTGTCGATCACCCCGATCCGGTCGGCCATCTCCTCGGCTTCTTCGATGTAATGGGTGGTCAGGATGATCGTCACCCCGTCGGCCCGCAGCTCGCGCACCAGCTGCCACATGTCCTTGCGCAGGTTCACGTCCACGCCCGCCGTGGGCTCGTCGAGAAACAGCACCCGCGGCTCGTGGCTGAGCGCCTTGGCGATCAGCACCCGCCGCTTCATCCCGCCCGAAAGCTCGTTGTTCCGGCTGTCCTTCTTGTCCCACAGGCTCAGGCTCCGCAGCACCTTCTCCAGGTAGGCGTCGTCCTTCCGCTTGCCGAAGAGCCCGCGCGAAAAGCGCACGGTGTTCATCACCCTCTCGAAGGGCTCGATCGAAATCTCCTGCGGCACCAGCCCGATCATGGCGCGGGCGGCGCGGTAGTCGGTGGCAATGTTGTGCCCGCCCACGGTCACCGTGCCGCCGGTGGGCCGGATCAGCCCGCAAACCGCCGAGATCGTCGTCGTCTTGCCCGCGCCGTTCGGCCCCAGCAACGCGAGGATCTCGCCCTCCTCGATATCGAGGTCGAGCCCGTGCAGCGCCGTGTGGCCGCTGTCATAGGTCTTCTGCAATCCCTTGATGGATATGATCGGGGCCATGTGGTTGGCCTCCCTTGTCCCTCGTTACATCAGGGGAAGAGTTCTAGCGCCCGGCGGTGTTCTGACAAGTCCGTGAACGGGCATTCCTGTCAGAGCGCTGTCAGGAGGGCGCGGCTTTCGGGCATTCGGTCAAGCGTCGCGTCGATCAGCGTGCACCACTTCGGCCCGCCCGCCCGCGCCTCCTCCCAGGCCTCCTTCAGCTCGTCCGGACGGTCCTCCGCCAGCGTCGCGATCAGCAACGCCGCCTGTGCCATGTCCTTGCGCGCCTTGCTCCGGTCCTCGCCCGCGCGCCGGGCGGCGACGATGAGCTTGTGAATCGCATAGGCCTCCGGCCGCGGCACCTGCACCAGCACGCCGGAGCGATAGAGCCCCACCGCCGGGATCGGCCGCGCCAGCAGGAAATTCAGAAAGTGCAACGCCTGCGCCGACACCCCCAGCGACGGCAACTCCTTCAACCCCTCGTCCGCCTCGAAGGAAGGCGTGAGGAATTCGACCAACATCTCACGTCGCGTCTGCCGCCACTTCCAGACCTTCCCCTTGTGGAGAGACGGAACGGGATCAAAGGACAGGTCCGCCAGCACGTCGTTCAGTGGCTCCGATACCGTGTCGTCCAGTGCAACCGAGAGCCGCTCGAAACTTGCGATATCCATGTCACCGGTCATCGCGAGGTCCGAGTACCCCAGTCTCACACCCAACTCGCCTTCGTAGAGCTTGAACGCCTGCGTGCCGATGATCGTGCCGCCCAGCCGGAACACCCCGATCCGCGCCATCGCGGCCAGCAGGCTACCCGTGCCGCCATCCATGCTGGCCACACCCTCGGCACGCAGCAGCCGCACCAGCCGGGTCCGGTTTGCCTCTCGCGCCTCAGCTTCCGCCCGCAGGTCCCGTATCCGGTCAAGCCGCCCTCGAAGCTCGTCCGTATCCTCACCGATGTATGTCTTTTGAACGTCCGAGCCGACACGGTACACGTCGTACCAATAATCCTTCCCGTTCACCTTGTAGAGGGTCGGCTTTCCACGCACATCGCTTGCCCGCTCATCCTTTAGAGAACGGAGGAGGTCGTGGTAGGCAGCCATTGCATTGGCGGAATGTCGGTCAAGTTGGGCCATGTGCAACAAAAATATCTTTCGTTGCACAAGGAGGTCAACTCACTTTGTGCAACAAAAATTATTTTTGCTGCACAAGCCTCTCAGCGCCGCCGGTCGCGGCGCGACGACATCGGCTGGAAGGCCACGCCCACATGAGCCTCGCAATAGGGCTTGCCCTGCTGCACCGAGAGCCCGCAGAACCAGAAGTCATCGGTCGCCGGGTCGCCGATCGGCCATTTGCAGGTCCGCTCGGTGAGTTCCATCAGCGTGAGCCGCTTGGCCTTCTTCTCCACCTCGCGCACCGAGGCCAGCGCCTCGGGGCTGATCTCGTTGGCCGAGGGCTGCGGCGGCAGCGGCTGGCCGGCGGGGATGATCGCCTTGCGGGCCGGGCTGACGGGCGCGGCGCTCTGGGTCGCGGGCTCCTCGCGCGCGGGCTTCTCCTCGGCAGGTTCGGCCTTTGCCGGCTTCGCCTTGGGCTTGGCCTTGGCCGCGGCGGGCGTGGGCTTCTCCTTTGCGGCGGGCTTGGCCGCCGGAGCCGGCGCCGCGCCCGTGGTGCGGTTCGAGAGCCCGAGCCGATGCACCTTGCCGATCACCGCATTGCGGGTCACCCCGCCCAATTCCTTTGCGATCTGGCTGGCCGACTGGCCCTCGCCCCACATCCGCTTCAGGGTTTCAACGCGCTCATCGGTCCACGACATGCCCGACCATCCTTTCAAACTGCAAAGCGGCCCGCCACCGGGCCGCTTGTTGCCCTTATTTTACTACGCCTCGCGCCGGGCGCAACCCGACCGGGCGCTTTCTGCCTTCTCTCCAGGCCAGCAGGAGCGCGCCTGCAACAATGATCGACGCGCCCAGCCAGCTCACCCAGTCCGGCACCGCCCCGAAGATCACCGCATCGAAGAGCGCGGCAAAGACCAGCGTGCCGTAGATGAACGGCGCCACGAAACTCGCATCGGCCCGGGCCATCCCGTTGATATAAAAGCTCTGTGCCGTTGCCATCGACAGTCCGACGCCGGCCAGCGCGCCCCATTGCGCCAATGTAGGGCTCTGCCAGCCTGCGGCCAGAAGCGCCGCACTGGCGATCAGCACGCCCAGCACGTTGTTGACAAGCAGAATCTGCAATCGCCCCTCCCGGCGGGTCAGTTTCTTGATCCAGATGTTCTCCGTGCCCATCGCCACCGCGGCCCCCAGCGCCAGCAATGCGGCGGGCTGAAAGCTCTCCGGCGTGGGCCGGAGCAGCACCGCCGCGCCGGTGAGCGCCACGGCCACGGCGGCCCAGCGCACCCGGCCCACCCGCTCGCCCAGCAGGACCACCGCAAAGATCAGCGTGAACACCGGGCTGGTGAAACTCAGCGCCGTGGCATCGGCCATCGGGATGAAGGCCACGGCGGCAAACATCAGCGTCACCCCGCCCCAGCCGCACCCCGTCCGCGCCAGGTGCAGCCCCCAGTGCGGCCGGGTGAACCGGGGCCGGATCACCGCGCAGCCCGCGACAAAAAACACCAGCGCAAAGACGAACCGCCCGTGGCTCACCTGGAAGGGCGACAAGGCCGACCCCAGCGCATCGGTCGTCAGCGTCTTGGCAAACAGCGTCGACAGCGCGATGAAGGCCGTGGCACCGGCGATGCAGAGCGCCGCCAGGGTGTTGTCGGGCCGCACCGGGGCAAAGGGAACATCGGACATGGGCAATCCTCGTGCTGCGGGCATAGATCGCGCTTCCCAAGCTGCCGTCAATGCGCTATCTGCCCCCCATGACCACTGGTGACATCCTCCGACGCCGACGCCGCGCCTGATCTCTCCCGGGCCGCCTTGCCGTGCCCGCCCGCCCCATGGTCCAAACCCCGAAAATCGTTGACGAACGCCGCCGGCTCTTGCATGCCCAAGGCCTGTATCCCGAAAGGACGATCCGATGATCCCCTCCATCCTGCCGACCTACAACCGCGCCCCCCTCACCTTCGTGAAGGGCGAGGGCGCATGGCTTGTCGAGCAGGATGGCCGACGCTTCCTCGACCTGGGCTCCGGCATCGCCGTCAACGCGCTGGGCCACGCCGCGCCCGAGCTGGTCAAGGTGCTGACCGAGCAGGCAAACAAGCTCTGGCACGTCTCCAACCTCTACACCGTCGCCGAGCAGAAGGCGCTGGCCGACAAGCTCGTCGAGGTGAGCTTTGCCGATACCGTCTTCTTCACCAACTCCGGCACCGAGGCCTGCGAGCTGGCGGTCAAGATGGCGCGCAAGTTCCACCACGCGGCGGGCCACCCCGAGCGGGTCGAGATCCTCACCTTCGACGGCTGCTTCCACGGCCGGTCGTCGGCCGCCATCGCCGCCTCCGGCACCGAGAAGATGGTCGGCGGCTTCGGCCCGCTGCTGCCCGGCTTCCGCCACCTCACCTGGGGCGACATGGCCCAGCTTGAGGCCGAAATCGCCAAGCCGGACGTGGCGGCGGTGCTGATCGAGCCGATCCAGGGCGAGGGCGGCATCCGCGTGCTCCCCGATGATCAGCTCAAGGCCATCCGCGCTGCCTGCGATGCGCATGGCGTGCTGCTGATCGCCGACGAGGTGCAATGCGGCATGGGCCGCACCGGCAAGCTCTTCGGCTTCGAATGGGCCGGGATCGAGCCGGATATCGCCATGTCCGCCAAGGGCATCGGCGGCGGCTTTCCGCTCGGCGCGGTGCTGGCCACCGAGGCCGCGGCAGCCGGCATGGTCGCGGGCACCCACGGCTCCACCTACGGCGGCAACCCGCTGGGCTGTGCCATAGGCAAGGCCGTGGTCGATATCGTCTCCGACCCGGCCTTCCTGGCCAATGTGTCCCGCAAGGGCGGCCTTCTTCGGCAAAAGCTCGAAGGCCTCGTTGCCGCCCACCCCGAGGTGTTCGAAGGCGTCCGCGGCCAGGGCCTCATGCTCGGCCTCAAGTGCAAGCTGCCCGCGGCCGACGTGGTGAAGGCGGGCTACGATGCCCTCGTCATCGGCGTGCCCGCCGCCGACAATGTCATGCGCCTTCTGCCGCCGCTTAACATCACCGAGGAGGAGATCGCCGAGGCGATCACCCGCCTCGACGCCGCCGCCACCGCCGTGGAGGCCGCGCAATGAACCACTTCCTCGACATCAACAAGACCGACATCACCGACCTGAGGCAGATGATCGACACGGCAGGCGCCATGAAGACGGCCCGCGCAGGCCGCCTGAAGGGCCTGCCCGACGACGCGCAGCCGCTGGCGGGCCACATGGTCGCGCTCGTCTTCGAAAAGCCCTCCACCCGCACCCGTGTCAGCTTCGACGTGGGCGTGCGGCAGATGGGCGGGCAGACGATGGTGCTCTCGGGCGGCGAGATGCAGCTCGGCCACGGCGAGACCATCGCCGACACCGCCCGCGTGCTGTCGCGCTACGTCGACCTCATCATGCTGCGCACCTTTGCCGAGGATACCCTTCTGGAAATGGCCGAGCACGCCACCGTGCCGGTCATCAACGGCCTGACAGACCGCAGCCACCCCTGCCAGATCATGGCCGACCTGATGACCTACGAGGAGCATCGCGGCCCGATCAAGGGCAAGAAGGTGGTCTGGACAGGCGATGGCAACAACGTCTGCGCCTCCTTCGTCCACGCCGCCGGCAAGTTCGGCTTCGATCTCACCTTCTGCGGCCCCGAGCAGCTCGACCCCGAGCGGGTCTTCGTCGAAGAGGCCCGCAAGGCCGGCAGCAAGATCGAGTTCGACCGCGACATCTGGTCCGCCGTCGAAGGGGCCGACCTGATCGTGGCCGATACATGGGTCTCGATGCACGACGCGCAAAGCACCCGCGAGCGCCGCCACAACCTGCTGCGCCCCTACCAGGTGAACGAGGACGTGATGGCAGCGGCGGGCGAGCAGGCGCTCTTCATGCACTGCCTCCCCGCCCACCGCGGCGAAGAGGTGACATCGGCGGTGATGGACGGCCCCCAGTCGGTGATCTTCGACGAGGCCGAGAACCGCCTGCACGCCCAGAAGGCGATCCTGCGCTGGTGCCTCGGCGTCTGAGCCCGGCCCGGCGCATCGGCGATGCCCACCCTGCACCCCCACCGCGGCGACGGCGGCTCGAAGGCACCCGCAGCCCCCTGAAAACAAAACCACCGGCCACGAGCGGGCCGGTGGGCGGGGGCGTGCCTGGGTGTTGGTCTTGCTCTTTCGCCCCTTGAGCCTCGGCTGGCCTCAGCCCGCCGGAATGGTCAGCCTCTGCCCCGCCTTGACGTGGTCGGGGCTCGGCAGCGTGCCGCGGTTGGCCTCGAAGATCACGGTGTAGCGCGAGGTGATGCCGTAGAACCGGTAGGCGATCGAGGCGAGGCTGTCGCCCTCCCGCACGGTATAGGTCACCGGCTTGCTCAACCGCCGCGCCGGGCGCGTCTCGGGGCCTGCACTCTTGCGTGCCGCCACCGTGGAGGCCGTGACCAGCGCGTTCAGCACCAACCGCGAGTCCACCTGCCCGTCAGGCCGCAGGAGCGCCGCCGGCGCCTCGAGCTGGCCCGCCGCCGAAAGCTCGTCGATCAGGGCCACAAGGTATTCCTCCGAGCGGCCTTCCTCCATCGCGGTCGCGATCACCTCTTCCAATGTCACTGGCCCGCCGGTGGCCACCGGCCTCGGGCCCGCGCCCGCTTCCTCGAGGCCCCGCAGGACATAGGCTGTGGACCATTCCTGCGCGTCCTCCAGCGGGGTCGTCACCTTGCGCGGACCGAGGCCGAGGCCGATCAGCACGTAATCCGTGCTCCAGCCTGCCGCCTCCTCCAGCGCCCGCTGCGAGGAGGGCGCGGTCACGAACCGGCGCTGCGCCGATACCGGCGCGGGCGGCGGCGCAGGCTCCGTCGGCAGCTCGAGGCCGAGCCCGGCCAGCACGCCCGCACTGAGGGCGCGCATGTCGTCGGCGGTTTGCGCCCTCGGCGTCTCCGCCTCTGCCTCAAGCGCCTCTTCCGGCATCGCCAGGGCCGAGAGCGCCACCGTGGCCGCCAGCGCGACCTCGTCGGCCAAAGGCCCTTCCACACCGGTGACGTCGCTCTGCGAAAGCGCAGCCAGAACATCCGCCGCCAGCGCATCGGCATCAACGCCCGGCGCGGCCTCGGCAACTTCGGCACCGGTCTCGGCAGAGCTCTCCGCCTCCGGAACCTCCGGCTCGGGGGCCTCGACCACCTCCGCAACCGGCGCCGGTTCCACCACCGCCTCCGCTTCGGCCACCACCTCCGGCTCCGTCGCCGGCGCGGGCGCCATCACGGAGGCCTCACTCGCCTCCATGGTCACCAACCCGCCGCTGCGCATCATGTCGCCGGTCGAGGCAATGCCGCCCGAGGTATCCACGCGCTCGCGCCCGACGCCGGGCACGAACAGGACGGCGGCCAGCGTTGCGGTCAGCAAGGCCGAGGCCGTCACCAAGGCTCTGAACATGTTGTCCCGTCCCTGCATGCCGGTCAGGGCTGCGTCACGGTGAGGCCGAGCAGCGACCACACCTGCAATCCGCCACGGTAGTAGCGCAGCTTGTCCGCCGGATAGCCTGCCGAGGCGAGGCTGGTGATCGCCCGCGCCGACTGGTCGCACCACGGGCCCGAGCAGAACATCGTCAGCGACATGGCACCATCGAAGTTCCAGCTCCCGTCCGGCCCCTCCACCGCGCCCAGCGCCTTGAGAATCTCCTTCCGGTAGGGGTTCTTCGGGTCGAGCGTGGTGTAGGGCACGTTGACCGCGCCGGGGATCGTGCCCTTGAGGTAGACATCGGGCATCCGGCTGTCGAGCAGCAGCCCGGTGCCGCCTGCCACCTCCGCTTCGAGGAAGGAGATCACCTCCAGCTCGCCCACCGTCGCCACGCCTTCGGCCGCCGCATTGGGCTGGATGCAGGCGGGCGGGCAGTTCTCGGCCAGCTCGCGGCTCAGGCCTTCGCCCTCCACCGGCGCCCGTTCGATGGTGATCGGCTCGCCCTTCAGGTCAAAACTCTTGGAGAGGATATCCTCGGTGATCCAGAGCGGCTCCGCCCCGAGGCCCGCAGCCCCGGAGGCAAGTCCCGCCGCAATCGCTAGAGCGGCCAAGCGCATGACAGTCCCCCAATCGTCGGCGCGCCCTTGGATATGTGCTGGCAGGCTGGCGCACCTATAGTATTTGACCCAAAATCTAGCGGATTTCCGCCAATTTGGTCAACATCAAGTGTGCTCTCCGGGCCTCTCAAGGCTTCGCCGATTCGGGATTGCGAGTCGTTACAAGGACTTATCCGGCGCAGAAATTTCGCCCCAAACCCGCACCGCCCCGCCAAAGGCCCCGATAGGGCAGCGGCACGGCTAAAACCGCTCGTCGCAGGCTGCTCGAACCGCCCCGATCAGGCTCGCCCGCCCAGCACCGCGCCCGCCAGGTAGAGCGATCCGCAGATCACCACGCGCGCGCCGGGATGCGCCAGGGCGACCGCATCGAGCGCAGCCGCGAGGCTCGGAGCCTCCTCACCCGCCATGCCCAGCGCCCGCGCGGCGGCGGCGATGACACCCGGCGCATGCGCCTTGGGCTCGTCAGGGATCGGCACCGCCACCAGCGCCGTCGCCTGCGCAGCCAGGGGCGTCAGAAAGGCCTCCGGCCTGCGGTTGGCCAGCATCGCGACCACCAGCACCGTCTCCCGCTCCGGCAATTCGGCCAACCCCTGCGCCAGCACCGCCGCCGCCGCCGGGTTGTGCCCGCCGTCGAGCCACAGCTCCAGCCCGGCCCGCTCGTCCAGCCGTTGCATCCGCGCGGGCCACAGGGCGTTGCGCATGGCCGCCTCCAGCGCCGCATCGCCCTGCCCCAGCGCCCGCAGCGCGGCAATCGCCACACCCGCGTTGGCCACCTGGTGCGGGCCGCGCAACACCGGCAGCGGCACGTCCACCAGCCCGGTCTCGTCCTGCACCACCAGCCGCCCGCGCTCCACCTGGCCATGCCAGTGCTGCCCCTCGGTCAGCAGCGGTGCGCCCACCCGTGCCGCCGCCCGCTCGATCACCGCCTCGGCCACCTCCTCCTGCCGCGCCACAACGGCCTGAACCCCGCGCTTCAGGATCCCCGCCTTTTCGCCGGCGATCTCGCCCAGCGTCTCGCCGAGAAACTCCTGGTGATCGAGCGCCACCGGGGTGATGACGCAAAGCGCCGGGGCCTCGACCACGTTCGTCGCATCAAGCCGCCCGCCCAGCCCCACCTCGAGCAGGCACCAGTCGGCGGGCTCCCGGGCCATGGCCACGAAGGCCGCCGCCGTGGTGGCCTCGAAAAAAGTGATCTCTTCGCCCGCGTTGGCCTCGATGACCTCTTCCAGCACCGCGCAAAGCGCCTCTTCCGAGATCTCCTCGCCGGCCAGCCGGATCCGCTCGTGAAACCGCACCAGGTGCGGCGAGGTATAGGCATGGACCCGCCCGCCGCCGCCCTCCAGCCCGGCCCGCAGCATCGCCTGCACCGAGCCCTTGCCGTTGGTCCCGGCGATATGGATCACCGGCGGCAGCCGCCGCTCCGGGTGGCCCAAGGCGGCGAGGAGCCGGTGCATCCGGTCCAGCGTCAGGTCGATCTCGGCGGGGTGGAGCCGCATCAGCCGCTCCAGCAGGGCCGTGCTGCTCACGTCTTTGGCTCACCCTTCGGGGTCGGGGCGGCCTCTTCGGCCGGGGCCTCCGGCGCGGCCAGTGCCGGCTCGGCGGGCGGCGCGGGGAGATCGCCCGCCACCGGCGGCTCCATCCCCATCAGCATCCGGCACAGCGAGACAAGCTCTTCCTTCAACTTCTTGCGGTGCGTCACCCGGTCGAGCATGCCGTGATCCAGCAGGTACTCGGCCCGCTGAAAGCCCTCGGGCAGTTGCTCGCGGATGGTCTGCTCGATCACCCGCGTCCCGGCAAAGCCGATCAGCGCATTCGGTTCGGCAATGTGAATATCGCCCAGCATCGCGTAGCTCGCCGTCACGCCACCGGTGGTCGGATGGGTCAGCACCACGATGTAGGGCAGCCCGGCTTCCTTGAGCATCTGGATCGCCACGGTCGTGCGCGGCATCTGCATCAGGGCCAGGATACCCTCCTGCATCCGCGCGCCGCCCGCAGCCGAAAACACGATATAGGGCCGCTTCATCTGCACCGCGCGCTCCGCGCCCGCGATGAACGCATTGCCCACATACATGCTCATCGACCCGCCGATGAAGCTGAAGTCCTGCGCCGCGGCCACCACCGGGGTGCGGCCGATCTCGCCCTCGGCCACCAGCATCGCCTCATGTTCGCCGGTCGCCTTCTGCGCCGCCTTCAGCCGGTCCGGGTAACGCTTCTGATCCCGAAAGTGCAGCGGATCCGCCACCGGCTCGGGCACCTTCACCTCGGTGAAGATCCCGCCGTCGAACAGCGCGGTGAACCGCTCGCGCGGCGTGAACTGCATGTGATGGTCGCAGTTCGAGCAGACGTTCAGGTTGTCGCTCAACTCCCGGTGAAACAGCATCGTCCCGCATTCGGGGCACTTCTTCCACAGGTTCTCGGGCACCTCGCGCCGCGAGAACAGCGAGTTGATCTTGGGCCGGACGTAGTTGGAGATCCAGTTCATCGCACCTTTCCGGGGCTGCCTGCTGCATCCCGTGAAATAGGCCGCGCCGGGGGGAATTGCAATCAACCCCTCCGGTGCGCCTCCGCCGTCACCGCAGGGCACCCGGCGCTGGCCAGGCTCTCCCTGCCCTGGCTGCTCTCCGGCGCCGCCGCCGTGGCGGACGGCACAGGCACCACCATGTCGGAGGAAACGGCGCAAAGCCCGGTCAGCAGGATCAGGGGGGTCAGCCGAAGGCGAGAAAAAGCCCGGCACAGAACGGGCTGGCCGGGCGCTCCGGAAGGCGGCAAGCCGCACATCCACGGCATAGTTTTGGTCTTCTCACCTTTGTTCTGCACCATACATCGCGGGTACGGCCCGTGCAAGGGTCAGCGGTCGATCAGCGCCTTGACGATCCACCAGTTGACGAAGACCATCCCGATCGAAACCGCGAGCCCCAGGCTGACGAGTCCCTCCTCCGCGAGGCCCCAGGGCGTGACGTAGAGCGCCAGCCCGGTGATGGTGCCCTTGATGCTCAGGATGAAGAGTGCGAGCAGGTTGTTGGCAAAGTGAAAGCCCATCGCGGCCCCCAGCGACCCGGTGCGCTCGGTGAGGTCGGCGGCGACGAGCCCGAAGGCGAAGGCCGCCAGAAGCACCAGCGGCAGGTTGCGCCCGGACTCCGGGTCCCAGTGCAGGAGCCCGAAGCAGAGCGCGGGCAGGGTAAACCAGATCCAGCGGGCGGCGAAACGGGCCGCAAGCTGTTGCATCAGGTACCCCCTGAACAGGATCTCCTCCGCCGCGATCTGCACAAACAGCAGCGGCAGCGCCAGCGGCATCCAGACCAGCCAGCGCATCGGCTCCAGGTTGGCCTCGGGCGGCCAGACCAGGGCGCTTGCGCCCATCAGCACCCCGAAGACCACGAGCACAACCAGGAAGGCCGTCACGAAACCGCGCCACCAGTCGCCCCAGGGCCCCAGGAGCGAGCCGGGCCCGCGATAGTGCAGCGCGGCGGCAGCCAGCACCGGCCCCAGCGCCATGCCCCCGAAGGTGAGCAGCAGCAGCGCAACCGACCCCGGCATCCGCCCGGCCTGAAGCTCCTGGAAGAACGGCATCACGCCCCAGAGCCCCTGCTCGGCCGCCACGACGCCCACAGCGCCTCCGAGCACCAGGAGCGTCCAGGAGATGTAGATGAACAGGATGAGCAGCACGCCCAGCAAGAGCCGCCATATTTGCGGATAAACCTTCGCAGGCAGCAGCATCGCCGTAAATTCCGGATGTCTCATCGCCTGCTCTCCTCGGCCTTTTCGGCGAGGTTACCGCATCGGCCCGGCCACCGGAATCCCCTTCACGCGCGGATCGCCACCCGCGCCGCCAGCCAGCCCACCAGCAACACCCCGAACTCCGCCGGCATCAGACCCGGAATCACGCCCGCGTCGGCGGCGAAGGGCGTGTGATACAGCGCCAGCCCCGCCACCGGTCCGGGCACGGTCACGCCCAGCAGGGCAACGCCGTTGTTCACGATGTGCAACGCCAGCGCCGGGCCAAGGTTGCCCGCCCGCGCGGTGAGGTCGGCCGCGACCAGGCCGAAGACGAAGGCCCAGAGGCAGAACCAGATCGCGTTGTCCCCCGCGCTCGCCGTCCAGTGCAGCAGCGCGAACAGGATCGCCGGCGCCGCCATCCAGGCCCAGTTGCCCGCCCGCGTTCCCGCCGCGATCTGCTGCGTGAGATAGCCCCGGAAGAACAGCTCCTCGGTGCCCGCCTGCACCGCCACGGCGGCAAGGCCGAGCGGCAGGTAAAGCATCCAGCGGTTCACCGGCATCGCCGCATTGGGGATGAGGTCGTAGCTCGTTGGCAGAAAGGCCGCCGCCGCAATGTAGAGCGGCACGAGCCAGTAGAGCACCCGGAAGAAGTCGCCCACCGCATGGGCGCCAGGGCCGAAGAGGCTGAGAAACCCGCGCCAATGCACCGCCCGCAGCGCAATCGCCAACGCCACCGCGAACAGCCCGTGCGAGAACAGCGCCGCCAGCGTGCGCCCGGCGCCGGTGCCATCGCTGGTGAACACCGCCTCCACCGCCTCCGGACCGCCGAGCGCGGCAAGCAGGATGAACACCAGCTGTTGCAGCATCATCACCGCCACGAACATGAGCCCCAGCACTGCCCCGATCCGCCAGAGATCGGGGGTTGCGCGGGCCGGCGCGGCGAACTCGCTCAACCGCTCATATGCCATGTGACTGCTCCATGCAGCCTGAGATAGGCGAGCCGGGCGCGGGCCGCAATCCGGCTTGCCCCTTGGCCGAGCCGGGACTATTCCGGCAGGCGACCGACAGAGGGAGAGAACCCATGCTGAAACGCCAGACCGACAAATCCAAGCTGCCCAGCCGCCACGTCACCGAGGGACCGGCTCGCGCACCGCACCGCTCCTACCTCTATGCCATGGGCCTCTCCGAAGACGAGATTCACCGCCCGCTGGTGGGTGTCGCCACCTGCTGGAACGAGGCCGCGCCCTGCAACATCGCCCTCAACCGCCAGGCCCAGGCCGTCAAGCTGGGCGTCAAGGCCGCCTCCGGCACGCCGCGCGAGTTCACCACCATCACCGTCACCGACGGCATCGCCATGGGCCACGAGGGCATGCGCTCCTCGCTGGCGTCGCGCGAGGCCATCGCCGACACCGTCGAGCTCACCATGCGCGGCCACTGCTACGATGCACTGGTCGGCCTCGCGGGCTGCGACAAGTCGCTGCCCGGCATGATGATGGCCATGGTCCGGCTCAACACGCCGTCGGTCTTCATCTACGGCGGCTCGATTCTGCCGGGCAAGGCGCCCACCGGGGCCGACGTGCCCGCCGATTTCGCCTCCCGCGACCTCACCGTGCAAGACATGTTCGAGGCCGTCGGCCGCCACCAGAACGGCGACATGTCGGATGCCGCGCTGGATATCCTCGAGCGCGTGGCCTGCCCCTCCGCCGGCGCCTGCGGCGGCCAGTTCACCGCCAACACCATGGCCTGCGTCTCCGAGGCCATCGGGCTTGCGCTCTTCAACTCCTCGGGCATGCCCGCGCCCTACGAGAGCCGCGACCAGTATGGCGAGGCCTCCGGCCGCGCGGTGATGGAGCTGATCGAGAAGAACATCCGCGCCCGTGACGTGGTGACCCGCAAGGCGCTCGAGAACGCCGCCCGCGTCGTCGCCTGCACCGGCGGCTCCACCAATGCCGGCCTCCACCTTCCGGCGATTGCCCACGAGGCCGCGATCGACTTCAACCTCTTCGACGTCTGCGACATCTTCAAGGACACCCCCTACTTCGTCGACCTCAAGCCGGGCGGCGCCTATGTCGCCAAGGATCTCTACGAGGCCGGCGGCGTGCCGGTGGTGATGAAGGAGCTGCGCAAGGCCGGCCTGATCCACGAAGACTGCATCACCGCCTCCGGCAAGACCGTGGGCGAGGAGCTCGACCTGGTGACCCGCGAGGCCGATGGCCGCGTGATCCACCCGGTCGCCACCCCGATCACCCCCACCGGCGGCGTCGTGGGTCTCTCCGGCAACCTCGCCCCCGATGGGGCCATCGTGAAGGTGGCCGGCATGGAGAAGGACCAGCAGGTCTTCACCGGCCCGGCCCGCGTCTTCGAGTGCGAAGAAGAGGCCTTCGAGGCCGTGAAGGCCCGCAGCTACAAGGAAGGCGAGGTCATCGTCATCCGCAACGAGGGCCCCGCAGGCGGCCCCGGCATGCGCGAGATGCTGGCCACCACGGCGGCGCTCTCCGGTCAGGGCATGGGCAAGAAGGTGGCGCTGATCACCGATGGCCGGTTTTCCGGCGCGACCCGCGGCTTCTGCGTCGGCCACGTCGGCCCCGAGGCGGCCCACGGCGGCCCCATCGCCCTGCTGAAGGACGGCGACATGATCACCATCGACGCGGTGAACGGCGAGCTCTCGGTCGCCCTCTCCGAGGCCGAGATGGAGGCCCGCAAGTCCGCATGGGCCGGCCCGCGCAAGACCGACTACGCCTCCGGCGCGCTGTGGAAATACGCCCAGCTCGTCGGCTCCGCCAAGTTCGGCGCCGTGACCCATCCGGGCGCCAAGGAAGAAACCCACGTCTACATGGACCAGTAACATGGCCTTCGCTGCCCGGCTCATCGCACCCCTTCTCGCCCTCGCGCTCGCGGGCTGCGAGGGAGTGGTGCTGCCGGGCAGCTCCAGCGCACCAACCCCGGCCGCCGCCTCCGGTGCGGCGCCCGCCCGCTCCGTCCCGCCCAAGCCGCCCACCCGGCTCGAGGTCGGCGGCGTGGTGGTGGCCGCGCCCGACGGCTACTGCGTCGACACCCGCGCGCGAAAGGGCAGCTTCGTGCTGCTCGCCGCCTGCTCCGCCATCAGCCAGTCGCCCGAGCACCCGGCACCGGGGCGGATGGGGCTGCTCTCCGCCACCGTCGGCAAGCGCGGCTCCGGCAGCCCCCCGCCCGACGCCGACCAGCTCTCAAGCTACTTCCGCTCCGCCGAGGGCCGCGCCACGCTGTCCTACGCGGGCGACCCAGCCTCGGTCGCCATCACCGATGCCCGCAGCCAGAACGGCGTGTTCCTGCTCGCCCTGATCGACCGCTCCGCCCCACCCCAGCCCGAGCTGGGGGCGGCCCGCTGGCGGGCGCTCTTCACGGTCGATGACAGGCTCGTTTCGGTCATCCTCCACTCCCTGAAGGAAGACCCGATCAGCCGCGATGGCGGCACCGCCCTGCTTCAGACCTTCGTCGCCCGCATCCGCGCCGCCAACGCGGGCTGAGCTGCGCCCGTTCCGCCACGTTCCGCGGGCAATCCCCATCCCGGCGGCATTTGCAGGATTGAAACACTTTCCCGCCACTATCATACCGGCGTAGACTGGCCCCACACTCACCCCGGCTCCGGCCGTCACAGCAGACCTGCAGCGCGCTTGGCAAGACCGATATGGCAAAACCGATGGACAGCCTGATCGACCGTGTCGCCCACCGCCGCGCCCTGCGGCGCTGGAGCCGCGCCGCCGATGCCGCCGCCTCCACCGATCTTCCCGCGTTGCGCAGCCTGCGCAGCAAGGCTCGCCAGTTGCGCCGCCAGCTCGACCGCGTGGTGCACGAGGCCGATGGCCGCCTGACCCTGCCGCTCATCGGCTCCAACGCCATGCACCGCCCGATCGGGTCCGATTGGGCCTGGCGCCCCGAGCTCTGGCGCGGCCCGATCTCGCCACCCGGCCACGCCGCCGCGCCCACCCGCACCATGCTGGGCCAGGCCGCCACGCTCTACCACGACTGCACCTATTCCGAGCTGACCCTGCGCCAGATCCGCAATACCTCCGAGGAGGATCTCGCGCCCTTCGGCCTCCGGATGGATGTGTTCCGCTTCGACGGTTCGTTCCTCTCCATCGTGCTCGACCTGCCCGCCGAGGCCGTCGACGGGCTCAAGCGCAAGCACGTCATCGGGCTGGAGGCCAAGGTCGAAGTCGAGAAGCCGCTCGAGATCTTCGCCCGCCTCAACGTCCGCCACGGCCCCAACACCGAGCAGATCGTGCGCGAGCTGCCGGTGACCGAGGGCGGCGTGCAGATGGCCGAGTTCGACCTCGCCTATACCGGCCTCAACGAAAAGCGGGTCGAGAAGGCCTGGGTCGACCTGATCTTCGAAGGCCCCCAGATGAACCAGATCGTGCTGCGCGATCTCACCCTCTCCCGCCGCCCCCGCGCCGAGATCTGACAGAGGACGCCGCCCGATGCCGGATACCACCCAGACCAGCCAGCTCACCCTCTCCAAAACCCGCATCCAGGCAGGTGTCTGGGAGGGGCTGCTGATGGCCGACGGCGTGGGCAACACCCAGCCCCGGATCGAGGTGATCCACCTCGGCAAGCCGCTGGAGGGTGTCGAGATCAAGGCCGACGGCGAGATGCAGAACCTCTGGCAGCTCCGCGTGCCGATCCCGGCCGAGCTGCTCTGCGACGGCGTGCAGACCTTCGCCATCCGCGACGCCCGCACCGGCGCCGCGCTGGAGCATTTCACCATCGTCACCGGCCAGCCCCTCGAGGATGACATCCGCGCCGAGGTCGATCTGCTGCGCGCCGAGCTCGACATGCTGAAAAAGGCCTTCCGCCGCCACTGCCTCGAAGTCCTGGGCCGCTAGGGTCGCCGCCATGAAGCGCCTCCTCCTTATTGCCGCCCCGAGCTTCCTGCTTGGGGCCGTCTTCGGCGCCGCCTTCTGGTACCTCGCCTCGCCGCTCTGGATCGACCGGGTGGTGAACGAGAGCCTCGTCACGGGCCAGGGCGTCACCGTGCTGGCCGAGGGCCGCTTCCGCGACGCCGGCGCCGCCCACCGCGGCACCGGCACCGCCCGCCTCGTCACCCTCCCCGACGGTCGGGTGGAGGTGCAGCTCACCGACTTCGAGGTCACCAATGGCCCCGATCTGGAGCTCTGGCTCTCCGACGCGCCCGACCCGCAGAGCTCTTCGGAGGTGTCGGGCGGGGACTGGGTCTCGCTCGGGCTGCTTAAGGGCAACATCGGCGACCAGAGCTATACCGTGCCCCCCAGCATCGACGCCACGCGCTACCGCTCCGTGGTAGTCTGGTGCGAGCAGTTCGGCGTGCTCTTCTCCCCCGCGCCCCTCGCCGCGCCCGGCGGCTGAGCCTCAGCGCTTCTTCACGAACTCCGTCCGCAGCACCAGCCCCTTGATGCTGTCATGTCGGCAGTCGATCTCTTCGGGGTTCTCCGTCAGCCGGATCGACCGGATGACCGTGCCCTGCTTCAGGGTCTGGCCCGCGCCCTTCACCTTCAGGTCCTTCACCAGCACCACCGCGTCACCATCGGCCAGCCGGTTGCCCGCGGCGTCCAGCACCGCCTCGACCTCCGCCGCCCCTGCCGCCAGCTCCGAGGCCGGCAACCACTCGCCGCTGGCCTCGTCATACACATAGTCCTCGTCCGTCATCGCATTCTCCCGACCGTTCTCCTGCTCCCTACCGCACCCCGCGCTTCGCCTCCAACCGACATGACGCCGCGTCTTGCCGTGACATCCCCCTGCCCGCGCGGCACTCTGCCCGCAGGAGGACGCCACACGATGACCAGCTACCCCCATCTTCTCGCCCCGCTCGACCTGGGCCATGTGACCCTGCCCAACCGCGTGCTCATGGGCTCCATGCACACCGGGCTGGAAGAAACCAGGGACTGGTCCCGCGTCGCCGCCTTCTACGCCGCCCGCGCCTCCGCCGGGCTGATCGTCACCGGCGGCATGGCCCCCAACCGCGAGGGCGGGGTGTTTTCGGGCGCGGCGGGCCTCTACACCCCCGACGACATTGCCAACCACCGCATCGTCACCGATGCCGTGCACGCCGAAGGCGGCCGCATCGCCATGCAGATCCTCCACGCGGGCCGCTACGCCTACAGCCCCGATTGCGTCTCGGCCTCGCCGATCAAGTCCCCCATCTCGCCCTTCCCGCCGAAGGAGCTCGACGAGGAGGGCATCGAGAAACAGATCGCCGACATCGCCACAGCCGCCGCCCGCGCCCGCGAGGCCGGCTACGATGGCGTCGAGGTCATGGGCTCCGAGGGCTACTTCCTCAACCAGTTCATCGTCACCCACACCAACAAGCGCACCGACCGCTGGGGCGGCTCTTACAAAAATCGCATCCGCTTGCCCATCGAGGTGGTCAGGCGCGTCCGCGAGGCCGTCGGGCCCGACTTCATCGTGATCTACCGCCTCTCGATGATCGACCTGGTGCCAAATGGCTCCACCACCGAAGAGGTCATCCATCTCGCGCAGGAGATCGAGAAGGCCGGCGCCTCCATCCTCAACACCGGCATCGGCTGGCACGAGGCCCGCATCCCCACCATCGCCACCTCCGTCCCCCGCCGCGCCTTCGCCTGGGTGACGCAAAAGCTGATGGGCCACGTCTCCATTCCCGTGATCACTTCGAACCGGATCAACACCCCCGAGGTGGCCGAGAGCGTGCTGGCCGAGGGCTGCGCAAACATGGTCTCCATGGCCCGCCCCTTCCTCGCCGACGCCGATTTTGTCACCAAGGCCGCCCGCGGCGAGGCCCACACCATCGCCCCCTGCATCGCCTGCAACCAGGCCTGCCTCGATCACACATTCTCCGGCAAGATGACGACCTGCCTGGTCAACCCGCGCGCCTGCCACGAGACCGAGCTGGTCATCACCCCGGCGGGCACGCCCAAATCCATCGCCGTCGTCGGCGCCGGCCCCGCCGGCCTTTCGGCGGCCCTCACCGCCGCCGAGCGCGGCCACGCCGTCACCCTCTTCGACGCCTCCCCCGAGCTGGGCGGCCAGCTCAACATGGCCAAGCAGATCCCCGGCAAGGAAGAGTTCCACGGCCTCGTCGACTGGTACGCCACCATGGTCGAGCGGTCCGACATCACGCTCAAGCTCAACACCGAGGCCACGCCCGAGCGCCTCGCCCCCTTCGACGAGGTCATCCTCGCCACCGGCGTCTCCCCGCGCGATCCCGGCATCCCCGGGCAGGACGGCCCCAACGTGCTGAGCTACATCGACGTGCTGCGCCACAAGGCCCCCGTGGGCCAGCGCGTCGCCATCGTCGGCGCGGGCGGCATCGGCTTCGACGTGGCCGAATACCTCTCCCACGAGGGCGAAAGCCCCACCGAGCACCTGCCCGAATGGATGGAGATGTGGGGCGTTGCCGACCCCGCCCGTCACCGCGGCGGCCTCGCCCCCGAGGGCCCCCAACCCCCGGCACCGGCGCGCGAAATCTTCCTGCTGCAACGCAAGGACGAACGCCCCGGCAAGCGCCTCGGCAAGACGACCGGGTGGATTCACCGCGCCGCCCTGAAAATGGCCAACGTCAAGATGATGGGCGGCATCGCCTACGAGCAGATCAGCGCGCAGGGCCTCCACGTCACCCAGAACGGCGAGCCCAGGCTCATCGAGGCCGATACCATCGTGCTCTGCGCCGGCCAGGTCAGCAACCGCGGCCTCGCCGATGCGCTCGCGGCCTCCGGCAAGCCGGTTCACGTGATCGGCGGCGCCGACGTGGCCGCCGAGCTCGACGCCAAGCGCGCCATCAACCAGGGCACCCGGCTGGCCGCAACGCTCTGAGGCCCCCGCCTCAGGCCACCTCCAGCCCGATCTTCCCCACGTGGCCCTTGGCCATGAACGCCTCCTGCGCCGCCGCCATGTCCCGCAGCGCGAAGACCTGCGCAACCACGGGCGCCACCTCGCCGCGCTCGATGTAGCGCACAAGGTCGGCAAACACGTGGTCGGGCTGAAACGTGCTGCCATGAAAGGTGAGGTCGTGCAGGTAGAGCGTGCGCAGGTCCAGCTCCACGATCGGCCCCGCGATCGCCCCCGAAACCGCGTAACGCCCCCCCGGGCGCAGCGCCTCCACCAGTTCCGGCCAGCGCGGCCCGCCGACGAGGTCCACCACCACCTCCACGCTCTTCTCCGGCAGGGGATCGTCGCGCCCCAGCACCTCCGCCGCACCCAGTGCGCGCACCGCATCGGCCTTCGAGGGGCTGGTCACGGCCACCACCTCGGCCCCGCGCCGCGCCGCCAGTTGGATCGCCGCCGAGCCGACGCCCCCGCTCGCCCCGGTGATCAGCACCCGCTCGCCCTTCCGGGGCTGCACCCGCGCCAGCATCCCCTCGGCGGTGGAATAGGCGCAGGGAAAGCTCGCCAGCTCCACGTCGCTCAGATCGCTCTCCACCTTCAGCGCATCCTTGGCGCCAATGGCAAGAAACTCCGCAAAAGCGCCGTCGCGCTCCGAGCCGAGGGTCTCGAGGTGAAAGGGTCCACCGTGGGGGTTGTACATCGGCCGCAGCAGCACCCGCTCGCCCAGGCGGCCCTCGTCCACACCGGCGCCCACCGCCACGATCCGCCCGCAGCAATCGGCGCCCTGCACGCGCGGAAACTGCAGCGCCCCTGACCAGGCACCATCGCCCGCCTCCGCGCCGCCATAGCCGCCCGCCCCGCTCGCCGTGTCACCCCTCACGGATTTCGAGTACCAGCCGATCCGCGTGTTGATATCGGTGTTGTTCACCGCCGAGGCCCCCACCTTCACCAGCACCTCGCCGGGCCCCGGCTGCGGTACCGGCAGATCCTCGCGCCAAGCCAGCATCTCCGGGCCACCGTGTCCGAGCAGCACCATTCCCCGCATCTTTGCCGGCACATCCATCGCATTCTCTCCCGCCTGTTCCCCTCAAGGCTCGCAGTGCACCCCACGGAAGGCAAGCAAGAACCGCCAGCCGGATCGCTCCGGCTGGCGGCCTCACGCAAGCATGCCACTGGCAAGGTCAGGGCGGCGAGGCTCCTGGGAATGGGGTTTTCGGCCCCGCCGCCCGCTCCGGCCTCAGCCGGAGGTCAGAAGGCCCGCCGCCACGGCGGCCTCCCATTCGGCGGTATCCACTTCGCCATCGGCGGAGGTGTCGATCTCGCCAAAGATCTCCTCGGTGATCTCCGGATAAGCCACCTGCATCTCCTCCATCGAGAAGGTGCCGCTGCCATCCGCGTCCTCCACCATCGGCGTGTCCTGCGCCATCAGCGGGGCTGCGGCCAGGGCGGCGAGGGTGGCGGCGGTCATCATGATCTTGGTCATTGCTCTCATTTCCTCTTGTTGGGTTAGCGGCCCCGGCTGTCATCGCACCGCGGCCTGCGAGAGAGAGGTAAGTCCGCCGCCCGGCCGGTTTCCATGCCTCTCGCGCAATGCGCCCGCCCCACGGCGCCGCGCCGCCAAATCGCGCATCCGGCACCCGCGCCTTCCCGCCAGTGCCGGCCGGTGCCCGCCCCCTGGTCCTTTTGCCGCTGAGCCGCCCCCGCCGCCCACGCCATCTTCCGCCGAGAAAGCCCGGCGCCCGCCCCTCGGCACCCTCTCGCCCATCCGTGAAGGAACAACCCCGCGCCCGCCCCGTTGGTGTGCCGATTCCGAAACGCGAAGAAAGGAGCACATCATGCCCCGCATCGAAGACGCCAAGATCCTGATCATCTCCACCATGGGCTTCGAGCAATCCGAGCTCGAGTTTCCCCGCGACCAGCTCCGCGCCAAGGGCGCAACCGTCCACGTCGCCACCCTCGACGGCAAGCCGATCAAGGGTTGGGAGGGCTCCGACTGGGGCCGCGAGGCCGAGGCCGACGCCCGCATCTCCGAGGTGAGCGCCGCCGATTACGATGCCCTCGTCATCCCCGGCGGCCAGATCAACCCCGACCTGCTGCGCGTCGAGGACGACGTGCTCAAGCTGGTGCGCGACTTTTTCGACGCCGGAAAGACGATCGCTGCCGTTTGCCACGCCCCCTGGGTGCTGGTCGAGGCGGGCATCGCCAAGGGCCGCGAGATGACCTCCTACCACTCGATCAAGACCGACGTGCAGAACGCCGGCGCCCAGTGGGTCGACCGCGAGGTGGTGGCCGACAACGGCATCGTCACCTCCCGCAAGCCCGACGACCTCAAGGCCTTCGTCTCCAAGATCGTCGAGGAGATCGAGGAAGGCACCCACGAGCGCAAGGCCGCCTGACAACACGCCTTTCTCAGCCGGGGGCGGGCCATGCGCCCGCCTCCGCATCCCGCCTTCCGCAAGGTCCACCCGTTTCTCCCTGCCCGACAATCGCCGCCATTTCCCCGGTAATGTCCGGCTCCCGTCCCAATTGCGCCCGAATTCGCGCCCATACCAAAGCCCGACAAGAACACGAGCAGAGGTATCGGCATGGATCGTCTGACCGAAATGGAGGCCTTCGCCACGGTCGTTGACCAGGGTGGCTTCACGGATGCGGCGAAGAAGATGGGGATCTCCAAATCCGCCGTTTCCAAGCACGTCTCCTCCCTGGAGGCCCGCCTCGGTGCACGCCTCCTCAACCGGACGACCCGCCGCGTCTCTCCCACCGAGATCGGCCTCGCCTATTACGACCGCGCCCGCCGCGTGCTCAACGATGCCGGAGAGGCCGACGCGCTGGTGACCTCCATGCAATCCGCCCCCTCGGGCCTCCTGCGCATCTCCGTCGCCACAGACTTCGGCGTGAACCACCTGAGCCCGGTGCTCGGCGAATTCCTCCGCGAGTTCCCCGACATCACCGTCAACATGGTGCTCAACAACCGCTACGTCGAGCTGATCTCCGAGGGCTTCGACATGGCCATCCGCATCGGCGAGCTGGAGGATTCCACCCTGCGCGCCCGCAAGCTGGCCGACACCACCAAGCGCATGATCGCCTCGCCCGCCTATTTCGAAAAATATGGCCGCCCCGAAAAGATCGACGACCTGAACGAGCACAAGCTCCTGCACTACTCCAACCAGTCCTCCGGCAACGTCTGGAAGCTGACCGCCCCCTCGGGCGAAAAGCGCCAGGTCCGCACCGCCGGCTGGCTTACCGTCAACGACGGCCAGTCGCTGCTCAACGCCGCGATCTCGGGCCTGGGCATCGCCTACCTCCCCAACTTCCTCTACTGCGAGGCCGAGAAGGCCGGCCTGGTGCAGGAGGCGATCCCGGATCTGCCGGTGGAGATGCTGGGCATCTACGCTGTCTACCCGCCCGGCCGCTTCACCCAGCCCAAGGTCCGCGCCTTCATCGACTTTCTGGTGCAGAGCTTCGCCGCCAAGGGCCCCGATACCTGGTAAGCTGCTGACGAGATCTCCCTGACAAGGTCAGACTGGCCGGGCACAGCGCCCGGCCTTTTCCTTTTGTCATCCCGGCAAGGCGCCCGCGTCGAACTGCGCCGCAAAGGCCTCCGACGGCGGGATCGGCGTGATCACGTCGATCATCACGCCCCCCGGATCGGCGGTGATGAAATGCCGCTGGCCAAAGTCCTCCGACCGCAGGTCCAGCAGCATCGGCAGGCCCTCCGCCACGAGCCGCCCATGCACCGCGTCCACGTCCGGCACCTCGAAATTCAGCAGCAGCCCGCCCGCATCCGCGCCCCGTCCGGCGGCGGGAATCGTCGCATGATCCCGCTGGAGCAGCGCCAGGTTCACGCCTTCGTCCTCCGCCGATTGCAGATGCACGTACCAATCCGCTTCGAACAGTGCCCGAAAGCCGAAGTGCCGCCTGTAGAAGGCCGCACGAGCAGCGACATCCTCGCACAGGAGAACCGGGTAATACTGCGTGCACTTCATGGCTTCTCTCCTTCGCTGAAAATACATACACTCTGCATGTATCTGTCGAGAGATAAACATACAGGCTGCATGTATGCAATCAAGATCCACCCGCCGCTCGAACGAGGACCGCCGCCGCGAAACCCGCGAGGCGCTGCTCGCCGCGGCCAGAACCTGCTTTGTGAACAAGGGCTTCGCCGCCACCGGCACGCCCGAACTGGTCGCGGCGGCGGGCATGACCCGCGGCGCGCTCTACCACCATTTTGCCGACAAGACAGACCTCTTCCGCGCCGTGATCCAGGCCGAAGCCGAGGCCGTGGCCGCCGCGATTCGCGCCGCCGCACCCGCCGAAATGCCCGTGCCCGAGGCCCTGCTTGCCGGGGCAGATGCCTATTTTTCC
This sequence comes from Vannielia litorea, assembly GCF_900142295.1. Taxonomy (NCBI): domain Bacteria; kingdom Pseudomonadati; phylum Pseudomonadota; class Alphaproteobacteria; order Rhodobacterales; family Paracoccaceae; genus Vannielia; species Vannielia litorea. The sequence goes on from NZ_FSRL01000001.1 coordinate 3,028,630, forward strand.
GCCATGGGGGCTCCGGGCCGCGCCCGTCTGCTGCTGGTCGAGGCCCCCGCCGTGCTCGGCCCCGCCGAGGTCGCGGCGCTCGACGCCCGGACTGGCGGCGCCACCCTGCAAGAGGCGCTCACCGCCCTGCATCTCGCGGCCCCGATCCCGCAAACCGCCCAGCTGCTCTCCGCCATGTTCGACCGCGCCGCGCTGGCCGTGGCCGAGGGCGCCGACCCCGCGCCCTACCGCGCCGCCCTGCGCCACCTGCTCGAGGCCCTGGCCCGCCCGCAGGTCGGGACTTTTCCCGACTCCGGCGCGCCAGGCACCGCTACTCCGTCGAACTGAGAATAGCCTCGACCCGCCGGTTGGCCTCCCGGCCCTCCTCGGTCAGGTTGGAGGTGATCGGCGAGAGAAAGCCCACGCCCTCCGCCTTGATCTGGCTGGCCGGCACGCCCAGCGCGGTCAGCCGCGCCTCCACCGCCCCGGCCCGCTTCTTCGACAGCGCGATATTGCCCGCGAGCGAGCCCTCCGCATCCGTGTGGCCCACCAGCACGACCGACCGCTCCGGGTGGGTCTTCAGGTAACCCGCCAGCAGGTCGAGAGACGTGTACTCCCCGACCTCCAGCTGCGAGGAGCCGGTGGCAAAGGCCAGGTCCTCCAGCACCGCGCGCCCGTGAATCTCGAGCTGCTGCGTGAGCGGCATCACCGTGGTCGAGGGCGTCGAGAAACCAAGCAGCGGCCCGGCCAGATCATCCTCGTCGCCTTCGTCGATCAGGCTTTCGCCAAGGTCCGGAGTCTTTGTCGAGGCCACCAGCACGTCGGCCTCCGCCTCTTCCGGCCCGACGCGGGTGATCTGCACAAACCCCCGGCCCGCCGACCGGCTCACCAGGAAGGCCACGTACTCCGGCTTCTCCTCGCCCATCCGGTGCGCGGCCATGAAGCGGTAATCGCCAAGGTCCACATGCATGTCCGGCTCGGGCAGGTTCTCGGTCGCATAGCGAAAGTCAAACCCGCCGCACTCCCGCGCCTCACATTCGAAGATCACCTCGAACCCCGAGGCCTCCACCTGCGCGCGCAGCGGGGCGAGCAGTTGCAGCGTGGTCATGCCCCGCGCCTGCACCTGCCAGGCCTGCTGGCGCACCTGCCCCTCGGCCCAGACGCTCTGCATGTCGCCGTTGCGGAACGGGCTGATCGGCAGACGGTAGCTGCCCAGCGTTTCCACCTGCTCCGCCGTCTGGCGGGCACCGGCCGGAAACTCCAGCTTGAGGGCATCGGCACCGCTCGCCCCCGCCATCGTGATCGGGGTCAGAAACGCTGCGGCCAGGAGGGCCGTACGCAAGTTCATCGACTCAGGCCGTGATACTCCGGGTTCGGTTTCATTTCCGTTGCCGTCGCCACGCGGTTCGTCATGTTGAAGAACCCGGTCACCGAGGCGATATCCCAGATATCCCGGTCGCTCCAACCTGCGGCGCGCAGCGCGGCGCGGTCTTCATCATCCACCTTCGCGCAGGATTCTGTCAATTTTGCAGCGAAATCGAGCATCGCCCGCTGCTTCGCCGGCAAGTCGGCGACGCGGTAATTCATCACCAGCTGCTCACCCAACACCGGGTCGCCGCTGAGCGCCCGCACCGCCTGCCCATGTGCCACAAGGCAATAGAAGCAATGGTTGATCGAGGAGACCACCACGGCAATCATCTCCCGCTCCAGCTTGGTCAGCCCGCTCTCGGCCAGCATCAGGTCGTTGTAGAGCGCGGTGAAGGCATTGAGCTTGTCGATGTCGAAGGCATGGGCCTTGAGCACGTTCGGCACCATCCCGAGCTTTTCCTCGCAGATGCGAAAGTACTTTGCCGTCGCTTCGGGGAGCGGGTCGACCATGGGAAGGTCGAGCGCCGTGACGCTCTCGTTCTTTGCCAATGCTATGCCTCTCATCCGGCCTCTTGCCGGGCCTGCCGCCGACGATACAGGTAGTGGCCCACCAAATCCATTTCTAACCGCTCATACAACGCATTCGCCGCCACATTCTGTTGCGTGACGAGAACTGTCATGTAGCGCGCGCCGTGATCTTGTGCCCAGCGCGCCGCGCCACGCATCATGTTGACGGCGGCTCCTTGCCGACGCATCGCCTCGCGCACCTCCAGCGCGTGCAGCATGGCGATGTCGTCCTGTACCGCCACAAAGGCCGTGCCCGCCGGCGTGTCGTTCGAACGGCCCAGCAGCGCCGTCTTCGGCCCCTCCGCCCGCTCCATGATCGCCAGCCGCTCCGGCCCGATGCCCCCCTCGGCCCACATCTCGCGCTGGATCACCAGCGGCGGAAAGTCGACAGCAAACACCCTCACCCGCGGCAGCTCTCCTGCCGCCAGCCGCGCCACCGGCGCCACCCTGATGTTGGTCGGATCCTTCACCGCGTAGCCCGCCGCCGCGAGCCGCGCGTCGAGCCGGGCCTGGTCGCCCCGCAGCCGCACCAGCGCGGGCTGGCCCAGCGCCGCCTGCGCGGCCTCCATCGAGCCGAGGTCCGCCTCCTCGTCCTCCGTGGTGGCCGAGGACACCCGGCTGCCGCCTCCGCCGCCCTCCCGCACCCACCACGCGCCGGCCCGGATGCTGCGCACCGCGGGCCATGTCGCGTCGATCGCGGCAAAGAGGGCGTCGAGGCTCGGCGTCACGTGCCGAACAGCTCCACCAGCCGCACCATCGCGGCATCCACCCGCGCCCCGTCCTGCCCGCGGACAACGATGTTGGTGCCGTAGATCCCATCCTGCTGAAACGGGTAGGAGCCGAAGCTGAGATCGCGGAACTCCTCCGCCAGCGCGCCCAGCGGATCGGCCACCACGCCCTCGCCCCGCATCACCCGCAGCGATTGCGAGAGCAGCGGCGCCCCGCCCGCCAGCGTCGCCAGCACGCCCGCCACCATCGCCTCGAACACCGCAGGCACGCCCGCCATCACATGCACGTTCTCGATGGTGAAGCCGGGGGCGATGCTCACCGGGTTCTCGATCAGCGCCGCCCCCGGCGGCACCCGCGCCATCCGCTTGCGCGCCTCGGTAAACTCGATCCCCCGGCTGGCGTAGTGATCGCCCAGCAGCTTCAGCGCGTCCTCCCGCTGCGGCGCGGTGGTGCCGAAGGCCTCGGCCACCGCCTCCGCGGTGATGTCGTCATGGGTCGGCCCGATCCCGCCGCTGGTGAACACATGGTCGAAATGCACCGAGAGCGCCTGCACCGCCGAAACGATCGCCGCCCGCTCGTCGCTCACCACCCGCACCTCTCGCAGGTCGATGCCATGCTTGGTCAGCTCCCCCGCCAGATGATGCATGTTGCTGTCGCGCGTGCGCCCCGAGAGGATTTCGTCGCCAATCACCAGCATCGCAGCCGTGGGGTTGTTCATGGGGAGTGTCCTTGAGCCTTGCTGCCTGCCGGTATAGGCCCGCCCCATGCGCTTCGCCACCCCCCTCGTCCGGGCCCGCCTGCTGCGGCGCTACAAGCGCTTCCTGGCCGATGCGGTGCTGGAGGATGGCCGCGAGGTGGTGGCCCATTGCCCCAACCCCGGCGCCATGACCGGGCTGGCCGAGCCCGGCACCCGGATCTGGCTGGAGCCCAACGACGACCCGAAGAAAAAGCTGAACTACGGCTGGCGGCTGGTAGAGCACGACAGCGGCGACTTCACCGGCATCGACACGGCCCTGCCGAACCGGGCGCTGGCCGAGGCGCTGGCCGCAGGCGCGGTGCCGGGCCTCACCGGCTACCAGGCGATCCGCGCCGAGGTGCCCTATGGCGCAAGCAGCCGGGTCGATTTTCTGCTCACCGGGTCGGGCCCCGCGTGCTACGTCGAGGTCAAGAGCGTCACGCTGATGCGCACGCCCGGCCTCGCCGAGTTTCCCGATACCGTCACCGCCCGCGGCGCGCGCCACATGGCCGAGCTCGCCGCCATGGCCGCGCAGGGCCATCGCGCCATGGTGCTCTTCCTCGTCCAGCGCACCGACGCCGCCCGTGTCGGCATCGCCGCCGATATCGACCCGGCCTATGCCACAGCCTTCACCGAGGCCCGCGCCGCAGGCGTCGAGGCCATGGCGCTTTCGTGCAGCATAACGCCCGAGGCAATCACCCCGGGCGCACCGCTTCCGCTCGCATAGGGCGGGCAATCCGCCCACCATCGGCCTCCCCTACTCGGCCGCCACCGTGTAGACGGTCCGCGTCGGAAAGGGGATGTCGATGTCGGCCTCGTCCAGCGCCTCCTTCACCTTCCGGGTCATGTCGGCTTTGTAGGCAAAGTACTCCGAGGCATCGACCCAGACCCGCACCAGAAAGTCCACCGAACTGTCGCCCAGGTTCGTCACCTGGAAAAACGGCTCCGGCTCGGCCTTGCTGCGCGCGTCGGCCATGATCGTCTCGCGGATCACCTGCTCGGCCTGCGCCAGGTTCACCCCGTAGCCCACGCCAAAGGTCCACTCCGCCCGGCGGGTCTTGTTGGTGGAGTAGTTCTTGATGACATTTCCCCAGACATCGCTGTTGGGCACGATCACCTGCACGTTGCTGAGGTCGGCGATCTCGGTGGTGTTCAGGCTGATGTCCTTCACCGTGCCCATCTGCCCGTCGATCTCCACGAAATCCCCCAGCTTGAACGGGCGGAACACGATGATCATCACACCGCCCGCAACGTTCGAGAGCGTGCCCTGCAAGGCAAGGCCCACGGCGAGGCCGGCGGCACCGATGGCGGCGATGATCGAGGTGGTCTGCACCCCGAAGGTGTTGAGGATGATCAGGAAACTGAAGCCAAGGATGATCCAGCGCACGATGTTTCCCAGAAAGTGAAACAGCGTCTCGTCCAGCTTGGCGTTGCGCTCGGCGATCGCCACGATCCGCCGTTTCACCCATCCGGCCACGATGTAGCCCGCGATCAGGATCAGGATCGCCGTCACCACGCTGCCCAGCACCGAGGCCATGAAGCCGATGGTCAGAAAATCGCCCAGCACCTTGTCGCTGCCCACCGGCGTCGTCAGCAGATCGTTCAGAAATTCCATGCCCGTTCGTCCTGTCCCTGTCTTGTGTCACACGTCTCTTGGGGCGCGGCGTGCACCCTGTTCACGAGGTCTCAACGCGGGCATGTCAAAAAACGTTCCGGCCAGAAACCCCCTGCGACCAGACCCGCGCTAGCGTTTCGCGGTCAGTTGCACTATTTGAACCCTGAAACTCCGAAAGACGGCGAGAACGATGGACGAAACGCGCGAGCGGCTGACACGAGACGGGATTCGCATCCACGGCGAGGCAGACTTTGCCGGAATGCACGCCGCAGGGCGGCTGGCGGCAGAGATCCTCGATGCCTGCGCCCCGCTCGTCGTGCCCGGCGCCACCACCGGCGCGATCGACGCCGAGATCGAGCGGCTGGTCAACGAGGCCGGGGCCAAGTCGGCCACCATCGGCTACAAGGGCTACCAGCACGCCTCCTGCATCTCGGTCAACCATGTCGTCTGCCACGGCATCCCCGGCGACAAGGTGCTGAAGGACGGCGACATCCTCAACATCGACGTGACGGTGATCGTCGATGGCTGGTTCGGGGATACCTCGCGGATGTTCGTGGCCGGCAAGCTGCCCCGCAAGGCCGAACGGCTGATCGAGGTCACCCATGACGCGCTGATGCTCGGCATCGAGGCCGCGCGCCCCGGCAACACCTTCGGTGATATCGGCCACGCCATCCAGAGCTTTGTCGAGAGCCACCGCATGTCGGTGGTGCGCGATTTCTGCGGCCACGGGCTGGGCCGCGTGTTCCACGCCCCGCCCAACGTGCTGCATTACGGCCGCCCCGGCACCGGGCCCAAGCTCGAAGAAGGCATGTTCTTCACCATCGAACCGATGGTAAACCTCGGCCGCCCCGAGACCAAGGTGCTCGCCGACGACTGGACGGCCGTCACCCGCGACAAGTCGCTCTCCGCACAGTTCGAGCATTCCGTCGGCATCACCGCCGAGGGCGCCGAGATCTTCACCCTCTCGCCCGGCGGCCTGTTCCACCCGACCTACGGTTAGGCCACGCCGTAGGGAGCGGATTCATGGCGCACCCGGGTGCCTCACCGCTTCGGCGGCGCAACCGGCTCCGTCCCGGTGATCTTACACACACCCTCCGGCCGCGGGTTCGACATCGAGCCCAGCGGCTCCGCCACCACGCCCCCGAACCGCGCCTCGTGCAGGTAGGCGGGCCGCCCCTTGATGAGCGCGATCACGCCCCGGCAGGTCCGCAGCGCCTCCTCCGTCTCGTCGACGTAGCGCCAGCAGAACCCGCCGCCCCAGTCGGTGTTGAAACAGTCGATCCGCCGCCCCGCACCGTCACAGGCCAGCGCCCGGCAGTCGTTGCAGAAGTGCCAAGGGTAGCGCAGAAACGCCTTCCGCTCCACGCCGCAGCCGGGGCAGAAATGGCCGGGCAGCTCATCCATCCAGCATCTCCTCCAGCCGCGCCCGCAGCCCCGCCATCGAGTGCACCAGCGCCACGCCCTCGGCCTCCATCTTGGCCGCGTTGCCATGCTCGACGTAGCCAAAAAAGCCCATCCCCGCATCCCGCGCCGCCCAATGGCCCACCGGGCTGTCGTCCACCATCACCGCCCGCGCCGGCGCCACGCCTGCCGCCTCCGCCGCGAGCAGCAAAAGCCCCGGCTCCGGCTTTGCGGTGCCGTGGTCATGCGCCGAGAACACCCGCGCGCCCAGGCGCTCCAGCAGGCCGCTCGGCCCGAGCGAGCCGCGCATCTTCTGCATCGGCCCGTTCGACGCCACCGCCACCGCCACGCCCCGCGCCTCCAGCCAGTCGATCAGCGCCACCGCGCCCTCCGTCATCTCCACCCCCGCGGCCATCCGGGCGAAGATGCGCTCGTAGATGAACGGCACCCAGCCCTCCGGCAGCGCGGCCCCCGCCTCGCGCAGCCGCCGGTCCACATCCTTCATCGTCCCGCCGGTGAAGCGGTCATGAAAGTCCTCGGCGCTCACCACAAAGCCCCGCGTGGCGAGGTCCGCCACCACCAGCTCCGAGAGCGGCCCCTCGCTGTCCACCAGAACCCCGTCGCAATCGAATATGACCAGTTCGAGTGTCATGCCTTCTCCATCAGCGTGATATGGGTGTCGCCATAGGCGCGGTGCTCGATCAGGTCAAACCCCTCCGGCGCCTGCATCGGCGCCGATTCCTCCCACACGATCAGCGCCTCCGGCGCGATCCATCCGCCCGCCACCGCAGAGGCCAGCGCGCGTTGGCCCAGCCCCTTGCCATAGGGCGGATCGAGGAACACCAGGTCAAACCCCGCGCCCCGGTTCTCGCCCATCCGCGTGGCATCGCGGCGATAGAGCTTCACCTCGCCCATGGCGCGCAGCTTCTCCACGTTCTCCCGGATCAGCGCCCGCGCCTTCTGCCCGTCGTCCACCGCCGTCACATGCACCGCGCCCCGGCTCAGCGCCTCCAGCCCGAGCGCCCCGGTGCCGGCGAAAAGGTCGAGCACCCTTGTGCCTTCCACGCCCCCGCGCGAGGCCAGCACGTTGAACAGCGCCTCCCGCACCCGGTCGCTCGTGGGCCGCAAATGCGCCCCCGCATCCCCCTTGCCCAGCGCCGCCAGCGCGGTGCCGCGAAACTTGCCCCCAACGATCCTCACGCCTTGAGCAAGGCCTTCAGCTCGGTCGCCGGGTCGGCAATCGCCGCCTTGTCCGGGCTCCTGCCCGCCTCGATCAGCCGCTTGCCCACCATGTAGGCCCGGCTGTCGTTCATCGCGTCCACCGCCAGCAGCCTGCCGCCCCCGTAGTACCAGAAGCTCACCGCATCTCCCTCCCCGCGCGTGACGATCTCCTCATACCCGGTGCTCAGCCCGGCGATCTGGAGCTTGCAGTCATACTGGTCGCTCCAGAACCACGGCCTGGCCACATAGGCCTTCTCCGCCCCCAGCATGTTCTCGGCCACCAGCTCCGCCTGGTCGATCGCGTTGCCCACCGATTCCAGCCGGACCCGCCCGCCCCCATGCGGGAACGAGGCGCAATCGCCCGCCGCGTAGATCGAGGGGTCCGAAGTGCGGCCAAATTCGTCGGTCCTGATCCCGTTCTCGATCATCAGCCCGCCCAGCTCGGCAATCTGCGTGCAGGGCGTGATGCCCACGCCCACGATCACCACATCGGCCTCCAGTTCCGCGCCATCGGTCAGCAACGCGCCGCTCACCCGGCCCTCGCCCAGCAGCTTCTCCAGCCCGATCCCCTCGCGGATATCCACGCCATGGCACTCGTGCAGGGCGCGGAAGTAATCCGAGGTCTGCGGCGCCGCGACCCGCTGCAGGATCCGGTCGGCCATCTCCACCAGCGTCACGTCGAGCCCCAGCTTGGCACAAACCGCCGCCGCCTCCAGCCCGATGTAGCCGCCGCCGATGATCAGCGCCTTGCGGCCCGCCGTCAGCTCCGGCTGCATCCGGTCGATATCGGCCAGCGTCCGCACGGTGAACACGCCCTCGAGGTCGCCGCCGATCGCCGCCGGCAGCCGGCGCGGGGTGCTTCCGGTGGTCAGCGCCAGCAGGTCATAGCCCAGCCGCTCCTCGCCCAGGTGGAGCGCCTTGTGCTCCCGGTCGATCCCGGTCACCGCCGCACCGAGCTTCAGCACGATGTTCTGCTCGGCATAAAACTCCTCCGACCGCAGGTAGAGCCGCTCCAGCTCCATCTCGCCCAGCAGGTAGGCCTTGGAGAGCGGCGGCCGCTGGTAGGGCAACACCGGCTCCTCGCCGACCAGCGTGATCCCGCCGTCAAAGCCCAGCGCCCTCAGCTTGCTCACCAGCGACGACCCCGCCTGCCCCGCGCCCACCACAACGATCTCCATGCCCAACCTCCCTTGCCTTTCCGTCAGTTCGGCGCATTTGATGGTCCGAAACCTGCGAACAGCAAATAGATAAAGGAGAGGGACCATGCAAATCTCGGTAGGCGACACCATCCCATCGGCAACTTTCGTGCGCATGGGCGCCGAAGGCCCCGAGCAGATCGCTCTGAAAGACATAACCACCGGCAAGAAGGTCATCATCTTCGGCCTGCCCGGCGCCTACACCGGCACCTGCTCCACCAAGCACGTGCCGAGCTACATCGAGAACATGGACATGCTGAAGGACAAGGGCGTGGCCGAGGTCATCTGCGTCTCGGTCAACGACCCCTTCGTGATGGACGCCTGGGGCAAGGACACCGGCGCAGCGCAGGCGGGCATCCACATGCTGGCCGACCCCGAGGGCACCTTCACCAAGGAGATCGGCATGACCTTCAACGCCCCGCCCGCCGGCCTCATCAACCGCTCGCTGCGCTACGCCATGGTCCTGCACGACAACGTGGTGACCACCTTCAACCTCGAGGGCGGCCCCGGCGAATGCTCCGTCTCCGCCGCGCCTGCGCTCTTCGACGAGCTCTGATCCACGACACCGTCATCCTCGGGCTCGACCCGAGGATCTCTCACCCACCGGGAGATCCTCGGGTCTGGCCCGAGGATGACCTCCTTGCGGCCAGTGGCGCGCCCCGAGCCGCGCGCCCTCCCCTCAACTCCAGGCGATCGCCGCGCCCGCCAGCACCAGCGCGATGCCGAGGCCTTCGCGCAGCGTGTAGCGCTCCTCGAAATGCAGCAGCGACACCACGCCGATGAAAACCACTTCCGCCCCGAGGATCCCGACGTAGATCAAACCGAGGCGTTCGCGCTGCAGGGCAAAGGCCTCGAAGGCCCCCGCCGCCAGCAGCGCCGCACCGATCACCAGCACGACCCAAAGGCTCTGGACCGAGGCCCAGGATTTCATGGCAAACATGGCCAGGCAGTAGAACAGCGCCGAAACAAGTGCGAGGAGGGCAACGGATTGCGGCATGAGAATGCTCCGATCTTGAATGACCAGAGCCTAACGGCCGTCCGCGCTACGCCTCAGACCCGCCCACCATTATTCACGACTTTTTCCGCCTGACGCGCGAAGAAGGGTTTCAACGAGAGTTCTTCCGCCCCGAATAATCTTCGTGAAGGTTCTTCTACCCCGCCAACCGCTCCATCACCGACGCCAGCTTCAAATCCTTCTCCGTCAGCGTCCCCGCCGAATGCGTCGTCAGCCGCACGTCCACCCGGTTCCACGAATTCGACCAATCCGGGTGATGGTCCGCCTTCTCGGCCGCCAGCGCCACCCGCGCCATCCACCCGAAGGCCTCCGAGAAATTCCGGAACCGGAAGCTCTTCGCCAGAACTTCGCCCTCCTTCTCCCAGCCCGCCGCTTCCAGCTCTTCAAGGGTCAATCCTGCTCCTCCCGATGCTCGCGGCGGAACGGCCCGTAGCCCGTCAGCACCTCGATCTCGTAATCCACCGCCCGCGCTTCCTGTTCCAGAAAATCCGCAATCGCGCGCCGAAACCCCTCGTCGGCCACCCAATGCAGCGAGTGCGTCTCCTTCGGCAGGTAGCCCCGCGCCAGCTTGTGCTCGCCCTGCGCCCCGGCCTCCACGCGGGCCAGCCCCCGCGCAATCGCCTCCTCGATGGCCACATAGTAGCACAGCTCGAAATGCAGGCAGGGGTGATGCTCGGTGCAGCCCCAGTAGCGGCCAAAGAGCGCGTCGCGCCCGATGAAGTTGAGCGCGCCCGCAACCCAGCGGCCCTCGCGCTCCGCCAGCACCAGAAGCATGTCATCGCGCAGATGCGCCTGCGCCTCGTCAAAGAACGCCCGCGTCAGGTAGGGCGAGCCCCACTTCCGCGCGCCGGTGTCCTGGTAAAACCGCCAGAACGCATCCCAATGCGCGGGCTCGATCTGATCGCCGGTCAAACGCACAATCCGCCCGCCAAAGCCCTGCGCCTGCGCCCGCTCCTTGCGGATCATCTTCCGCTTCCGGCTGCTCAACGCGGCCAGGAAGTCGTCGAACGCGCCATACCCCCGGTTCTCCCAGTGAAACTGCTGCCCCCGCCGGTGCATCAGCCCCATCTGCGCCCCGGCCTCGGCCTCCTCCGCCGTGCAGAAGGTGGCATGCACCCCCGAAAGCCCCGCCTGCGCCGCCACCTGCACCGCGCCCTGCACCAGCGCGCTCATGCCGATCCGCTCCCAGCCCGGCTTCACCAGAAACCGCCGCCCCGGCACCGGCGTGAAGGGCGCGGCGATCTGCAACTTCGGATAATACTCGCCGCCCGCCCGCTCGTAGGCATGGGCCCAGGAGTGATCGAAGACATATTCGCCCTGGCTGTGAAACTTGGCATACATCGGCGCCACGGCGATCAGCTCATCCCCCGCCCGCGCCAGCAGGTAGGTCGGCTGCCAGCCCGAGCGCCCGCCCACCGAGCCGCTGTCTTCCAGCGCTTTCAGAAACCGCCAGGTCACGAAAGGATCGGCCGGCCGCCCCCTTCCCGGCGCGGCACAGGCATCCCATGCCTCGGGCGTCACCGCGCCAAGGCTGTCCACGGTCTCGATGGTGATGTCCGAGCTGCCATCCATAGCCAGGCCAGACTTGGCTCGCCGCGCCGCGGCGTCAAGCGGCGGCGTAGCCCTCGAAGGTCACATTGGCGGCAATCTCGCGCGCCTTCGCCTCTTCCGCCGCGCTGCGGATCGTCCAGCACAGAATTTCGGCACCCTGCGCCTTCAGCTCCGCCACCCGTGCGTCGCCCAGCGCCCCGTGCCTGTGGCTGATGAAGCAGGCCCCCACCCGGTCGTAGTCCGGGATCTCCCGCAGCTCCGCCCGCCGCGCCTCGGGGATCGTCTCCCAATCCTCGGGCCGGTAGTCATCGGTTACCAGCCCGCGTGGCACCTCGGGCAGCAGCTCCGCCATCGCGGCCATCGAATGCGGGTTGAAGCTCATCAGCGCCACATCGCCCCGGTAACCCGCCAGCGCCTCCGCCGAGGCCCGCTCCAGCGCACCCACGTTCGGCCCCAGTATGCCGTCCTGATCCTTGATCTCGATGAGCAGCGGCACCCGGCCAGCGACGAGCCGCAGCACCTCCGCAAGCGTCGGCACGGCCTCGCCGCCGCCGGTCAGGGTGATCTGCCCCAGCTCCTCCGCCGTCCGCTGCGCCACCGGCCCGGTCTCGCCGGTCAGCCGGCGGAGGTCGTAGTCATGAAACACCATCGGCACGCCATCCTTCGACGGCTGCAGATCCAGCTCGATCCCGTATCCGGCCGCGATCGCCGCCTCAAAGGCCGCGCGGCTGTTTTCCACCCGTCCCGCGGCGCGGTCGTGATAGCCCCGATGCGCGATCGGCACGGCGAGGAAGCTTTCGGGGAGGTTCATTTCAGCTTGAAGATCCCCTCGATCTCCACCGCCACGCCAAAGGGCAGCGAGGCCGCGCTCACCGCCGAGCGGGCATGGCGGCCCGCGTCGCCCAGCGCCTCCACCAGAAAGTCCGAGGCCCCGTTCACCACCTTCGGCTGGTCGCCGAACTCTGCGGTCGAGTTCACGAAGGCCGTCAGCTTCACCACCCGCTCCAGCCGGTCGAGATCGCCCCCGCAGGCCGCCTTCACCTGCGCCAGCAGGCTGATCGCGCAGGCTTTGGCCGCCGCAACCCCGACCTCCACCTCCATGTCCGCCCCGAGCTTGCCCTTGATCATCTGGCCATCGGCCATCGAGATCTGGCCGCTGACGTAAAGCAGCCCGCCCGCCTCCACGAACGGCACGTAATTGGCCGCCGGCGCGGCCGCGTCGGGCAGGGTGACGCCAAGCTCTGCAAGGCGGGTCTCGAATGTTCCGGGCATGGGCAAATCTCCTTTGGCGCGCACCATCGCCCCGCCCTCTCCGCCCGTCAAGCTACCTCCGCCGCAGCCGCGCCATCAGCCGCTGCCAGCCGCCCGGCGCCAGCGGCACGCTGAGGAACAACCCGGCCAGGAACCCGCCGATATCCCCGATCCAGTCGGACCCGGAACCGAACAGCACGCCGAACACCAGCTGGAACACCAGCAGGATCCCGATCAGGCCGAACGCCCGGTACTGGCTCTCGCCCATCCGCCCCAGATGCACCCACATGATGTAGGTATAGCCGCCGATCAACGCATAGGCCCCCGGAAACGCGCCATAAAGCGCCCCGCCCGGCGCCAGTAGCCAGAACGCGACAGCCCCCGCGAGCACCCCGGCAAAGAACAGCGCCGCCACCGCCACCTGCCCCAGGATCTCCCCCACCATCTTGCCCAGCGCCAGCGTGAAGACCCCGGCAAAGACCATGTGGGTGAACCCGCCATGCACGAAGGGATAGGTCACCAGCCGCATCAGCTGGCTCGGCGGATACTCCCCGCGCTCCACCATCATCCCCATGATCTCGCCCGAAAACGCAAACCGCTGCAGCGCAAAGATCCGGGCGTCATCGCCACCCCGCGTGCTGCCCACGATCCCCGCCTGGCTCAGCGCAAACCACAGTTCCGCGGCCCCCATCAGCCCGACCAGCGCCAGCACCACCGGCGGCACCGCGTTGAACGGCGAGGCGTTGTGATCCCAGTCCATGACGACCCCTTGTTGAACTTTCCGAGCGCCATGGGTAAGCGAGCAGGGCAGAATTGACCAGACGAGGCACCTCATGGCCGACACCCAGTTCACCCCCCGCATCTTCTCCGGCATCAAGCCCTCCGGCGGGCTGACGCTCGGCAACTACCTCGGCGCCATCAAGCGCTGGGTCGAGATGCAGGAAGAGGGGACGCAGAGCATCTACTGCGTCGTCGACCTCCACGCCATCACCGTCTGGCAGGACCCGGCCGATCTGCGCGCCGCCACCCACGAGGTCGCCGCCGGCATGCTGGCGTCGGGCATCGACCCGGCGCGCTCCATCCTCTTCAACCAGTCCCAGGTCCCCGAGCACACCCAGCTCGCCTGGATCTTCAACTGCGTCGCCCGCGTCGGCTGGATGAACCGGATGACCCAGTTCAAGGAGAAGGCCGGCGCCAATGCCGAGAAGGTCTCGCTCGGTCTCTACGCCTACCCCTCCCTGATGGCCGCCGACATCCTGCTCTACCACGCCACCCACGTCCCCGTGGGCGAGGATCAAAAGCAGCACGTCGAGCTGACCCGCGACATCGCCGCCAAGTTCAACCACGACTACGGCGTCGAGTTCTTCCCGATGACCGAGCCGGTGATCGAGGGCCCCGGCATGCGCGTGATGAACCTGCGCGACGGCTCCAAGAAGATGTCCAAGTCCGGCGAATCCGACATGGAGCGGATCAACATGCTCGACGATGCCGACACCATCTCCAAGAAGTTCAAGAAGGCCCGCACCGACCCGGCCCCCCTGCCCGAGAGCCCCGAGGGCCTGAAGGACCGCCCCGAGGCCAAGAACCTCGTCGACATCTACGCCTCCCTCTCCGGCGGCACCCAGGAGTCGGTCATCGCCGAATACGCCGGCGCCGGCTGGGGCCAGTTCAAACCCGCCCTGGCCGATCTGGCCGTGGACAAGCTGGCGCCGATCTCCGACGAAATGCGCCGGCTCATGGCCGACCCCGCCGAGATCGACCGGTTGCTGGCGGTTGGACGGGATCGGGCGCGGGAGATCGCGGCGCCGGTGCTGGAGCGGACCTATGAGATTGTGGGGCTGGTGCGGAGTTGAGGGGGTGGGTGGGCAATCCGCCTACCCCTTTGTGAATCTGTGAAGGACGGCTGAAAACATGGCCAAAGGCAGTCTCTATGTGCGTCGTGCGGGAAACAACCTTCGCGGCACACTGCAAGAGCCACATCCGTGTCGGTCATTCATGAAGATGTCGACAGACGTGCTTCACTGAATGTGTCGGAAATACTTCGCGTGCCATTCTGCATACTCAACACCGAAGCCGTGTTCAGCTAAAATCTCTAACTTCCTGCCATTGATCTCCGTGTCGCCGGTGGCGCTACGGACAATCGGGTTGCCTTCGTTCGGGTGAATCCACACTCCACCTTGGTCGAACGCTTTGTGATGGTTCGGGCAAAATGGAAGAATATTCTTGAGGTGATCAGGTCCTTTAAACGGGTCGCCTACCGGCTTCACGTGCCCTGCCTCAGAGTACGTCTTCCCAGTCGGATCGACTTTCAGTGCGATCCCGCAGATCGCACAGCGATTATCATATAGGTTCTTAACCCATTCCGCGTGTAGCCGGTTTCTGACTTGCTGTTGCGCCTGAGCATAGGCCCGCTGCACAACTGTTAAGGTCAAATCGGTTGGCTTTTTGCGTTTGGTAATATCCCTATGGGAAGAAAGTCTCGGAGAACCGGTTCGACGAGGGCTTGTATTCGATGCAGCTTCAACAGTCCCACCGTTCCATTCCATATCGTCCAAGCGGGCCGGCCCTCCCAAATCGAGGTATTCCTCGATCACCGAAAAAGCCGCGTAATAGGCGAGCGCCGGATCGGCTGCAGTCAGCGCCCAAAAGTCTTCCGCCTCCACAAAGGTCAGAATTTCTTGCGCTGACATTTCAAGGCTAATCTCCCGTTCAAAAATGCAGCGATCCAAGAATAGGAAGAGCGCGCTTGACCACCAGTCTTCTCGCTCGGATCCGGTCAATCCGAGAAGACTGGATTGCTGATAAAGATAGTGCAGGTTCGTGGCAAACTTTCTTGGGGATGCAGCACTGTAGATCATCGCCCCGGAAGAGAAAAACTCCTCAATTTTATCAGACGTTATTTTGCTCACATCCCACTGGTGGCCATTCCAGACTTCCTCAACCACGAAGCGCCTCGCCCAAGGAGCAGGATGTGACTGAAACGGGCGCGCACGGTCCCAAGTTCCAACTCGACTAAAATTCAGTGCGCACATTGCCAAACGGTCAAACGACTGGTCATGCTCGCCGGCCAATGCCTCGAGTACTAATTGGTCAGGGATAATATAGCTCTCCCCCTCTACTACCTGATTATAGAGAAAGAAATTGAGAGGCACGAGCGGGTCGCCGTCCGCATGCTGTGCGATTATCTTCCGCGCGGCATCTCTGGGAACGGGCATCAGACCATCAGAGAAAACCGCGTTGATTACCCGATGCAACAAACCCAAGCCCGGGGCATCCCCCCAGCCGAAGTTCTTAGAAAAAGACCCCGGACGGCTTTCTAATGCTTTCCAATCCAAGTGCTACTGCGCCTCTTACTCACCTTATTCAGCAGCACTCACGGAAGAGTTGTAAGCATAGGTTTTCCAGCTCGGCTTGTAATCAGCATCCGCCTGATTACCCCATACCGTCCAACCTTCCCGAACGCCACGACCGAACAACTCAAGAAACGGCCCCCATGAGCACTCCTCGATGATCCTATACTGCTCATCCGGCTTGCGACTGTGCTCCCGCTTTCGGGTTTTCAGAAGGTCGCTTTCAGGCTCTTCAGCTTCGATAAAATTGACCTGAGACCTGCCCGGCGCGAGCGTGCGCACGTTCTTGCCCCGCGTTCCGAACAGTAGGATTTCAGTCACGTTGCGGAAGTAGAATCCGACGCCGCGACCATCGGGCCCGCCATCTTTTCTAACCTTTTCCCAAACTATGTTTGACTTGTATTCAAAGCCCCACGCCTTCAGCACCTGCAACCCTTCAGGGAGAAGGGCATTCGGAACCCAAAGATAGCAATGCGCGCGGTCTTCGATATGATCCGCAACTGGAAGAGCGCATATCTCGTCAAGTGTCATTGTAGGGTACCGGGCGAGACGCTTGTGCTCGGGTGCAATCTTGCCAGTGCGGTTCTGGAAACGCCACGGCGGATCAGCCATCACGGTGGCAAATCTGTCGTCGCCCAGGAATCGGGTGAGGTCATCCGCTGCGTTCATCGTTCTTTCCCTAGTGCTCAAGCCTTCTTCTAGCTCAGCATGTTGTATGCATCAAACCTTTAGTATCGGTGAAGCCCATCGAGGTTACTGACAGCAACCGTCTGCCCGCGCCTCAGGAGAACGATCTTTCTCGCGGCATCATCGAGAACCCCCACATGAGACATTGGCCACGTCAGTGTGCACCAATTCTGCCCACCCCACCGTCCCGCACCATTAACCACCCCACGCCCCTCCCCTGTGCAAAAACCGCGTATGCATAGGTTGTGCATGGGTTGTGCATGGGTTGTGTATCCCTGCCTTCTCGCCGGTTTCCGCCCTCGGGCGCAAAACCCTGACGCATCGTCCAGCCG
Organism: Vannielia litorea; assembly: GCF_900142295.1. Classification (NCBI taxonomy): domain Bacteria; kingdom Pseudomonadati; phylum Pseudomonadota; class Alphaproteobacteria; order Rhodobacterales; family Paracoccaceae; genus Vannielia; species Vannielia litorea. The sequence continues at coordinate 3,045,628 of NZ_FSRL01000001.1, forward strand.
CCGCCTGACGGCCGGAAGATGCCGCTCAAAACTGGTCCGTTTCGAACACCGTATGGATCACGTGCCCCTCCAGCATCTCGATCAGCGGTTTTGAAACTTCCTTGCTTTCCCAACGGGTTGGCGAGGCCAGGGCCTCGGCGATATGCGCCCGCTCGGCAAACCGCATCGCCATGACGAGCGGAAACCGGCTCTCCTCGTCGTCGCTCTCCACGTCGCGCATCACCCGCAGTTCCAGCAGGTGCGGAAACGCCGACCACAGCGGCACCAGGTTCTCCCGCCAATAGGCGTGGAACTCCTCCTCTTTTCCCTGCTTTATCAACCCCTTGAAGAACGCACATCGAATGAACATCCCGAATCCTCCCCAGATGGTTCCCCCGATACATGCCCCATCCGCCCCGCATGTCACACCCCCGTCACCAAACCGTCACCCCAACGATTCCTCGTGCCCCTAGCATGGTGCCAAGGGAGCGCGGCCTGTCCCCATATCGCCCGCTTCCGCCCGAGGCGGCCCCTCGTCCGGCGCATGGCACCCCGCCTGCGCCCGATCACCGCCGAAGGATAGAGCTGCCCAGCTCCTGTCCCCCGGAGACCTGCAGGCTCTTCGCCCCCGGCCCGCCCCAGGCCGGGGGCCATCCGCTCTGGACCTCCCCGCGCCGCGGTCCTACGGTCGCGCCGCAAGAAGGAGGCCCCCCATGGCAACCGGAACCAACATCCGCACCTATTACGACGGCAGCTGGCACGAGGGCGACGTGATGATCATGCGCGCCGCCGACCACGGCTCCTGGCTCGGCACCACCGTCTTCGACGGCGCCCGCTTCATCGACGGCGTCGCCCCCGACCTCGAGGCCCACCTCGCCCGCGTGAACCGCTCTGCCGAGGCGCTGATGCTGCGGCCCACCGTCTCCACCGAGGCGATGCTCGAGATCGCCTGGGAGGGCCTCAAGCTCTATCCGAAGGACGCCGCGGTCTACATCCGCCCGATGTACTGGGGCATCGACGGCGGCCACATGGGCATCCTGCCCGCCGACGCGCCCGCAGGCTTCGCGCTCTGCCTCGAAGAGGTGCCGATGGCGCCGCCCGAGGCCACCGTGCGCCTCACCACCACCCGCTTCCGCCGCCCGGTGATCGAGAGCTCGGTGTGCAACGCCAAGGCGGGCTGCCTCTATCCCAACAACGCCCGGATGCTGGCCGAGGCCAAGTCCAGGGGTTACGACAACACGCTGGTGGCCGACGCCATGGGCAACGTGGCCGAAAGCGCCACCGCCAACGCCTTCATGGTGAAGGACGGCGAGGTCTTCACCCCCATCGCCAACGGCACCTTCCTGTCGGGCATCACCCGCGCGCGGCACATCGCCAACCTGCGGGCCGACGGGGTGAAGGTCCACGAGACCGTGCTCACCTTCGACGACTTCCGCGCGGCGGACGAGGTGTTTCTCTCCGGCAACCTGATGAAGGTCACCCCGGTCACCGAGTTCGACGGCACCCACTACCAGCACGGGCCGGTAACCCGCCGCACCCGCGAGCTCTACTGGGATTGGGCGCTGTCCGGACGATGAGCCCCGCCCTGCCGGCGCTGCGCGTCAACGTCCAGACCCTCGCCATCGGCGCCCTCGGCGCGGCCCTTGCCTGGGCGGTGGGCATGCCGCTGGCCTTTCTGGCCGGGCCGGCCATCGCCGTGGCCTGCGCCGGCTTCGTCGGGGTCGAGGCCGCCATTCACAACCGCCTGCGCGATGCCTGCTTCGTCCTCATCGGCCTCACCGTCGGCGGGCTCGTCACCCCCGACAGCCTCGGCGCCATGGCCTCCTGGCCCGGAGCCTTCGTGCTGCTCGCGGCGCTCACCCTGGCCACGCCCTTCCTCATCCGCGAGGTGCTCTGCCGCTGGTTCGCCTTCTCCCGGCCAGAGGGCTTTCTTGCGGCCGCACCGGGCCACCTGTCCATGGTGGTGGCGCTGACCGAGGGGCTGGGCCTGCCGCTGATCCGCCCGGTGCTGATGGCCTCCTTCCGCGTGCTGATCCTCACCCTCACCGTCCCGTTTGCAACCCGGCTCGCGGGGGTGCCCATCGGGCCGGGCCTGCCCACCGCCGAGCTGACGGAGAGCTGGCTGATGATCGTGCCGCAGGTCGCCGCCGCCGTGGTGCTCGGTCTTCTGCTCGGCAGGCTCCGCATGCCCGCGCCGCTGCTGATCGGCGCCATGGCAGTGGGCGCAGGCGTAAAGCTCTCCGGGCTGGCCGAGGGCAGCCTGCCCGGCTGGCTCTCGCAAACCGTTCTTGTCGTCATGGGCAGCCTCATCGGCTCGCGCTTCCGCGGCATCACCGGGCCCGAGGTCCTGCGAGACCTGACCGCATCCATCGTGGCCGTCGGCGCCTCCGCCGTCCTGGCCGCCCTCTTCGCGCTGGCCGCGGCCCGCGTCTCGGGCCTGCCTTTCCTCGACGTGCTCATCGCCTTCGCACCCGGCGGGCTGGAAACCATGATCATCGTCGGCGCCGCGGCCGGGGCCGACCCGAGCTTCGTTGCCGCCGCCCACGTCAGCCGCCTCGTGATCCTGGCGCTGATCCTGTCGGGTTTCGCCATCCACCATGGCCGCACACCGCCGCCGCCCGATCGCTAACGCGCCATTGCCACCGCCCGGTCTCCGGGCCATGATCCGCCCGCAAGGAGGGCCACCCTGATGCGCAAGTTCCTCGTCGTGCTGGATGACAGCCGCGAATGTCTCAATGCCATGCGCTTCGCCGCCATGCGCGCCGCCAAGACAGGCGGCGGCGTGGAGATCCTGTCGATCATCCCGCCCGACGAGTTCAACCACTGGATCGGCGTCGGAGACGTGATGCGCGCCGAGGCCCGCGAGCGGATCGAGGCCCACTTCGAGGTCTTCGCCAAGTGGATGCGCGACCGCCAGGGCGTCGACCCCGAGTTGGTCATCCGCGAGGGCGAACCGGTCGACCAGATCCTCGCCCAATGCCGCGAAGACAAGGACATCGGCGTGCTGGTGCTGGGCGCCGGCACCGGCAAGAACGGCCCCGGCCCGCTGGTCACCCAGCTCACCAGAAACGCCGGCGCCCTCGACTTTCCCATCACGATCGTGCCGGGCGAACTGTCCAAGGAGCGGCTGGAGAGCATCACCTGAAGGGCCCGCCACCGCCCGGCGGCACGGCACGCCTCGCAGCTTGATTCCGGCCCCGGGCTCCGGCTTTGCTGGGCGCAAGCCCCCAAGACCCTCCGAGGCCCCGTGCGCGCCCTGCTCCTCTCCCTGCTGATCCTGCCCCTCGCGGCCTGCCTCTCCGCCCCCGCGCTCCCGCCCGAGGGCACGCCCTACGCGGTGAGCCTCATCCCCGGAGACAATCTCTATCCCCAGCGCGAAACCCGGATCTACGCCACCGACACCGCCGCCGTGCTGGAGCCCGCACACCCGGCCAATGACATGCGCGAGACCCGCAGCGTTACCCCTCTCCGCCCCGGCACCTGGGCCGAACTGCTCCGCCTCAACGCCCTGCCCCACCGGCCGGTGCCGCCGCCGCCCGCGCTGCCCGCGTGCTGCCACGCCGACGCCACGCCGGTCTACCACTTCGTCCATCACCCCGGCCCTCTGGCTCGCGATGCCTTCGAAGGGGCGCTGGAGTGGGCGCGCAACCCGTAGCCTGCCGGGCCGGATTTAGAATCATTCCAAAACTTGACCCGCCCGCCCTCGAGGCGCATATATGCCGCAACCCCGAAAGGACTGCGCGCCATGTTCATCCAGACCGAATCCACGCCCAACCCCGCCACCCTCAAGTTCCTGCCCGGGCAGGAGGTGATGGGGGCCGGCACCGCCGATTTCCCCACGCCGGAGGCCGCCTCCGGCTCGCCGCTGGCCCAGCGCATCTTCGCCGTCTCCGGCGTGACCGGCGTGTTCCTCGGCCATGATTTCGTGACCGTCACCAAGGCGGACGGCAACGAGTGGGATCACCTCAAGCCCGCCATCCTCGGCGCGATCATGGAGCACGTGCAATCGGGCGAGCCGGTGCTGGCCTCCGATGCCGCCCCTGCCGCCGCCCATGCGATCCACGAGGGCGAAGACGGCGAGATCGTCGAGCAGATCAAGCAGTTGCTCGACACCCGCGTGCGCCCCGCCGTGGCCCAGGACGGCGGCGACATCACCTTCCACGGTTTCGAGCGCGGCGTCGTCTACCTGCACATGCAGGGCGCCTGCGCCGGCTGCCCTTCCTCCACGCTGACGCTGAAGATGGGCATCGAGCAGCTTCTCCGCCACTACATCCCCGAAGTGACCGAAGTCCGCCCCGTCGCGGCCTGACGCGCTCCGCCAGATCCGTGGCCTCGCCCGAGCCTGCCCTTCTTGCCTTCGACACATCCGGCCCCCACATCGCGGGGGCCGTTCTGCATGGCGCTGTCGTGGTGGCCGAGCGTTTCGAGCCCATGAAGCGCGGGCAGGCCGAAAACCTCATGCCGATCCTCGAGAGCCTGCTCTCGCAGGCGGGCCTCGCCTGGCAGGACCTCACCGCCCTCGGCGTCGGCATCGGGCCCGGCAACTTCACCGGCATCCGCATCTCGGTCTCTGCCGCCCGCGCCCTTGCGCTGGGGCTGGGGATTCCGGCGGTGGGCGTCTCCAGCTTCGAGCTGGCCCGCGAGGCCGAGAGCGGCACCGTCCTGCTCCCCGCCCCGCGCGACATGGCCTATGCCCAGGATTTCGCCGCCGGCGCGCCCTCTGGCCCGCCCCGGCTGGTCGCCCGCACCGGCGATCTGCCCGAGAGCGTTCCGCAGTTGCCGCACCGCCTCGTCACCCGCGCCGCCACGCTCCTGGCCCGCGCGCAGGGACCGGTGCCGCGCCCCGCGCCGCTCTATGTGAAGGCGCCCGATGCCGCGCCCGCACGCGACGCGCCGCCCGAGATCGTCGAATGACCCCCGAGGCGCTGGCGGAGCTGCACGCAACCTGCTTCACCACCCCCCGGCCCTGGCGTGCCGCGGAGTTCGCGGCGCTGCTGGCGCGCGAGAGCGTGTTCCTGGTCGCCGACAAGGCCGGTTTCGCCCTCGGTCAATGCGCCGGGGCCGAGGTGGAGTTGCTCACCCTCGCCGTCGCCCCCTCCGCCCGTCGTGCGGGTCTGGGCCGGGCGCTGATGGACCGCTTCCACGCCGAGGCCAGGGCCCGTGGCGCCAGCACGGCGCTGCTCGAGGTCGCCGCAACCAATGCCCCGGCCCTCGCCCTCTACGCCGCAACCGGCTACAGCGAGATCGGCCGCCGCCGCGCCTATTACCACGCCCCTGACGGCACCCGCGCCGACGCCCTCGTGCTGACCCGCGCCCTCTAGGCCGGGCCAGGCCCCGCCATGCTCCCGCACCCGGGGCGCACCGCCAAGTGACGTTGCGGTGCAGAAAAAGCGGTTGACCGCCTCTTGCACCTGCGGCCTTATTCGTGGGTAATCCATAAACTCCGAAGCCCCTGCGCAGCCGCGCTGCGGGCGCGGAGAATAACCAACGGGAGACCCCAACCATGAAACTCGCGCGCGCTCTTCTCGCCGCCACCGCTTCCGTCGCGCTCAGCGCCGGTGCCGTGCTGGCCGATCCGGCGATCATCTTCGACCTCGGCGGCAAGTTCGACAAATCCTTCAACGAAAGCGCCTTCACCGGGGCCACCAAATGGGCCGAAGAGACCGGCGGCAGCTTCGCCGAGATCGAGATGCAGTCCGAGGCCCAGCGTGAGCAGGCGCTTCGCCGCCTCGCCGAGGATGGCGCCAACCCCATCGTCATGACCGGCTTCGCCTTCTCCACCGTGCTCAGCGAAGTGGCCCCCGACTACCCCGACACCAAGTTCGTCATCATCGACGGCGTGGTCGATGCGCCCAACGTGCGCTCGGTGGTGTTCAAGGAGCAGGAAGGCTCCTACCTGGTCGGCATGCTCGCGGGCATGGCCTCGGAGTCGGGCACCGTGTCCTTCGTCGGCGGCATGGACATCCCGCTGATCCACAAGTTCGCCTGCGGCTACGCCCAGGGCGTGAAGGCCGCCAACCCCGACGCGACCATCATCCAGAACATGACCGGCACCACCCCGGCCGCCTGGAACGACCCGGTCAAGGGCTCGGAGCTGACCAAGGCCCAGATCTCGCAGGGCTCCGACGTGGTCTATGCCGCGGCCGGCGGCACCGGCGTGGGCGTACTGCAAACCGCCGCCGACGAGGGCATCTATTCGATCGGCGTCGACAGCAACCAGAACCACCTGCACCCCGGCTCCGTGCTCACCTCGATGCTCAAGCGCGTCGACGTGGCCGTCTATGACGCCTTCACCGCCGGCGCCGACGGCATCGAGCCCGGCCTCGTGGCCCTCGGCCTCGCCGAAGGCGGCGTCGATTATGCGGTGGACGAAAACAACGCCGAGCTGATCACCGAAGAGATGAAGGCCGCCGTCGAAGAGGCGAAGGCCAAGATCCTCGCCGGCGAGATCGAGGTCCACAACTACGAGACCGACAGCTCCTGCCCGGCGATGTAAGCCGCGTGCACCGCTGAACCAAAAAAGGGGAGGGCCGCGCCGGGAAACCGTCCGCGGCCCTTTCCAAGCCAGAAGACCGGGGGACAATCATGGCCGCAGAACAGGCGCCCGCCATCGAACTCAGAGGCATCTCCAAGGCCTTCGGGCCGGTGCAGGCCAACAAGGACATCTCGCTCTCGGTCAAGCGGGGTGCGATCCACGGGATTATCGGCGAAAACGGCGCCGGCAAGTCCACCCTCATGTCCATCCTCTACGGCTTCTACAAGGCCGACGCCGGCGAGATCCTGATCGGCGGCAAGCCCACCCTCATCCCCGACAGCCAGGCTGCCATCGCCGCCGGCATCGGAATGGTCTTCCAGCACTTCAAGCTGGTGCAGAATTTCACAGTGCTGGAGAACGTGGTTCTCGGCGCCGAAGACGGGGCCCTGCTCGGCCCCTCGCTCGCCAAGGCCCGCAAGGAGCTGACCGCGCTCGCCGCCGAATACGGCCTCAAGATCGACCCCGACGCGGTGATCCAGGATATCGGCGTGGGCATGCAGCAGCGCGTCGAGATCCTCAAGGCGCTCTACCGCCAGGCCGAGATCCTGATCCTCGACGAGCCCACCGGCGTGCTGACCCCCGCCGAGGCCGACCAGCTCTTCCGCATCCTCGAGCGCCTCAAGGCCGAGGGCAAGACGGTGATCCTCATCACCCACAAGCTGCGCGAGATCATGGAGATCACCGATACCGTCTCGGTCATGCGCCGCGGCGAGATGACGGCCACGGTGCAAACCGCCACCACCTCGCCCGAGGAACTGGCCGAGCTGATGGTCGGGCGCAAGGTGCTGCTCCGCGTCGACAAGACGCCCGCAACCCCCGGCGAGACCGTGCTCGAGGTCCGCGACCTCAAGGTCACCGACGACAAGGGCGTGCAAAAGCTGCGCGGGATTTCCTTCGACATTCGCGCCGGCGAGATCCTCGGCATCGCGGGCGTCGCCGGCAACGGCCAGTCCGAGCTGCTCGAGGTTCTGGGCGGCTACTGCAAGGCCACCGGCACCATCCGCATGAACGGCCAGGAGATCGACCTGACCGGATCCAGCTCCGACGGCCAGTCGCGCCGCCGCCGTGGCATCGCCCATGTTCCTGAAGACCGCCACCGCGAGGGCCTGATCCTGAACTTCCAGGCCTGGGAGAACATGGCCTTCGGCTATCACAACGACCCGAAATACCAGAAGAACCGGCTGACGATGGACAACGCCGCCATCCGCGCCGACACCGAAGAGAAGATGGCCCGCTTCGACGTGCGCCCGCCCAACCCGCTGCTGGCGGCCAAGAACTTCTCGGGCGGCAACCAGCAGAAGATCGTCCTCGCCCGCGAGATCGAGCGCAACCCCGACCTGCTCCTGATCGGCCAGCCCACCCGCGGCGTGGACATCGGCGCCATCGAGTTCATCCACCAGCAGATCGTGCGCCTGCGCGACGAGGGCAAGGCCATCCTTCTGGTCTCGGTCGAACTGGACGAAATCATGTCGCTCTCCGACCGGATCGCCGTCATGTTCGACGGGCAGATCATGGGCGAGCGCCTGCCTGCGGAGACCAACGAAAAAGAACTCGGCCTGCTGATGGCCGGCGTGCAGGGGGAGGCCGCCTGACATGGACGTGATGCCGAAATGGGCCGAGGTCTTCCTCGTCCCGCTCATCTCCCTCATCCTCGCCGCCATCCTCTCGGCCGTGGTCATCCTCGCCATCGGGGAGAACCCGATCAAGGCGGTCTCCATCATGGTCGACGGCTCGGTCGGCGGGGTGCGGGGCTGGGGCTATACGCTCTACTACGCCACCAACTTCATCTTCACCGGGCTTTGCGTCTCGGTCGCCTTCCATGCCCGGCTGTTCAACATCGGCGGCGAGGGGCAGGCCATGCTGGGCGGTCTCGGGGTGGCGCTGGTGCTGCTCTACATCCCCTTTCCGCACTGGTCGCTCGCCTTGCTGGCCGCCATGATCGGCGCCGCCGCCTTCGGCGCGCTCTGGGCGATGATCCCGGCGTACCTTCAGGCCGCGCGCGGCAGCCACATCGTCATCACCACGATCATGTTCAACTTCATGGCGGCCGGCCTGTTGAACTACATGCTCTCGAACACCCTCAAGCCGGCCGGCCAGTCCGATCCGGCCTCCGCCAAGTTCGACGCCGCCTATGACCTGCCCACGCTGAACTCGGTGCTGACCGACCTGGGCTTCAATGCGGCCCGCGACGACTCTGTCAACGTCACCTTCCTCGTCGCCATCCTTGCCTGCTTCGCCGTCTGGTTCCTGCTCTGGCGGACCCGGCTGGGCTTTCAGATCCGCGCCTTCGGCCAATCCGAGACCGCGGCAAAGTATGCCGGCATCTCGCCGATCCGGATCACCGTGATCGCCATGATCATCTCCGGCGGCCTGGCCGGCCTGATGGCGGTGAACACCGCAATGGGCGAGCAGGAGCGGCTGGTGCTGAACTCGGTCGAGGGGGCTGGCTTCATCGGAATCGCGGTGGCCCTGATGGGCCGCAACCACCCCTTCGGCGTGTTCCTCGCGGCGCTGCTCTTCGGTTTCCTCTACCAGGGCGGCGCCGAACTGGCGCTCTGGACCTCGATCCCCCGTGAGCTCATCACCGTGATCCAGGCCCTCGTGATCCTCTTCACCGGCGCGCTCGACAACATGGTGCGTGCGCCGCTCGCCAACCTCTTCCTGCACCTGCGCAAGGGCAAGGAGCCCCCGACCACCGCGCCCCCGCCGCCCGGCCCGGCCCGGCCGGACCACTCGCCCGAAGGCACGGTGAAGCAGCCATGAGCGATCTTCTCCCCCTCCCCCCCGGCGTCCCGGCCGCCGCCTCGCCCGGCCCGGCCATCTCCATGCACCGCGGACGCACGACGGCCCCCGCCCGGGCCGCCTGCCCCCGCGCCCGCCGCCCGGTGGACGCCACGCTCGGCGTGCTCTTCTCCCCTTTCGCGTTCACGCTGGCGACTTCGAGGTAACCCATGGACTTTCTGACGATCCTCCAGGTTCTCGACGGCACCATCCGCCTCGCCATCCCGCTGCTTCTGGCCTGCCTCGCCGGGCTGTTCTCCGAACGCGCGGGCATCTTCGACATCGGGCTCGAGGGCAAGATGCTCATGGCCGCCTTCTTCTCTGCGGCGGTCGCCTATACCTCCGGCTCCGCCTGGGTCGGGCTGCTCGCGGGCATCGGCTCCTCCATGGTGCTCTCGGCGGTCCACGGCGTCGCCTCCATCACCTTCCGCGGCAACCAGCTGATCTCCGGCGTCGCGATCAACTTCCTCGCGCTCGGCCTCACCGTGCTCATCGCCCAGGACTGGTTCGGCCAGGGCGGGCGCACCCACTCGCTCTCCGGCGCCGCCCGGTTCGACAACATCGACCTGCCCGGGGCCCTCACCCGCATCCGCGACATCCGTGAGGCCGGCCCGCTCCAGCAGGTCTACTCCGAGCTGATCTCCGGCCACTCGATCCTGGTCTACCTCGGCTTCCTGACCGTTCCGATCACCTGGTGGATCCTCTACCGCACCCGCTTCGGCCTGCGGCTGCGCGCCGTGGGCGAGAACCCCGAAGCGGTCGATACCGCGGGCGTCTCGGTCGTCACGCTCCGCTTCGCCGCCGTGGCGATCTGCGGCCTGCTCTGCGGCATCGCCGGCGCCTACCTCTCCACCGCCATCCAGGCCGGCTTCACCAAGGGCATGACAGCCGACCGCGGCTACATCGCGCTGGCCGCCCTTATCTTCGCCAAGTGGCGGCCGTGGTATGCGCTCTACGCCTGCCTGCTCTTCGGCCTCTTCTTCGCCATCGACAACCGCTTCCAGAACATCACCGTGCTGGGCTTCCAGCTCCCGGTGCAGTTCATGCAGTCGCTGCCCTACATCCTCACGGTGGTGATCCTCGCCGGCTTCGTCGGCAAGGCCATCCCACCCCGCGCCGGAGGCGAACCCTATGTCAAGGAGCGCTGAGCTCGCCGCCAAGATCAAGCTGGATGCGGGCAGCACCCCGCCCAGGCTGGCCCTCATCCTGGGCTCCGGCCTCGGCCACCTCGCGGAGGAGGTCAAGGGGGTGTCCATCGACTACGCCGCGCTCGAGGGCTTTCCCCACGCCGGCGTCTCGGGGCACAACCCCAAGCTGGTCATCGGCACGCTCGAGGGCGTCCGTGTGGCGGTGCTCGGCGGCCGGGCACACTACTACGAGGCCGGCAACCCCGCCGCCATGCGCCTGCCGCTCGAAACCATCAAGGCGCTCGGCTGCGACACGCTTCTGCTCACTAACGCCGCCGGCTCCATGCGCCCCGATATCCCGCCGGGCGACCTGATGCTGCTCTCCGATCACATCAACTTCTCCGGCCTCAATCCGCTCATCGGCGAGCCGTCGGATGCCCGCTTCGTCCCGATGACCGAGGCCTACGACCCGGCGCTCCGCACCGCCCTCAAGGCGGCCGCCAAGGCCCGGAACATTCCGCTCGAAGAGGGCACCTACGCCTGGTACTCCGGCCCCTCCTTCGAAACCCCGGCCGAGATTCGCGCCATCCGCACCCTGGGCGCCGACGCCGTCGGCATGTCCACCGTGCCCGAAGTCATCCTGGCCCGTTTCCTGCACATGCGGGTCGCCGCGATCTCGACCATCACCAACATGGCCGCCGGCATGTCCGACGAGAAGATCAGCCACGAGCATACCAAGGCGATGGCCCCCCTCGGCGCCGCGAAACTCGAAGAGATCCTGCGCGCCTTTCTCAAGACCCTCTGAACGCCGCACTGCGGCACTGGACAGCGCCGCGGCTTTGTCGCACTACGATAGCCATGCAGTTCTACCTCCCCATCGCTGAGGTATCGGTCAACGCCTTCCTGCTCCTCGGCATCGGCGGAGTGGTCGGCATTCTGTCGGGCATGTTCGGGGTCGGCGGCGGGTTTCTGATCACGCCGCTGCTGTTCTTCGTGGGCATCCCGCCCGCCGTGGCCGTGGCCACCTCCGCCAACCAGATCGTCGCCTCCTCCATCTCCGGCGTGCTCGCCCACCTCAGGCGAAAGACGGTGGATATCCGCATGGGGCTGGTGCTGCTGGCAGGCGGCCTCGTCGGCGCGGCCATCGGGGTGCTGATCTTCAACATCCTGCGCCAGGTCGGCCAGGTCGATCTGCTCGTCACTCTCTGCTACGTCATCTTCCTCGGCATCATCGGCGCACTGATGTTCGTCGAGAGCCTGCGCGCCCTGCGCCGCACCCGCGGCGGTGCCCTGCCGCCCCGGCGCAAGCACAACTGGGTGCACAACCTGCCCCTCAAGATGAAATTCCGCACCTCCGGGCTCTACATCTCGGTCATCCCGCCGGTGCTGGTGGGCCTCTCCGTGGGGCTGCTCGCCGCCATCATGGGCGTGGGCGGCGGATTCATCATGGTGCCCGCCATGATCTACCTGCTGGGCATGCCCACCAAGGTCGTCATCGGAACCTCGCTGCTGCAAATCATCTTCGTCACCGCCTTCACCACCCTGCTCCACGCCACCACCAACCAGACGGTCGACATGGTCCTCGCCGTGCTGCTGCTCGTGGGCGGTGTCGTCGGGGCGCAGGTGGGCACCCGGCTGGGCACCATGATGAAGGCCGAGCAGCTCCGCATCGCCCTGGCGGCACTGGTGCTGCTGGTCTGCGGCAAGCTCGCGCTCGACCTCCTGCTCCAGCCCTCCGAGCTGTTCTCCCTCACCCCGCTGAGGCCGGTCTGATGCGCTGGCTCATCGCCCTCTGCCTTCTGGCCCTCCCGGCGCAGGCCGCCGAGGAGGTGGTGGCCGACCTCTCGCAAAGCCGCGTCGGCATCAACGCCACCTTCGACGGCTCCGAGATCCTCATCTTCGGGGCGGTCCGCCGCAACTACCCGGTGTCGCCCGCGGGCGATCTTGGCGTGGTCATCACCATCGCCGGGCCCTCCACCCCCGTGCTCGTCCGCAAGAAGGCCTGGAGAGCCGGCATCTGGGTCAACACGGAGGCGGTCGAGGTCGACCGTGCTCCCAGCTTCTACCAGATCGTCACCACCGGCCCGCTGCGCGAGCTGGTCTCCGCCACCGAAGACCTGCGCCACGGCATCACCATCGACAGGGCAATCCGCTCCGTCGGGGCCCCGGCCACGGTCGGCAACGCGGCCGATTTTTCCGAGGCCCTGATCCGCATCCGCACCGACGAGGGTGCCTATGCGGTGCAGGAGGGCGGCGTCACCATCCAGAAGGACACGCTGTTTCGCGCCAATGTCGCCCTTCCGGCCAACCTGACCGAAGGCAATTACACAACCCGCATCTTCCTCACCCGCGCCGGCGAGGTGGTGTCGAGCCACGCAACCACCATCCACGTCTCCAAGGTCGGTCTCGAGCGGTTCCTCTACGTGCTGGCCCATGAGCAGCCTCTGCTCTACGGCCTATTGTCGCTGGCCATCGCCATCGCGGCGGGCTGGGGTGCCTCCGCCATCTTCCGCTACATCCGGGGGTGAGGCTCCGGCCGACCCGCAGGTCCCACCCGGCAGCGGCGCGGTCCATTAACTTCTGCCGGTATGCGCCACACGCATATGTATGGGTTGTGCATGGGTTGTGCATGGGTTGTGTATCGGTGCTTTTTTACGCTTAACGACACGCCGCGTTGCGGCGCAACACCCACCGGGCGATGCCTTAGCGTTCCGTCAGCTTCAGCTCGATCCGCCGATTCCGCGCCCGCGCTTCCGGCGTGTCTTCGGGGTCGAGAGGCTGGTATTCGCCAAAGCCGTTGGCACTCAGCCGCTCCGGCGGCACGCCGAGGCTCTCGCTCATGAACCGCACCACCGAAAGCGCCCGCGCCTGGCTCAGTTCCCAGTTGTCGGCGAACTCCCCGAAGCCCGAAAGCGGCTGGTTGTCGGTGTGCCCGTCCACCTGGATCACCCAGTCGATCTCGGGCGGGATCTCCGCGGCAAGGGCGCTCAGGATATTCGTAACCTTCTGAATTTCCACACGTCCTTCGTTCGACAACGCGGCCTGTGCTGGCGGAAAGAGCACCTCGGAAGAGAACACGAAACGGTCGCCCTCGATGCGCACGCCCTCGGTGTTTCCGATCACCTCCTTCATCCGCCCGAAGAACTCCGAGCGGTATTGTTCGAGGTCCTTCTGGGCCTCCTCCAGCCGCTTGCGTTCCGCCGCTTCTAGCTCGGCGCGCCGCCGTTCCTCAGCCGCCGCGCGGGCCAGTGCGGCATTCAGCTGCGCGCCCAGCGACTCGATCTGAACGCGCGTTTCCTGGTCCTTCTGCGACGCAGCATCAATGACCCCCTGCAACGCCCCGAGCTGCGCCCGCAAGGCCGCCACCTGCTCGTTCAGCAACGCCAGCTTCCGCTGCCCCTCAGCAGAAGCTACCTCCTTGTTTTCCAACTCTTTATTGGCCTGCGCGAGCAGTGCCTCCTTGCGTTCCGCCTCGGTCAGCGCCGCCTCGGCCCGCCCCTCCGCCGCCAGCTTTGCCGCAAGAGCAGCCGCCAACCGCTCCCGCACCTCCGCGGCATCTCCCACATCCGCCTCGAGCGCATCTCTGACCGCTTTCAGCTCGGCGATTTCTTCCGTTTTTTCAGAGAGTTCGGCCCGTAACGCTGCAACCTCGGCCTCGGCTGCATCGGCCCGCGCAGCCAGCGCATCCCGCGCCGCCTCGGCCTGTCCTCGCGCCGCCCCCAAGGCCTCCAGCTCAGCCCGCGCCGCCGCCAGTTCTCCCGCCAGTCGCGCCGCCTCATCGGCGGCCGAAGCCCCTGATTCTGCTTGAATTTCGAGCCGAGAAACCGCCGCCAGCGCGGCTGCCAGCCGGGCATTCAGGTCCGCTTCGGCGCTTTGCGCCGCAGCAAGCAGGGTCAGGGTCTCCTCCGCCTTCTTCCGCTGGGCCTCAAGCGCCAGGGTCATTGCGGTCAGCTCGGTCTCCGCCCCCTTCAACCTCTCCCTAAGTGCCTGAGCGGCCGCACTTTCTGCCAGCCGCGCCTTCTCTTCTTCGGTGAGCCGTTCCTCCAGCCCCGCCACTTCGCGCGCCGCTTCCACCTTCTCCGCCTGCAGCTCGGCCACCAGGGCCTCAAGCGCCTCACGCCGCGCCGCAGCAAGCCGCGCTGTCTCTACCTGCGAGTCGATCTCCGTCCGCGCCGCGGCAAGTGCCTGTTCAAGCGAGGTTTTCTCCGCCTCCACCGCCGCAAGCTCCTCCGCCAGCGCCGCACCCCGCCCCTGCGCCACATCGCGCTCCGAGATCAAAGCCGCCACCTGAGCCTCGAACCCCGAGATCTTCTGCTGCGCATCCTGCAACGCCTCCTGGCCAGAGGCGATCTGCCCTCGAAGCGAGGCAATCAAGGCCGCCTGCCGCGCGGCGTCCTCCTGCGCCGCGGTCAGCGCCGCGTCCCGGTTCGCTACATCGCCTTGCAACGCCTCCACCCGCGCCCGCTCCAGCCCAAGCGCGTCGGCCAGCGAGGCCAGCTCGGCTCCGAGCTCGTTGAGTTCGCTCTCTTGTCCCGTGATGGTCTCGCGCAGCATGAACTGCACGATCATGAAGATCGACAGCACGAACATCAGCACCAACAGCAGGGCCGTCATCGCGTCCACGAAGCCCGGCCAGATCGAGGCCGAGAACCTCTGTCCGCTGCGCCGGGCAAGAGCCATCAGCCGGGCCTCCGCGTGGCGTCGCGGATGACGCGGGTCAGGGCCGTGATATCCGCGCGCAGGCCAGCCACGCTCTCCTGCCGGCCCGCTGCAATATCTTCATGTATCGCAAGCAGTTGCGTGTCGATCGAGCGCAGGCGCATCCGGCTTTCGGCGTCCACGCTGCCGTCGCCGGTGGTCATTCCGTCGAGCTTGTTCAGCAACGCCTCGTTGGCCTCGGCAATCCGCAACAGCAGCGGGTCGGGCGCGCGTTCCTCGGCAAGGGTCCCGGCGAGCCTTTCGACCGATTGCGCCACATCACCCATCCGTTCCTCCAGCAGGGCGCGCGACACATCGGACTGGGTGAACATCTCCCGCATCGCTTCCATCTGTTCGGACATGTGATCAAGGATGCCCGCCACCGAAGAGGGCTCCGAGGTTTCGCCATCCGCCCCGGCAAAGGCAACACGGGTGATGGAGGAGAGCCATTCTTCCAGCTCGCGGTAGAACCGGTTCTGCCCATGCGACGCGAAGAGTTCCAGCAAGCCGACGATCAGCGATCCGGCGAGGCCCAACAGCGATGAACCAAAGGCCGTGCCCATGCCGCCAAGCTGTGCCTCCAGCCCGCCCATCAGGCGCGCAAACACCTCGACCCCGCCCTCGCCGTCCTGCGGGGCCAGAGAGCGGATGGTTTCAACCACCGCCGGAACGGTCGTTGCGAGCCCGTAGAACGTGCCAAGAAGGCCGAGGAAAATCAGCAGGTTGACGAGGTAGCGCGTGATGTCCCGCAGTTCCTCGATCCGCGTGGCAACCGATTCGAGGATCGAACGTGACGAGGAGGCAGAGATCTGCATCCGCCCGCGCCGCGACCGCAAGAGCGCAGCGAGAGGCGCCAGCAGGCGCGGCACCTTGGGCCCCACCTCGCGCTCCAGAGCAAAGTCCTCCAGCCAAGCGACCGAGCGCACGAGTTGGTAGACCTGCCAGAAGCAGGTGAGCACGCCGACCACGAAGACCAGCCCGATCGTCCCGTTGAGCCAGAGGTTCGCCAGGATGACCGGCATCACCGTGGGCAGCAGCAGGTAACTCCCGACGCCCACCAGACCGAGCACGATAAGCATCTGCACCACCTGGCGCACCGGTTGGGAGAAATGTGGCTCTGTCTCGGCCTCTGAAAAGCTCATGCGGGGTTGGCGCCCTGTGTTTGTTGGCGGCAGGATAGGGGGGCCATCCTGCCTTGCCAATCACAAAGGCCTCACGCCTCGTTGCGCAACCGCGCGGCCAGCCACGCGAGGTCAGGGTCGGCGATTCCGAGTTCGACGAGGTGGTCGGCCGTATTGAAGAGATACTCGGTGTTCGGCCCCCGCCCACCGTGCGCATTGGCGATGATCTCGGCCTGCTCTTCGAGGCTCAGAGTGCCGCGATACTGCACGTGATCGCGATCCACCACGTAGGCCAGGGCGCTGAAGGGTTTTTCGGTGGCATCCCGCAGGGTCACCACCGCCTCGTAATAGGCCGAAGAGATCAGCTCGCGCTCGCGCAACGCGGCCAGCACCTCCGGCTCCTGCCCCGGCACCACCCTCAGGGCAACGCCTTGGCAGGCAGCGCCGGCTGCGGCATCGAGTGCCAGCACGAGGCCCGGCTTCTCTTCCGTTCCACGATGGTGAATCGAGGCCATGCAGAACGCACGATGATAGCCGTCGAGCCGCGCCAGCCGCTGTTCGGCCACCTCGAACCCGGGATTCCACAGCAGGCTGCCATAGCCGAACACCCAAAGCGGGCTGGGCAATTCGCTGTCAGGTATCATCTGCCTCGCCTTTCCATCTTCGGCCCGGTAAACCAGATCGCGTTCAAGACCGAAAGGGGCATGGATGCTGCGCCGGATGATCGTGCTGGTCCTCGTGGCCGTGCTGGCTTGGGGCGGATACTGGGCGGTTGGAGCCTGGGCGCTGGAGAAGGCCGTGCGCGGCTGGCTCGAGGAGCGGCGCGCCGAGGGGTGGCAGGCCGAGGCCGAAGCCGTGGTGGTCCGGGGCTTTCCCAACCGGTTCGACCTTGAGCTCGGAGGCCTGCAATTGGCCGATCCGGCCACCGGCTGGGCCTGGACAGCGCCGTTTTTCCAGAGCCTTGCGCTGAGCTACAAACCCTACCACGTCATTGCCGTCTGGCCGGACAGCCAGAGCCTGCAAACCCCCTTCGAGCGGCTCGAGATCACCTCCGAACGGCTGCGCGGCAGCCTCATGCTCACCCCCACCACCCTTGCGCTCAAACGGTCGAGCTTCGAGCTGGACGGGATCGAGGTCACCTCTGACGCCGGCTGGGCGAGCCGCCTTACGGAGGGGCGGCTGGCCACGCGGACCCTGCCCGAGGATTTTCCCGACCCGACCTTGCATCAGATCAGCTTCTCCGCCCGCGCCTGGCAGGTGCCCTCGCGCCTGCTGTCCGAGTTGAACGCAGCAGATATGCTGCCCGACACGCTCGACAGCGTCACCGCCGATGTGACCATCCGCTTTTCCGCGCCCTGGGACCGCTACGCGATCGAGCGCAGTCGCCCCCAGCCACGCCGGGTCGAAATCAGACTGGCCGAAGCCAAGTGGGGCCAGATGGAGCTGAAGCTGGCAGGCAGCTTTGACGTCGATGACGCCGGGGTGCCCGAAGGCGCGGTAATGGTAAAGGCGACCAACTGGCGCGAGATTCTCGCGGTTGGCGTCGCGTCCGGCGTGGTCCCCGCGGATTGGGAGGGCACGATCACAACTGCGCTCGAACTGGCAAGCCAACTGGCCGGCAGCCCCAGGACGCTGGACATTCCGCTCAACTTCAAGAACGGGCAAACCCGGATCGGCCCGGCACCTATCGGCCCAGCCCCGGTGTTTCTGCTCCGCTGAGGATTCGCCGTCAGACCGCTTGCGCCCGTGTAGCCAGCGCCCGGTAGGCATCGTATTGCGCCAGGTAGAGGTTGCCGGAAAGCTCCTCGAAGAAATGCGTGCGCCCGAGCCGGTCGGTCACCGGGCCCTTCACCTCCGACATGTGCAGCCGCACGTCGAGGTCCTTCAGGCGCCGGTTCAACGCTTCCAGAGATTCAAGCGCAGAGAGGTCGATCTCGTTGACCGCCGAACACATGAGCACCACGTCCCGCAGCTCTGGCCGCTTGAGCACCCGGTCCAAAACGTAGTCCTCGAGGAAACGCGCATTGGCAAAATAGAGGCTCTCGTCGATGCGGATGGTCAGCAGGGTCGGTGAGGTCTCGACCATGTGGCGCAGGACGTTCCTGAAGTGATGCGTGCCCGGCACGAGCCCCACCTCGGCGATGTGGGGCTTGGACGTGCGGTTGAGGAAGAGCCCGATGGAGATCAGAACGCCGGCCGTCACACCGGTTTCCACGCCGAAGCCGAGGGTCAGCAGGATAGTGGCGAGAACGGCGGCAAAATCGGCCCGGTTGTAGATCCAGGAGGTTTTCAGCACCGAGAAGTCGACAAGCGACAGCACGGCCACGATGATGGTGGCAGCGAGCGTTGCATTGGGCAGGTAGTAGATCAGGGGGGTGAGGGCCAAGGCAGCGATGGCAAGGCCAATGGCGGTATAGGCGCCGGCCGCGGGGGTTTCTGCACCGGCATCGAAGTTCACGACCGAACGGGCAAAACCACCGGTCACAGGGTAACCGCCGGTGAAGGCAGCGCCGAGGTTGGCGGCACCCAGGCCCACCAACTCCTGATCGGGGTCGATTCTCTGGCGCTTCTTCGCCGCAAGGGTCTGGGCGACCGAGATGGATTCGACAAAACCGATGACAGAGATCAGCAAGGCCGGAACGAAGAGTGCCGACACGAGGCTCGGAGAGAGATCGGGCAGCGTGAGGGGCGGCAGCGATTGCGGCACGGTGCCGACGATGGCCACGCCGCGACTGTCGAGCGCGAAGGCCCAGGTGGCCAGCGTGGTTGCCACCACTGCCGCCACCGGCCCGGCCTTGGTCGCGATGTCCGCCATCCGGGGTTTCAGCCCGGCTCGCAGCAGCGCAGGCTTGAGGCCCTTGCGCACCCAGAACAGGAAGGCCGTTGCCGCGACCCCGATCACCAGTGTGATGGGGTTCACCTGATCGAGTTGCGAACCGAGGGCGCCGATCATCTCGACGAGGTTGTGTCCGCCACCCGGCACCCCCAGCACATGCTTCAGCTGCGACGTGGCGATCAGGATGCCCGACGCCGTGATGAACCCGGCAATGACCGGATGCGAAAGAAAATTGGCGAGAAACCCGAGGCGAAAGACGCCCATCAGCAGAAGGATCCCTCCCGACAGGAACGCCAGCGTCAGTGCGGCCACGGCATAGCCGGCAGTTCCCTGCTCGGCGACCTGCCCGATGGTGGCTGCCGTCATGAGAGAGACCACCGCCACCGGCCCCACGGCCAGCGCCCGCGACGTCCCGAAGATGGCGTAGAGCATAATCGGCGCGATCGAGGCGTAGATCCCGGCCTCCGGTGGCAGCCCCGCAAGCATTGCGTAGGCGAGCGACTGGGGGATGAGCATGATCGTGACGATCACCGCCGCGATCAGGTCATTCGAGAGCGTGTCCCGCGAGTAGTCCCGACCCCAGTCGAAGACCGGCATGTATTTCTTCAGGAGCCACATGGGCTTCATCTTTCTTCGGGGGCCCGAGCCGCGCGGCGCGGGCCCTGTTTGGGTCAGCTTGCCGTGACCTTCTCGGGGTGCACCATCCACTCGCGGCCGCGCAGCATCGCCTTCCAGTAGACCGGCGGCAGCACCTTCTCCTTCAGCAGCCATGCGGCGCGGGTTGGCTTGGTGCCGTCGATCATCCATGTCGGGAATGACGGCAGCAGCGCGCCGCCGTAACCGAACTCGGCCAGCACGATCTTTCCGCGCTCCACCGTAAGCGGGCAGGAGCCGTAGCCGTTGTAGACGACCGAGGGCGAGCGTCCGTCGATGTCGTCGGCGAGGTTCTGAGCCACGATGGCCGCCTGAACGCGAGCGGCCGCAGCGGTCTTTGCGTTGGGCGCGTTCATCACGTCGCCCAGCGACCAGATGTTCTCGTAGTCCTTGTGGCGAAGCGTCGACTGGTCAACATCCACCCATCCCGCCGCATCGGCCAGAGGCGAGACGCGGATGAAGTCCGGCGCGACCTGCGGCGGGCAGACGTGGATCATGTCGAACTCTTCCGTGACCTCCACCGGCTCTTCATCCGGCCGGGTCACGGAGAAGGTCGCGGTCCTGGCCTCACCGTCGATACTCTTGAGATTGTGGAAAAAGTTCAGGTTGGCCTTGTAGCGCTCGACGTAGCTCATCAGCGCGGGCACGTAATCCTTGACGCCGAAGAGCACGCCGCCGGCATTCATGAAGTCGATCCTGATGTCACTCAGCATGCCCGCACGCTCCCAGGCGTTGGCCGAGAGATACAGGGCCTTCTGGGGTGCACCTGCGCATTTGATCGGCATCGGCGGTTGCGTGAAGATCGCGCGGCCCTTCTTCAGGCCTTGCACGAGCTTCCATGTATAAGGCGCCAGATCGTAGCGGTAGTTCGAGGTCACCCCGTTGCGGCCAAGGGTGTCTTCCAGCCCTTTGATCTTGTCCCAGGCCAGCTTGAGGCCGGGGCAGACCACGAGGCGTGTGTATTTGATCACCCGACAACCGTCGAGCACCACGGCATTGTCCTTGGGCTCGAAGGCGGCCACCGCAGACTTGATCCAGTGCACGCCGCGCGGGATCAGGCTGCCCATGGTCTTGGCTGTTTCCGAGGCGTCGAAGATACCGCCCCCCACCATCGTCCAGCCCGGCTGGTAGTAGTGGATGTCGGCGGGGTCGATCACCGCGATCTCGAGGTCCGGCTTTCGGGCCTTCAGCGAGGAGGCAGTTGCAATGCCCGCTGCGCCCGCGCCGACGATCACCACGTCATAGCTTGCATCGGTCACATCCGTCGGCGTCTTGCCTCCGTTGGCGATGCGGCGCGCCACACCGTTCATGTCGTATCCTGCCGCCTTTGTCGCGGCGAGAATTTCCGGGAGCGGCCGGGTCTTGGCCTGTGAAAGAGACCAGAGCGTGGCCGAGCGTGTGCCGGTGCGGCAGAAGGCCAGCGTAGGGGCTGGCAACTCGGCGAGTGCCTCACCGAACTGCGCCGCCGTTTCGTCGCTGACCATGCCGGGCGTCACCGGCAGGTGCCGGAACTTCAGGCCGGCCTTTTTGGCGGCTGCTGCAAGCTCCTCGTGCCCCGGCTGGTCGGCACCCTCGGCATCGGGTCGGTTGCAGATGATGGAGCGATAGCCTGCAGCCGCGATCTCGGGGACCTCGGCGGGCAGGATCTGCGGCGACACCGCGAACGTGCCGGTGATCTTCCTGATGTCCATCAACTTTCTCCCGATTGTTCGTGGTGCGGCCCTGGTTCAGAGCCCGTTCAGCGGAACCTTCAGCATCGGTTTTCCGTCCTTGTCGGTCGGGATCTCGCCGGCGCGCATGTTCACCTGGAGCGACGGAATGATGAGCTTGGGCATGTCGAGCGTTGCGTCGCGCTCGGTGCGGAACTTGATGAAATCCGCGCGCGTCTTGCCGGCGCCGACATGGATGTTGTTGGCCTTCTCCTCGGCAACGGTGGTTTCCCACTGGATGTCGCGCCCGTTGGGGCCGTAGTCGTGGCACATGAAGAGGCGCATCTCGTCGGGCAGGGCCAGAACCTTCATGATGCTGTCGTAGAGCACGCCCGCGTCGCCGCCCGGAAAGTCCGCGCGCGCAGAACCGCCATCCGGCATGAAGAGTGTGTCGCCCACAAAGGCCGCATTGCCGATCACATGGGTCATGCAGGCCGGGGTATGGCCGGGCGTGTAGAGCGCCACAGCCTTCATGCCGCCGATCTCGTAGGTGTCTCCTTCGGAGAACAGGGCATCGAACTGCGAGCCGTCGCGCTGAAACTCGGTGCCCTCGTTGAAGACCTTTCCGAACGTCTCCTGTACGGTGGTGATATGCTCCCCGATCCCGATCTTGCCGCCCAGCTTCTGCTGGATGTAGGGCGCGGCCGAGAGGTGATCGGCGTGGACGTGGGTCTCGATCAGCCAGTCAACCGTCAGCCCGTGCTCCTGCACGTAGGCGATGATCTCGTCGGCATTCTCATAGGCGATCCGGCCTGCCGCGTAGTCGATGTCCATCACGCTGTCGATGATGGCGCAATGCGTGCTTTCGGGATCCTTCACCACGTAGGAGATCGTGTTGGTGGCCTCGTCGAAGAAGGCCTGAACCTCGGGGGTAACGGTCATGTCGATCGGGTAGTCGCTCATGGGAGCCTCCAGTCTGTGCAGCGGGGGTCAGGCCCGCGCCGCCTCGGGTTTCTTTCGTGCAGTTGCCTTCTGCATCGTCTTGGCCAGCAGGATGCCTGCGATAAGGGCCGCAACAAAAACGATCACGTCGATCCTGCCCGTACCCAGAGCCGGGAGGGCGCCGCCGGGGCAGAAGCCCGCGATGCCCCACCCCACACCAAAGACCAGCGAGCCGCCGATCAGCCGCGCATCGATCTGCCGGGTGCCAGGCAGGTTGAAGCTCGCGCCCCAAACCGGTGCCGGCCGGCGCAACACGACGCGGTAGCCGATGAATGTCGCCAACAGCGCGCCGCCCATCACGAAGGCCAGGCTTGGATCCCATGTGCCAGCCACGTCGAAGAAGTTGATTACCTTGGCCGGGTTCGCCATCCCCGAGATCGAGATGCCGAGGCCGAAGACGAGGCCGATGAGATAGATCAGGATGTGCTTTTTCATGGCTCAGCCTCCGATCACGTGACGAATGACAAAAACGGTGACCGCCGTGCCCGCCATGAACGTGAGCGTGGCCACGATGGAGCGAGGCGAGAGCCGCGCCATGCCGCAAACCCCGTGACCCGAGGTGCATCCTGCGCCGTAGGTTACGCCCAGGCCCACGATCAGCCCGCCCAGCGCAAGGAGCGGCGTGGAGACAGGCACCTCGATCGTGGGCCAGTTGCCGGTGATGGCCATGTAGAGCGCAGGGCCCGAGACCATGCCGGCCAACAGGGCCGCGCGCCACGAGAACTCCGGGGAGCTGTCGGGCTGGATGAACCCGGCCAGGATGCCGGTGGCGCCGAAGATCCGGCCAAGGGTAGTCATCAGCATCACGGCAGCCAGGCCGATCAGCAGACCTCCACCAAGGGATGCAAGCGGTGTGAACTCTGTTTCCATAAGGCCGGTCTCTCCAAAGGGGCAGCCGCGCTTATGACTTGGGCAGCCGTTTCTGTTCGCTTCGGCTCTATATATTCAAATTATTGCATTTGACAAGAGCGCAGTCACAGCGCGGTCAGGAATGCCCCCAGACGGTCCTGGTCGATGGGCTTTCCCAACAGCTCCACCCCCAATGTGCAACATGTCTCTCGCAGGCTGCGGGAGCGATCGGCCGACAGGATGCGCGCAGGGATCGAGCCGAACCGCCCGGTGAGCAGCCCGAACAGCTCGGTACCGCTCATGCCACGCCCCAGTTGCTCGTCGAGCAGCAACGCATCGGGCCTCAGTTGAACCTCGGCGAGCAGATCGAGCGCCTCGGTTGCGTTGTGGGCGTGCAGCACATGCGCGCCCCAG
Organism: Vannielia litorea; assembly: GCF_900142295.1. Lineage (NCBI taxonomy): Bacteria > Pseudomonadati > Pseudomonadota > Alphaproteobacteria > Rhodobacterales > Paracoccaceae > Vannielia > Vannielia litorea. The sequence continues at coordinate 3,069,273 of NZ_FSRL01000001.1, forward strand.
CCCTCGATCATCTGACTGAGCGCCCGGGCCAGGGCGGTGTCGTTTTCGACCAGCAGAACCAGCGGGGACCGCGCCCGCAGATCGGGCTCGGCAGCGGGCTGACGCGCTTGCTGTGCGGCTGGGCGGGCGGCAATCGGCACGTTCAGCGAAAAGCAGCTGCCGATACCCGGCTGCGACCACAGCGAAAGCGGGTGCCCCAGACCGGTGCAGGCACGCTCGACGATGGCGAGGCCCAGCCCCAGCCCGTCGCCCCGAACTTCGAGCCGCTTGAACTCCTGGAAGATGAGCGCCTGGTCTTCCGGCGCGATGCCGCGCCCGCTGTCCCACACCTCGATGCGGGCAGACCCGCCATTGCGCCGAACCCCCAGCACCACCTTGCCGCGGTCGGTGTAGCAGATGGCATTCGAGAGAAGGTTCTGCACGATCCGGCGCAGGAAGGCCGGGTCGCTGCGCACCGTCAGCCCGGTATCCACGATCCGCAGGCCAAGCCCTTTTGCCCGGGCCATCGGCTCGAGCTGGTGTCTGAGCGGATCGAAGATCGCCTTGAGCGGCACGGACTGCACATCAAAACTGGCGCGTCCGAGGTCAAGCTTGGAGATGTCGAGCAGGGCGGTGATGATGTCTTCGACGTTTCCGAGCGCCTGCGCTGTCTTGTCGGCCAGTTCGGCTGGCCGACCCGGCCCGGCAACCTCGGACAGCGACGACAGAAAGAGCTTGGCAGCCGACAGCGGCTGCATCAGGTCGTGGCTTGCGGCCGCCACGAACCGCGACTTGGAGGTGTTGGCCCTCTCGGCCTCCTGCAAGGCCTCCTCCAGTTCCAGCGTCCGCTCCTCCACCCGCCGCTCCAAGAGCTCGTTGATCTCGTGAAGCGCCTGCGCGGCGTGTCGTTCTGGTGTGACATCACTGACCGACACCACGAATCCGCGATCCGGCATCTCCTGCGCGAAACCGTGCAGGATGCGCCCCTCATCGAGTGTCATCTCGAAGCTGAGCGGCAGGCGCCCGCCGCGCTGGTCGGCCCAGTCCCGCAGGGCCTGCACCTTGAGACCTTCGGCAAACACCGCACGCGAGCCGATCTGCTCCGCAATCTCCGAAAATGCCGTGCCCAAGGTGTCCTGCGGCAGCGTCATGTCGAAGAGCTCGCCCAGGCGGTCGTTCCACCCCGCGAGGCGGGCCTGCGCATCGAAGATGGCCACGCCTTGCGTCAGATGGTCGAGCGTGGCTTGCAGCATCTGTGCATGACCATGCTGCAGCCGCTCGCGCTCTCGCCGCTCGGCCCGGAAGATCGCGGTCACGTCGGTCTGGAGGATCACCGTGCCGCCCGACGCCGTTCGATGCTCCGAGACCTGCAGCCAGCGGTCCCGGCTGAGCGCCACGTTGAAGACCGAATGTGCGTCGCCATGCCGTCGCATCCGCCGCGCCACCCAATCGGCGGCCGCCTCGCCCGCGGGGAGCGAGAGATCTCGGCTGTCGGCCACCAGCTTGACGTATTCCGCAAAGGGCAGCCCTTCGACCAAGCGCGGCTTGATGTCGGTGAGCGCCTTGCAGAAGCGGCTGTTCGCCAGGACCAGCCGCTCGGAGGCGTCGAAGAGAGCGAAACCCTCCGCCACGGTCTCGATGGCATCGGCGAGGTTGGAGCGCGCCGCCTCCGCGGAGCGGTTGGCCCGGGCAAGCCGGGCGTTCGAATCCTGCAACAGGTCGAGGGCCCGCTCGAGCTGAACGGTTCGCTCGCGCACCTGCGCCTCCATCAGCGCGGCCCGCTCGAACTGGGCATAGGCCAGCCCGCTCTCGGCGTTCTTCTGCTCTACCCGGCGCATGAGCGACTGCACGATCCGCAACAGCTTTTCGTTCTGGCGCTCGAGGCTGTCCTCGGGATTGACCAGCATCACCTAGCCGCCCTCTTTCGGCGGATAGAAGGCAACGCCGGTTATGGTCTGGTTCACGTGCAGCGGGCCGATCTGCTCGCCATAGGTCGAGAATCCGACCACCCTGTGCCGGGCCAGGGTGTCGGAGAGCGCACGGACGGATTGCGCCTGTTCGGCTTCGATCCGGCGCAGGAGGCAATCGCACCCGAGGATCGCCAGCGGTTGCACCGGGTCTGCCAGCGCACTCAGCTCGGCATCGAGATGGGTGACCATATCCTGTTTCTCGGCCACCGTGAGCACCATCCCCTCGTCGATTGCCGAGAAAAACTGCAACTCGCCGTTGTCGGTAACCCGCTGTATCGCGCGCACGTGATGATCCGCACCAATCCGCACGACGACCGGATGTGCGGCGAAGGTGAATGTGTCCAGCTGCTCGGGATCCTTGCCGACGATCCGGGCATATTCTCGCGCCGCCGGCTCTGCATTGATCGACTTCACGATCCGCGCATTCGGATCTGCCTCTGTCACCACCATCCGGTCGTCTGTCGGCAGCAGGTGGTCGATCGAGAACACCTTGGTTGGCAGCGTCGTCCGCACAAGCGCCAGAACCGCTGCGTCCTGCGCCACCACGCCGTTCAAGGCAACACGGGTGCGGGCAAAATCCACGCCATCCCCCGCCGAGCCGCCAAACAACGGCACCCCGCCAAGGGCGGGTGAAAGGGCGGCGGTGAGGATGTCTTCCTTCAGCGAAAGCCCGTCGATCAGCAGAAAGGCAAAGCTGTGGGGTCGGTCTGGTGCCCGCTCTGCGAGCGAAAGCCGCTCGCGGACCAGCGTGTCACCGAAGGCCTGCGCATCGCGATCACCCAATTTGTCGATCATCAGCGCGGTTGCCGAAAAGGCGGTCTCGGGGAAGGCCACGGCAACCACGCGCCCCTCCACATAGCCCGCGCGGCCGATCTCTCCGGCCGTCGTGCACGCCATGACCTGCGCCGAACCGAAGCGTTGGGCGGCGGCTTCTGCAATTTCCGAGAAGCGGCAGTCCGGGCTGACAAAAAGGCAGACCAGCGCAAAGGGGCCCGGGCCCAGTTCTTCAGCGATCACCGCGAGCGCATCCGGGTCCGTGGCAAAGACTTCGGCCACTTGCGGGCCAAGCTCGATCAGGGCCGGGGACTCCGGGGCTAATGTAGCGGGTTTCACGCGTTCTCCTCCCACGTGCCCCCAGGTCCGTCGCCTCGGGGCGGATCAAGTTAGGAGGAGACCGGCGCGCTTGGCAATACGGTCGAGAACCGCGCCTGCCCTGCAACCAGCACCGCCTGCGTCCGGCTCTGCACGCCCAGCTTGCGCATGATCGCGGTCACATGCGCCTTCACGGTGGTTTCGGCAATCGCGAGGTCGAAGGCGATCTGCTTGTTGAGCTTGCCCTGGCAGATCAACTGAAGAATGCGCGACTGCTGGGCGGTGAGTGTCGATAGCCGTTCCACGGCGTCTTCCACCTCACCGTCATCGCCCGCCGCCACAAACCCTTCCGGCACGAAGGCTTCGCCTCGTGAAACGGCTGCCAGAGCCTCACGGAAAGTGCTGCGTGGACTGTGCTTTGGCACAAACCCGGCAGCACCGGCCTTCAGCGCGGCCGAGATCACCTGGTTCTCCGCCATCGAGGACACCACGATTACCGGCACACCCCGCGCACTGGCCTTGAGGCGGATAAGCCCGTCGAGCCCCGACACATCGGGCAGGTTCAGATCCAGCACCACGAGGTCGGGCAAATCGCCCTCCAGCATGGCTATGGCCCTCTCCAACCGGTCGCATGTGCGCACCTCCCTGAAGGCGGCCACCGTGGTCAGGGTCAGCTCCAGCGCATCGCAGAACAGCGGGTGATCATCGACCACCAGTGCCCAGCCCGTCAGCGCCCCCTTGTGAATACCGAGATCCATACGTTCCATGCGCCCAGCCTAGCCGGAGCATCTGCCTCGGTCACTTGCCAATTGGTCGGGGCCGGGTGAGTATCGCGGCAAGGCGCTGGACGCACGCGCAACAAGCCTTAGGTGCGGACCAAGCCTTTGGTCGAATAGGCGCAAGCCCGTGCGCTTCCTAGGGTCTTCAGCAATCGAGGGAGGTGATTCATGGAACTCAGCGACAGCCGCGTGATCAAGGCCGATCCGCAGACCGTCTGGAAGGGACTGCTCGACCCCGACGTTCTCAAGGCCTGCGTGCCTGGCTGCACCGAGATGTCCGGTTCACCCGAAGAAGGCTTCGAGGCGACCGTCGTCCAGAAAGTCGGGCCGGTGAAGGCCACCTTCAAGGGCGCCGTCACCCTCTCCGACATGAACGAGCCCAACAGCCTCACCATCAGTGGAGAGGGCAAAGGCGGAGCGGCCGGTTTTGCCAAGGGCGGCGCCGACGTGGCGCTGACGGCGGTGCCCGAGGGCACGAAGCTGTCCTACAACGTCGAGGCCAAGGTGGGGGGCAAGCTCGCGCAACTCGGCTCGCGCATCATTGACGGTTTCGCCAAGAAGATGGCCGATCAGTTCTTCGAGAACTTCCAACTCGCCATAGAAGGCCCGCCCGCCGGCGAGGAAGACCCGGCCGAAGGCGCAACAACGGACAAGAAAGGGTGGATCAAGCGCCTGACCGGCGGCTGACCCTCCCACCCCAGCACAAGAAGCCAGGATAACCACGAAGGGAGGATTTCAATGGCAACGGTAACCATGACGGTCAACGGGAAAGCCCGGACCGGCGAAGCGGAGGGGCGCACCCTCCTCGTTTCGTTTCTGCGAGAAGAACTGAAGCTCACCGGCACCCATGTCGGCTGCGACACCAGCCAATGCGGCGCCTGCGTGGTGCATGTAAACGGCGAGGCCGTGAAAGCCTGCACCATGTTCGCCCAGGAGGCCGATGGCGCCGAAGTGCGCACCATCGAGGGGATGGCCAACACCGACGGCTCGCTCGGCACCATTCAGCAGGCCTTCCAGGACTACCACGGCCTTCAGTGCGGCTTCTGCACCCCGGGCATGGTGATGTCCGCCGCTGCGCTGCTGAAGGACAACCCAAAGCCCTCCGAGCAGGAAATCCGCAACTACCTGCAGGGCAACATCTGCCGCTGCACCGGCTACCACAACATCGTCAAGGCGATCATGGCAGCCAGCGGACAGGACGTGACTGCGGTGGCTGCCGAGTAGGCCGGCCCCGACGATCAAGCTGTACGGTGGGCTGGGCCCACCATCCCAAGGGAGGAAATGAGATGCCCAAAGACGGTGGCATTGGCGCCAGCACCAAGCGGCGCGAAGACGTGCGGTTCTTGACCGGCAAAGGCAAGTATACCGACGATATCAACATCCACGGCCAGGCCCATGTGTACTTCCTGCGCTCCGACGTGGCGCACGGCAAGCTGAACGGCGTGGATACGAGCGCAGCCGAGGGGATGCCGGGCGTGATCCGCATCTTCACCGGCAAGGACTTCGAAGGCGTGGGTGGCCTGCCCTGCGGATGGCAGGTGACCGACCGCGAAGGCAACCCGATGCAGGAGCCGCCGCACCCGGTCCTGGCCCAAGGCAAGGTGCGCCACGTGGGCGACCCGATCGCCGCGGTGGTGGCCGAAACGCTGGAGCAGGCGCGTGATGCCGCCGAGGCCATCGAAGTCGACATCGAGGATCTCCCCGCCGTCATCGACATGAAGGCAGCGGTCACGGCCGACGCGCCCAAGGTGCATGACGACCTTACCTCGAACCTCTGTTACGACTGGGGTTTCGTCGAAGACAACCGGCAGGCCGTGGACGATGCGATCAAGAGCGCGCACCACGTGACCACGCTGGAGCTGGTCAACAACCGCCTCGTCGCCAACCCGATGGAGCCCCGCGTGGCCGTGGGCGACTACGACGACAGCACCGGCAACCACACGCTCTACACCACCTCGCAAAACCCGCACGTGATCCGCCTGCTGATGGGCGCCTTCGTGCTGGGCATTCCCGAGCACAAGCTCCGGGTGGTGGCGCCCGACGTCGGGGGCGGCTTCGGCTCCAAGATCTTCCACTACGCCGAAGAGGCCTTCTGCACCTTTGCGGCCAAGGCGGTGAACCGCCCGGTCAAATGGACCTCCTCGCGCTCCGAGGCCTTCATCACCGACGCGCATGGCCGCGACCACGTGACGAAGATCGAACTGGCGCTGGACGCCGAGGGCAATTTCACGGCACTTCGCACCGAGACCTACGCGAACATGGGGGCCTATCTCTCCACCTTCGCGCCCTCGGTGCCCACTTGGCTCCACGGCACGCTGATGGCCGGCAACTACAAGACGCCGCTGATCTACGTGAACGTGAAGGCGGTGTTCACCAATACCGTGCCGGTCGATGCCTATCGCGGCGCCGGACGGCCCGAGGCGACCTATCAGCTCGAGCGCGTGATCGACAAGGCCGCCCGCGAGATCGGGATGGATCCGGTCGAGCTGCGCCGCAAGAACTTCGTCACCCAGTTCCCCTATGCCACCCCCGTGGCGGTGGAATACGACACCGGCGACTACAACGCGACGATGGACCGCCTCGTTGAGATGGCCGACTTCGCCGGCTTCGAGGCGCGCGCCGCCGAGAGCAAGGCACGCGGCAAACTGCGCGGGCTGGGCGTGAACAGCTACATCGAGGCCTGCGGCATCGCGCCCTCCAACCTCGTCGGTCAGCTGGGCGCGCGGGCGGGCCTCTACGAGAGCGCCACGGTGCGGGTCAACGCGACCGGCTCGATCTCGGTGATGACCGGCTCGCACTCCCACGGCCAGGGCCACGAAACAGCCTTCCCGCAGGTGGTGGCCGACATGCTGGGGATCGACGCTAGCCAGATCGAGATCGTCCACGGCGACACCGCCAACACCCCGATGGGCATGGGCACCTACGGCTCCCGTTCCCTCGCGGTGGGCGGCTCGGCGATGGTGCGCGCGACCGAGAAGATCATCAAGAAGTGCAAGAAGATCGCGGCACATCTGATGGAAGCCTCGGAAGGTGACATCGAGCTGAAAGACGGCAAGTTCAGCGTGGCAGGCACCGACAAGTCGGTCGCCTGGGGCGACGTGACCCTCGCCGCCTATGTGCCCCACAACTATCCGCTCGAAGAGATCGAGCCGGGGCTCGAGGAAACCGCCTTCTACGATCCCTCCAACTTTACCTACCCCGCCGGCGCCTATGCCTGCGAGGTCGAGGTGGATCCGGAGACCGGCAAGGTCGAAGTACTCGCCTTCTCCGCAGCGGATGACTTCGGCAACGTCGTCAACCCGATGATCGTCGAGGGCCAGGTGCACGGCGGTCTGGCCCAGGGTATCGGCCAGGCACTGCTCGAGAACTGCGTCTACGACAGCGACGGCCAGCTGTTGAGCGGGTCCTACATGGACTACGCGATGCCGCGCGCCGCAGATCTGCCGAGCTTCAAGGTGGATCACTCCTGCCAGACGCCCTGCACACACAACCCGCTCGGGGTAAAGGGCTGCGGCGAGGCCGGGGCCATCGGCTCGCCGCCTGCGCTGGTGAACGCAGTGATCGACGCGCTCCAGCGCGGAGGCAAGGACGTGAAACACATCGACATGCCGCTCTCGCCCGCCCGGGTGTGGGCCGCGATGAACGGCTGAGGAGAGAGACGATGTACAGCTTCGATTTCGAGAAACCCTCCACCATCGACGAGGCCGTCGCGGCCCTGTCGAGCGAAGGCGCACAGGCACTCGGCGGCGGGCAGACGCTCATCCCGACCCTCAAGCAGCGTCTCAACGCGCCCGACAAGCTGGTTTCGCTGACGGGCATCGCCGAGATGAAAGGCGTCAGCCAGGACGGCAGCACCCTGAAGATCGGCGGCGGCACAACCCACGGGACCATCGCGAAGGAGGCCAGATCCTCCTTCCCCGGCCTCGCGGGCCAAGCCTCGCTCATCGGCGACCCTGCGGTGCGCAACCGAGGCACCATCGGCGGCAGCCTGGCCAACAACGACCCGGCGGCCTGCTACCCCTCGGCGGCGCTGGCCACCGGCGCGACGATCCGCACCAACAACCGCTCGATCGCTGCAGATGACTTCTTCCAGGGCCTGTTCACTACGGCTCTGGAGGAGGGTGAGATCATCGTGGGTGTCGACTTTCCGATCCCGCAGGCCTCGAACTACCAGAAGTTCGAGCAGCCGGCCTCGCGCTTTCCGCTCGTGGGCGTGTTCGTCGCCAAGTATGGCGACCGCGTGGGCGTGGGCGTGACCGGGGCGGGCGAGGATGGCGCCTTCCGCTGGGCCGAGGCGGAGGAGGCACTCTCGGGCACCTTCTCGGCCGACGCGCTCTCCGGCATCACGCACCCCGCGGATGGCCTGATCAACGACCTGCATGGCACCGCGGCATATCGGGCCCATCTGATCGGCGTGCTCACCAAGCGCGCAGTTGCCGCTGCAAACTGACCTGACGGCACCAGTAACCATGAAACGCCCCGCCCCGCCGGCGGGGCGTTTCTTATTGAGACCTCAAGCAAATTTCTATTAACGCGGCACATAATCACATGGCCCGTCATCGGCCTGTGTGCCACGATCCCCGCCGAACCACGTTTTCATGTTTCTGGGAGGATCAAATGAAAACCCGTCGACACTTTCTCAATATCGCGGGGGCTGCTGCCCTCGTGGCCACCGGCTTCACCGCTCAGGCGCAGGCGCAGGAAAACCTGAACCTGCACCAGATGCTGCCCCCGCAGGCCGCCGTGCCTTCGCAGATCCTCGAGCCGTGGATGGCCAAGGTTGCCGAAGAATCGAATGGCACGCTGACGATCAAGCACTTCCCCTCCATGCAGCTTGGCGGCACGCCGCCCGAGCTGATGGACCAGGCCAAGGACGGCGTCGCCGATATCGTCTGGACCGTGATCGGCTACACCCCCGGCCGCTTCCCCCGGACCGAGGTGTTCGAACTTCCCTTCATGGCCACCACCGCCGAGGCGACTTCGATGGCCTTCTGGGACATGTTCGAAGAGCACATGAAGGACACCGAGTTTGCCGACCTGCATATCATCGGCACCTGGGTTCATGGCCCGGGCCTGTTCCACACCAAGGACCCGGTCGAAAGCCCCGAAGACCTGCAGGGCATGAAGATCCGTGGCGGCTCACGTCTCGTGACCAACCTCGTCGAAAAGCTGGGCGCCACGGCCGTCGGCATGCCGGTTCCGGCAGTGTCGGAGGCGCTTTCCAAGGGCGTGATCGACGGCACCACCATCCCCTGGGAGGTGACCACCGCCGTCAAGTCCTCCGAGCTGGTGACCAATCACACCGAGTTCACCGGCAACGCGCTCTACGTGCTGGGCTTCGTGCTCGCGATGAACAAGGACAAGTACGAGAGCCTGCCCGCCGACGCCAAGGCCGCACTCGATGCCAACTCCGGCGCGTCCTTCTCGGCCTGGGCCGGCAAGATGATGGATGAACTCGATGCGCCGGGCCTCCAGATCGCCGAGGACCTTGGCAACAACATCATCACCATCGACGCCGAAGGCACCGAGGAGTGGAAGGAACTGGCCCAGCCCATCTACGACGAGTGGGTCGCAGACATGAACTCCAAGGGCATCGACGGCCAGGCCCTGATCGACGAGGCCCGCGCCAAGATCGCCGAATACTCCAAGTAATCGCGCCTAAATCCCATGTGAACGCCCCGCCATCGTGCGGGGCGTTTGCTTTGCAACGATCGCTCGGATCATCGGCGATTCTTCTGGATCGGCAGTGCGATATACGGCAAAGTCGGCACTATAATGCAAAATTATCGCACCAACGGGAGGAAACAAGGGATGGATCGCAGAACAATACTTGGCGCATTGAGCGGGATCGCGCTCGCTACATTCGGCGCGACCGGCGCACTGGCGCAGGAGGTCACGCTCCGTCTGCACCAGTTCCTGCCGCCGCAGGCCAACGTGCCCAAGCTGGTGCTCGACAAATGGGCAGCCGACGTGATGGAGCAGTCCGGCGGACGCATCAAGGTGGAGCACTACCCCTCCATGCAGCTTGGCGGCACTCCGCCCGAGCTGATGGACCAGGCCAAGGATGGCGTGGCCGATATCGTCTGGACGGTGGTCGGCTACACCCCTGGCCGCTTCCCTCGCACCGAGGTCTTCGAGTTGCCCTTCATGGTGACGACGGCCAAGGCCGCGAGTCGCGCCTACTGGGAGATGTTCGAAGAGCACATGAAGGACACCGAGTTCGCCGATCTGCACATTCTCGGCACCTGGGTGCACGGGCCAGGCCTGTTTCACACCAAGGACCCCGTTGAAGAGCCGGGCGACCTCGAGGGCATGAAGATCCGTGGCGGGTCTCGCACCGTCAACATCCTGCTGGAGCGCCTCGGTGCCACACCGGTTGGTCTGCCGGTACCCGCCGTCTCGGAGGCGCTCTCCAAGGGCGTGATCGACGGCACGACGATCCCCTGGGAGGTGACCGCCTCGCTCAAGGTGGCCGAACTGGTGCAGAACCACACCGAGTTCAAGGACGTGTCCCTCTACACGCTCACCTTTGTCCTGGCGATGAACAAGGCCAAGTACGAGAGCCTGCCCGATGACCTTAAGCAGGTGATCGACGACAATTCCGGCCTCGAGTTCTCGATGTTCGCCGGCGACACCATGGAGGCATCCGACGCCCCCTCGCGTCAGATCGCCGAGGACCTCGGCAACACCATCATAACCCTCGACGAGGAGGCCACAGCCGAGTGGCGCGCGCTGGCAGAACCGATCTACGAAGAATGGATTGCGGAAATGAACGCCAAGGGCATCGACGGCCAAGCCCTGATCGACGAGGCCCGCGCAAAGATCGCCGAATACACCGAGTGATCTGAGAGCGCAAAAAAGCAAGGGCCGCGGCGCAAGCGTCGCGGCCCTTTTTCGTTACCTCAGCAGGTCAGTCGCCGATCGACTCCAGCGTACCTGCATCCATCGCGGCAACCAGCTCCTCATCGCTGAGAAGACCGTCACCGTCGGTATCCAGAGCGCCGAACTGCTCTTCGGTGAAACCTTCGTAAACGGTGGCCATCTCGTCGAACGAGGCCATGCTGTCGCCGTCGGTGTCGATCATCTCGACTTCGGCAAGGGCGGGAAGGGCCGCAAAGGCGGCGAGAAGAGCGCCAAATGCCACTCGTCTCATGTGCATCTCCATATCTGCAAGCAGCAGCCCCAATGGCCGCTGCGGCGCGGACTTTGCCAGAAATTCCGGCACGCGCCAGAGGGAGAATCGAGCACATCCTCGTGATCGGCGGAGGGCTTCAGAGGCTCAGTCTGACTGCCTCTGCCACGGCCTCCGGCGTTATGCCGAAGTGGCTGAAAACATCGGCATAATCGCCCGAGGCTCCAAAGCCGTCCATGCCGACGAAAGCTCCCTCGGCTCCAATGTAACGGTCCCAGCCGAAGCGCACGGCAGCCTCCACGGCCACGCGGGGAGCCTCGCCCAATACCTCATCCCGATAGGCGCGCGGCTGCGCTTCGAAGAGCTCCCAGCAAGGCATGGATACAACCGCCGTCGCGATGCCATCTTCGGCCAGGATTTCTCGTGCCTTCAGTGCCACAGCCACTTCCGAGCCGGTGGCAAGGATGGTTGCCTGCCGCGCGCCTTCCGCCTCGGCCAGCACGTAGGCGCCTTTCGCCGAACGGTTCTCCGTCCCGGTATCCTGGCGCACCACGGCCAGCGGCTGCCGTGAACAGATGATCGACGTCGGTCCGGTGCGGTGCGTCAGGCCAAGCTCCCAGGCCTCGGCCATCTCCACGGAATCCGCGGGCCGAATCGTCCACATGTGAGGGTAGGCCCGCAGCGAGGCGAGGTATTCCACCGGCTGGTGTGTCGGGCCGTTCTTGCCGATGCCGATCGAATCGTGGCTGAACACGAACAGTCCCGGAATACGCATCAGGGCTGCCATGCGCAGGGTGTGGCGCATGTAGTCGGAGAAAACGAGGAAGGTCGTGCCCATCGCGACGATGCCGCCGTGCACGGTCATCCCGTTCATCATCGCCCCCATTGCATGCTCACGCACGCCGTAGTGAATGTAGCGACCGGACCGATCGGAGGCGGTGAAAGGCCTGAGTTGGCGCTTGTGCTGTGTAGCGGCCTCCAGGTCCGGCGCGCCGGAAATCAGCTCGGGGATCACCTCAGCGAGCGCGGCCACCATCTCACCGGAGGCCTTGATGCCAGGCATGTCGCCCGCCTGGGCCAGCTGGGTCTTCTTCGCCGTCAGACCATCGGTCCACCCTTGCGGCAGGTCGCCGGCCATAAGCCTGTCCCACTCGGCGCGCTGTTGGGCCGGCAGGGCATCGAGCCGTTCCTGCCAAGCCTCACGCGCGTGCGCGCCACGTGCCCCGGCCTCGCGCCAGGCCGCCTCGATCTCGGCCGGAAGCTCGAATGGCGCATGGGACCATCCGAGATTGGCCCGCGCCGCATCGGTATCCTCGGTGGTGATCTTGCCACCATGCGCCGCACGATCGTTCTGAATCCGCGGGACGCCGAAACCGATCAACGTGCGGCACGCAATCATGCTCGGGCGGTCATCGGTCTTGGCCCGCGCGATGGCCTCGGCCACAGCTTCGGGATCATGGCCATCGACCCGTTGAACGTGCCATCCGTTGTTCTCGAACCGAACGCACTGGTCCTCGGAAACCGCCTGATCCGTGGGGCCGTCATCGGTCATCTGGTTGTCGTCCCAAAGGAAGACGAGTTTGCCGAGCTTGAGGTGACCCGCAAGCGCGATGACTTCCGCCGCAATCCCCTCCATGAGGCAGCCATCGCCCGTGTAGGCGTAGGTGTAGTGGTCGACGATCCCGTCACCGAACCTCGCGTTCAGGATGCGCTCGGCAACCGCCATCCCCACGGCGTTTGCGATGCCCTGTCCCAGCGGCCCGGTCGTCGTTTCGATGCCGGCTTCCGGGTCATACTCCGGGTGACCGGCCGTGTGGGAGCCAAGCACGCGGAAGTTCTTCACCTGCTCGATGTCGATCTTTTCGTAGCCACAAAGGCAGAGCAGCGAATAGAGAAGCATCGACCCGTGGCCCGCGGAATGCACGAAACGGTCGCGGTCCGGCCAGGTCGGGTTGGCGGCATCGAACTTCAGGTGCCGGGCGAAGAGCGCAGTGGCGATATCGGCCCCGCCCAACGGCGTGCCCGGGTGCCCGTCAGCGGCCCGTACGATCGCATCCATCGACAGGAACCGGATGGCATGGGCCATGCGGCGCATGTCTATCGTGGTCTCGTTCCTGATCTGAACATTCATGGCCCTGCTCCTCCCCTTTGGGCGGGCCCGCAACCCGCGTCCGTTCGTAGCGCCTTGATCCGGCCTCGGCAAATTCGAAAACTTTATGATCTTGTTAGTAAAACTTCACTTGCAAGTGTGTCGGGTGGCAAGGCCCCGCGCAGGGGGAAGCCAATGCAAAGCGGGGATGCAAGCCGCTGCTCACATCCCCACCCGTTCTCTTCCTTGCATCCGAACCCGGTCAGCCGCCGAAATCGTCCAGCATGATGTCTTCGCGGTCGACCCCCAGCTCCAGGAGCATGTTGATGACCGACTGGTTCATGATGGGCGGGCCGCACATGTAGTACTCGCAATCCTCGGGGTTCGGATGGTCCTTGAGGTACTGCTCGTAGAGCACGTTGTGGATGAAGCCGGTGTATCCCGTCCATTCATCCTCGGGCAGCGCATCCGACAGCGCCACGTGCCACTCGAAATTGTCGAACTCCTCGGCCAGCTGGTCGAAGTCCTCGACAAAGAACATCTCGCGCTTCGACCGGGCACCATACCAGAAGGTGATCTTGCGGTTGCGGTTTTCGAGCCGCTTCAGCTGGTCGAAGATATGACTCCGCATCGGCGCCATGCCGGCACCGCCGCCGATGAAGACCATCTCCTTGGGCGTGTCGCGGGCGAAGAACTCGCCGAACGGGCCCGAGATAGTGACCTTGTCGCCCGGCTTGAGGTTGAAGATGTAGCTCGACATCTTGCCCGGCGGGATGCCCTCGGTGCGCGGCGGCGGCGTGGCAATCCGGACGTTGAGCATGATGAGGCCCTTCTCGTCCGGGTAGTTGGCCATCGAGTAGGCCCGTTCGATCGGCTCGTCGAGCGAAGACTCGTACTGCCAGATGTTGAACTTGTCCCAGTCCTCCCGGTACTCCTCGGCCACGTCGAAATCGGCGTAGCGCACGTGATGGGCCGGCGCCTCGATCTGGATGTAGCCACCGGCCCTGAAGTTCACGTCCTCGCCCTCGGGAAGCTCGAGAACCAGGTTCTTGATGAAGGTGGCGACGTTGTCGTTGGAGCGCACGGTGCACTCCCACTTCTTGACCCCGAAGACCTCCTCCGGGACCTCCACCTCCATGTCCTGCTTCACCGCGACCTGGCAGGAGAGCCGGTCGCCGCAAGCGGCCTCGCGCTTGGTGATGTGGCTCTCCTCGGTTGGCAGGATCGAGCCGCCACCGGAATGGATCCGCACCCGGCACTGGGCGCAGGTGCCACCGCCACCGCAGGCCGAGGGCACGAAGAGCTTTTGAGCCGCAAGCGTCTGCAGCAGCTTGCCGCCTGCCGGGACAGAAATCGTCTTCTCGCCATTGATGGTGATGTTGACGTTGCCAGAGGATACCAGCCGCGACCGGGCCACCATGATGATGGTCACCAGTGCAAGGACGATCAGAGAGAAGAGGGCGACGCCGAGGGTGAATGTCTGCATTGTCCCTTCCGCCTCAGAGGTTCACGCCGGAGAAGGACATGAAGGCCATGGCCATCAGTCCGGCGCTGATGAAGGTGATCCCGAGCCCCTGCAGGCCATCGGGGATATCGGAGTACTTCAGCTTCTCGCGGACCCCGGCCATGGCAGTGATCGCCAGGGCCCAACCGAAGCCCGAGGAGATGCCGTAAACCGTCGACTCGGCAAGGTTGTAGTCGCGTTCCACCATGAACAGCGAACCACCGAGAATGGCGCAGTTCACCGTGATGAGCGGCAGGAACACGCCCAGCGCGTTGTAGAGCGGCGGAAAGTACTTATCGAGGATCATCTCGAGGATCTGCACCATGGCAGCGATCACCCCGATGTAGGAGATCAGCCCGAGGAAGGTCAGATCCACATCGGGAAAGCCCGCCCATGCCAGTGCGCCGGGCGCCAGCAGGTAGGTCAGGATCAGGTTGTTGGCCGGTACCGTGATCGTCTGCACCAGCGTCACCGAGATACCCAGACCGATGGCGGTGGAGATCTTCTTGGAGACCGCGAGGAAGGTGCACATGCCGAGAAAGAAGGCGAGCGCCATGTTCTCCACGAACACGGCCTTTACGGCAAGGGAGATCAGCTGTTCCATCAGTGAGCCTCCACCACCTGGATACGATACTCGCGCTCCTCCACCTGCTCAGGCTTCCAGGTCCGGAAGCCCCAGATCAGCAGGCCGATCACGAAGAAGGCCGAGGGCGGCAGCAGCAGCAAGCCATTGGGCACATACCAACCACCGTTGTTGGTGGTTTGCAGGATGGTGACGCCAAAGAGGCTCCCCGATCCGAACAACTCCCGGATAAAGCCGACCAGCATCAGGATCAGCCCGTAGCCCAGCCCGTTGCCCACGCCATCGACAAATGAGGCAAACGGCGGGTTCTTCATGGCGAAGGCCTCGGCTCGGCCCATCACGATGCAGTTGGTGATGATCAGGCCGACGAAGACCGAGAGGGTCTTTGAGATCTCGTAGGCATAGGCCTTGAGGACCTGGTCCACCACGATCACCAGCGACGCGATGATGATCATCTGCACGATGATCCGGATCGACGATGGGATCTGGCTGCGCAGCACCGAGATAAACATTGAGGAGAACCCTGTGACCAGGGTCACCGCAATGGTCATCACCAGCGCCACCTGGAGCGAGGAGGTCACGGCGAGGGCCGAGCAGATGCCCAGCACCTGAAGGGTGATCGGGTTGTTGTCGACCATCGGGTCGACGAGCATGGTCCGGTAGGTTTGCGCCATCAGATGTCTCCTGCCCTCACGCGTTCCAGAAACGGCTCGAAGCCCCGCTCGCTCATCCAGAAGCGCACGAGATTGTCGACCCCGCGCGAGGTGAGTGTCGCGCCAGAAAGCGCATCAACGAAATATTCCTGCCCCTGCGGCGGCGTCTTTGCCACGGTAATGGCCAACTCGCCCGCACCATCTTCGGTCCGAAGCTCCTTGCCGCGCCAGAGCGCCTTCCAGCGGGGGTTGTCGACCTCCGCACCAAGGCCCGGGGTCTCCGCGTGTTCGTAGAACTGGAGCCCGTAAATGGTGTTTCCGTCCTCCTCGATGGCCATGAAGCCGTAGAGGGTGGACCAAAGCCCGTAGCCGTAGACGGGCAGCACCACCTTGTCGAGGCTGCCGTCGGCATTGCGCAGCAGGTACACTGTCACGTAGTTCGCCTGCCGCCCGATGCTGGCCGGATCGTCATCCAGAGGAGCCGATAGGGTCAGATCCTCGGCAGCGGCGCGGTCGTCGAAGGTCAGCGGATCAAGCAGCTGGCCTTCCACATTCTCGCCATCCGCAAATTCGCCGGTCTCCAGCTTGAGCACGTGCGGCTCGAACTGCTCGAAGGCCTCGGCCACATCGGTGCCATCTTCGTAGAGCCCGGCGACCTGCAGGATGTTCACCTGCTTGTCGAGCGCGGCGTTCTTCTCCTGCAACGGGCGCAGCGAGACGGCGGCGGCCGACACGACCATCGAGGCGACGAGGCAAAGGCCCAGCGCAACGATCACCGTCTTGACGGTATTGTCGGCCGGGGTGTCGAGGAAGCGGCGAAGGAAGCCGCCACCCTGCACCAGCTCACCCTCGGGCGCGGGCAGGTCGCGGTCTGGCGGGTTCATCTCGGGGGTGAACTCGGCTTCCCCCTGCCCGGGTTGCTTGTCCTTGTCAGGCATGGCGACGGGCCCTCCTGCGGATGTTGGCCTGCACGACGAAGTAGTCGATCAGCGGGGCGAAGACGTTGCCGAACAGGATCGCGAGCATCATGCCCTCGGGGAAGGCCGGGTTCACCACACGGATCATCACGACCATGAAGCCGATCAGCGCGCCATAGATGTAGCGGCCCAGGTTGGTGTGCGAGCCCGAAACCGGCTCGGTCACCATGAACACGAGGCCAAAGGCATAGCCGCCAATGACGAGGTGCCAGTACCAGGGCGTCGCGAAGGCCGGGTTGCTGTCGGACCCGATCCAGTTGAGCAGCGACGAGAAGGCGATCATTCCCAGCAGGCAGCCCACAACCATCCGGTAGTTGGCGATCTTGGTGACCAGCAGGAATGCCAGGCCGATCAGGCAGGCGATGGTCGAGGTTTCGCCGATGCAGCCCTGGATCGTGCCGATGAAGGCATCCATCCAGGTGATTCCGTATTCGGGCAGCGCGGCAGGCCCTTCCGAGGCGGTGATGGAGAGCGCGGTTGCGCCGGAGAAGCCATCGACCGGAGTCCAGATGGTGTCGCCCGACATGTAGGCGGGATAGGCAAAGTAAAGAAACGCCCGACCCACCAGCGCGGGGTTCAGAAAGTTCTTGCCCGTGCCGCCAAAGACTTCCTTGCCGATGACCACGCCAAAGGAAATGCCCAGCGCCACCTGCCAGAGCGGCGTCGAAGCCGGCAGGATCAGCGTGTAGAGCATGGAGGTCACGAGAAAGCCCTCGTTCACCTCATGCCGCCGGATCGTCGCAAAAAGCACCTCCCAGGCACCACCGGCCGCCAGCGTGACGATGTAGATCGGAAGAAAGTACATCAGCCCGTGCAGCATGTTCGCAATCGGGTTGGCCGGATTGAAGCCGATGCCGAGCCCCTCGATGATCGCCGCACGCCAGCCCGATGCGCCGTGCTCGGCAATCGCCAGGTTGGTCTGGAGCCCGGTGTTGTAGAGCCCGAAGAGGATGCAGGGCACCGTGGCGAGCACCACGTAGGTCATGATCCGCTTCATGTCGATGTAGCTGCGCGCATGCGGCGCGGCGGTGGTCACCGTCTTGGGCGTATAGAGAAAGCTCTCCACCATCTCGTAGAGGGGAAACCACTTCTCGTACTTGCCGCCCTTCTCGAAATGCGGCTCGATCCGGTCGAAGAAGCTGCGCAAACCCATGGCTCAGCCTTCCTTTTCAATTTTTGTCAGGCAGTCGCGCAGCGCCATGCCGTATTCATACTTGGCCGGGCAGGCAAAGCCGCAAAGCCCCAGGTCTTCCTCGTCCAGCTCCAGCGCGCCCAGCGCCTGGGCCTGGTCGGTGTCCATCACCAGCAGCGAGCGCAAGAGCTGGGTGGGCAGAAAATCCTGCGGCATCAGATCCTCGAAGGTCCCGATCGGCACCATCGCACGGCGCCCGCCATTGAGGTTTGTGGTCAGGTTGTAGAGCTTGCGCGTGAAGGCCGAGCCCAGCACCGGCTGAAAGGCGTATTTTGAAGCCATAGGCCGGATCCATCCCAGGGGGATCTGCTTGTGGTCCTCTTCCATCAGCGTGACCTGCCGGGCGTAGCGACCCAGATAGCCATCGACGCCTTCTCCGGCCCGGCCACTCAGCACCGACCCCGAAATCACCCGGATCGGCAAGCCGTCGGGGTTGTCACCCGCACAGAGCTCGCTCAGCGAGGCGCCCAAGACTGTCTTCACCAGCCGTGGACTTGCGGCCAGCGGGCCGACGATTGCAATTGTCCGGGTGGTATCGAGCCTTCCGGTCAGCAGCAGCCGACCGATGGCGATGACGTCGGCATATCCGATGGTCCAGACAAATCGGTCCACGCGCGGTGGCTCGAGAAAATGCATGTGCGTGCCGGGCAACCCCGCCGGGTGCGGCCCGGAGAACCCGACGGCCGTCACCCCGTCCACGTCTGCCCCGGGAACCCTGGCGCCCGTGGCATGGCACAGATAGGTCTTTCCCTCGGTCAGCATCGCAACCGCTTCGAGCCCCCGGACAAACGCCTCGGCCTCTTCGGTGATGAACGGCACGGGGTCGGGAGAAAGCGGCTCGGTGTCCATGGCCGTGACGTAGATCGCCGCAGGCCGGTCGCTGCTCAGGGGCACGTGCGAGTAGGGCCGTGTCCGGAACGAGGTCCACAGACCGGCAGCGCAGAGCCGCTCCACGATCCCTTCCACCGTCGAAACATCCCCGACCTGAGAAAAGTCCAGCGGCTCGGCGGCGCCCTCATCCACCTCGATCTCGACACTGACGAGCTTGCGCCGGGCACCCCGGTTGATCGCCGTCACGCGGCCAGATACCGGAGAGGTCACCTGTGCTTCGGGGTTGTCCTTGTGGGCAAGGACCGGAGCACCGCGGGCGACCACGTCTCCCTCGGCCACAGCCAGCCGCGGCTTGAGACCAATGTAGTCCGCCCCGAGAACCCCGACACTGCGAACCGATGCGGCCTCGGCCGCGCCATCGGTCGCCGCACCATCCATCGGAAGATCGAGGCCGCGCCTCAAATTGTAGTTCTGCACTTGGATCGCCATCCGTTTTTCATACCTTGTGCAACGACGCGGCGGAGAACGAAACACCAACCGGGCGAATATTTCTAAAGTTTTTTGCCCGCGCCTCGGTTGCAGCCGCAAACTCCACGCCATATGCAAGCAGAGCGTTCTGCGCGCAACCTTTCTGAGGAGGCAATTCTCGTGTCCGGCATCACCAAGTTCAACCGCAGGTCCTTCTTGATTCTGTCTGCCGCGGCCCTGACGGCCTGCAAGGCCGGCGCCGAGGTTCTGAAACTCAGCGGATCGACGATGGGCACGACATACCATGTCGTGGCCGTGCCGGGCGGCGCACATGTGGATGAAAAGGCACTCGATGGGGCAATCAAGGCCGCATTGGCCGAGGTCAATGTCCAGATGTCCAACTGGGATGCCGGCTCGGAAGTCTCGCGCATAAACGCCGCAGGGGCCGACCAGCCGTTGGCCCTCTCCCCCGCACTCGCCGGTGTGCTCGAGGCCGCCAATGACGTGCACCGCGCGAGCGAAGGGCGCTTCGATGTCACCGTCGGCCCACTGATCGAGCTCTGGGGTTTCGGCTCTGGGCAAGTCGTGCCGCATGTGCCCTCCGATGCGGAGATCGCCGAGGCTCTGGCACGCACCGGCCAGCGCCGGATGCTGACCCTGACCGGCCGCTCGCTGACCAAATCCGTCAGCGGCGCCGAGATCTACCTGCCTGCCATCGGCAAGGGCCATGGGGTCGACCGTGTGGCCGCTGCAATCCGGAGTGCCGGCCTGACAGACTTCATGATCGAGATCGGTGGCGATCTTTACGCCTCTGGTCGCAACGCGGACGGCCTTCCCTGGCAGATCGGGATCGAATCGCCCGTCGCAGGCGACCGTGCACTCCACGCTGTCGCGGATGCCTCCAACCTCGGCATGGCAACGTCGGGTGACTATCGGAACTTCTTCGAAAGCGGCGGCACCCGCTACTCCCACATCATCGACCCGGCCACCGGCCGGCCGATCCTGCACAAGACGGTCTCGGCGACGGTGCTTGCCGAGAACGCCATGCTGGCCGATGCCTGGTCTACCGCGATGCTCGTTCTGGGCCGCGACCAGGGCATGCAGATCGCCGAAGACCAGGGGCTTGCCGTGGTGTTCATCGACCGTGAGCCCGGCGAGGGTTTCACGACGACCGCGAGCAGCCAGTACACGTCCTTGCAGGCCTGACCGAAAGGCACACACCTGTGGAAACCGCCCTGCTCACCTTCATAGTTCTCGGCCTCGTCATGCTGGGCATGGCGGTTGGCGTGATTTTTTCGGGGCGACGTATCAAGGGTAGCTGCGGCGGCCTGAACGCCATCGGTGACGCCGACCACTGCCTCGTCTGCCACAAGGAAATCGACCCGGACAGCCCGCTGAAGGAGCGCCTTGGTCACTGCCCCCGCGCCCGCAAGATGCTTGAGCGGGCCGAGGCGCAAACCTGACCTAGCCGGGCACGGCCAGGGGGACAAAGGCCAGAGTGAGCAGCCCTGCTGCCGCGATCAGCCCGAAGAGCCACAGCTGCCAGCGCGGCCCTTCTGCTTTCCACACGGCGCGATAGCGATAGCCTGCAACACAGACGATCACGAAGAGGGTGGTGGCCACCGCGGGCGAGAGATTTTGACCTTCAAACAATTTTTGCGCGCATCCCTGCCCGGTTCCGGTCTAGTCTGTCTCGCACGGTCACCATCGACAGGACAAGCAAGGAACCGATCACATGCCCGAGTCATACCGCCCTCACCTGCGCAAGGACGATGAAGACAAGCGCACCGCGAGCCAGTCCGTCGCCACCAACACCAGCGTGTCGAATGCACGGGTGCAGGACGTGCTCACGAGCAAGGACGCCGCCGTCCACACCATCCGCCCGCAACAGACCCTCCATGAAGCTGTCGAACAACTGCGCGATCATAGGATCGGCGCGCTTGTGGTGACCGACGCGAATGGCGATCTGGTCGGCATCCTCTCCGAGCGCGATATCGTGCGCAAACTGGCCGACACGCCCGGCCACACTTTGCCGAAAAAGGTTGAAGAGGTCATGACCCGTTCGGTCGAGACCTGCACAGCCGATGACCCCTTGGTCACGGTGCTGACCCGCATGACGAAAGGCCGCTTCCGCCACATGCCGGTGGTCGATGGCGCCCAACTGATCGGCCTCATCTCCATCGGCGACGCGGTGCATTACCGCCTGAACCAGCTGGAACTGGAGGCGCTTCAGATCAAGCAGCTGATCGTCGGTTAGGCCGCGTCCACGTCTTGGCCACACGTCCAGCCGGTCGCCGCGTCAGCACGCAATCGCCCAGCCCGTCGGCGGCCGCCGGCATGCTTGCCCATCCGCGAGGCACGCCAAGCCAAATCTTCCGGGTCTTGCGCCGTCCAGACCGGGCCATCCTGACATCTCATCGCAATGAGCTAACGCTTGCAGTAAAGGCGACTTGGCTGTACGAGGCGCTTTGTATACTATTGCACACCGAACGTTTCGGGCTCCGAAACCGCCGGTCCTCTACGCGTCAAACGCAACAAGCAGCGGGAATTTTCGATGAGCCTCTACGCCAGCTACCTTGAAGAAATCGCAGCCCGGAAGGAACAGGGACTACATCCCAAGCCCATAGACGATGGCGCCCTTACCGCAGAGATCATCGCGCAAATCAAGGATGCGGGCCACGAGCATCGCGCCGACTCGCTGCACTTCTTCATCTACAACACCCTCCCCGGCACCACATCGGCCGCCGGTGTGAAGGCAGCGTTCCTGAAGGAAATCATTCTCGGTACGTCCATCGTGCCCGAGATCACTCCAGATTTTGCCTTCGAGCTGCTGTCGCACATGAAGGGCGGCCCCTCGGTGCGCGTCCTCCTCGACCTCGCGCTCGGTGATGATGCCAGGATCGCAGATCAGGCGGCCGCTGTGCTCAAGACCCAGGTCTTCCTCTACGAGGCTGACACCGATCGCCTCCAGGCCGCCCACGAGGCCGGTAACGCCGTGGCCACCGGCATCCTTCAGAGCTACGCCAAGGCCGAGTTCTTCACCTCGCTGCCCGACGTCGAAGAAGAGCTCCAGGTCGTCACCTTCATCGCCGCCGAGGGTGACATCTCGACCGACCTTCTCTCCCCCGGCAACCAGGCCCACTCCCGCGCCGACCGCGAGTTGCACGGCAAGTGCATGTGCGACGAGGCGGCGCAAAAGCACATCCAGGACCTGAAGCTTCAGCACCCCGACAAGCAGGTGATGCTGATCGCGGAAAAGGGCACCATGGGTGTCGGCTCCTCCCGGATGTCCGGCGTCAACAACGTGGCGCTCTGGACCGGCAAGCAGGCCTCGCCCTACGTGCCCTTCGTCAACTACGCGCCGGTTGTTGCCGGCACCAATGGCATTTCGCCGATCTTCCTTACAACGGTCGGCGTGACCGGCGGCATCGGGGTCGACCTGAAGAACTGGATCAAGAAGCTTGGCGACGATGGCAAGCCGATCCTCGGCAATGACGGCAACCCGATCCTCGAGCAAAGATACTCGGTCGAGACCGGCAAGGTGTTGACCATCAACACCCGGAAGAAAAAGCTTTACGACGAGAACGGCGAAGAGCTGGTCGACATGTCGTCCTCCTTCACGCCCCAGAAGCTCGAATTCATGAAGGCAGGCAGCTCCTACGCCATCGTCTTCGGCAAGAAGCTGCAAACCACCGCGGCCGAAATCCTCGGCATCGAGCCGACCCCCGTCTTCGCACCCTCCAAGGAAGTCAGCCACGAGGGCCAGGGGCTGACCGCGGTCGAGAAGATCTTCAACGCCAATGCCGTGGGCGCAACCCCGGGCAAGGTGTTGCACGCCGGCTCCGACGTGCGGGTAAAGGTCAATATCGTGGGCAGCCAGGATACCACCGGCCCGATGACCGCACAGGAGCTCGAGGCGATGGCCGCCACCGTGCTCTCCCCTGCCGTGGACGGCGCCTATCAGTCGGGCTGCCACACGGCCTCGGTCTGGGATGCAAAGGCCCGCGCCAACACGCCAAAGCTCATGGAGTTCATGAACCGCTTCGGCCTCGTCACCGGCCGAGACCCGAAGGGCATCTACCATCCGATGACGGACGTGATCCACAAGGTGCTGAACGACATCACCGTGGACGATTGGGCCATCATCATCGGCGGAGACAGCCACACCCGCATGTCCAAGGGCGTCGCCTTCGGAGCGGACTCGGGCACCGTTGCACTGGCTTTGGCCACTGGCGAGGCCTCGATGCCGATCCCGGAATCGGTCAAGGTCACATTCAAGGGTGAAATGGCCGATCACATCGACTTCCGTGATGTCGTTCACGCCACTCAGGCGCAGATGCTCCAGCAACACGGCGACAACGTGTTCCAGGGCCGTATCATCGAGGTCCACATCGGCACTCTGCTCGCCGATCAGGCCTTCACCTTCACCGACTGGACGGCCGAGATGAAGGCCAAGGCCTCCATCTGCATCTCCACAGACGACACGCTGATCGAATCCCTGGAGCTGGCCAAGCACCGCATCCAGATCATGATCGACAAGGGGATGGAGCATGAGAATGGCATGCTTAGGAAACTGATCGGCATCGCCGAAACGCGGATCGCCCAGATCAAGTCCGGCGAGAAACCGGCACTGAAGCCTGACGCCAACGCAAAATACTACGCCGAGGTGGTCGTGGATCTCGACGCCATCGACGAGCCAATGATCGCAGACCCCGATGTGAACAACGCCGACGTGTCCAAGCGCTACACCCACGACACCATCCGGCCGATTTCCTACTACATGGCCGAGAAGAAGGTGGATCTCGGCTTTGTCGGCTCCTGCATGGTGCACAAGGGCGATATCAAGATCGTGGCCCAGATGCTCCGGAACCTGGAGGCGAAGGATGGCAAGGTCGAGTTCAAGGCGCCCTTGGTGGTCGCCGCGCCGACCTACAACATCATCGACGAACTGAAGGAAGAGGGGGATTGGGAGATCCTGCAAAAGTACTCAGGCTTCGAGTTCGACGACTTCAACCTGAAGACAAGCGCCCGAACGGAATACGAGAACATCCTCTATCTCGAGCGGCCCGGCTGCAACCTCTGCATGGGGAACCAGGAGAAGGCCAGCAAGGGCGATACGGTTCTGGCCACGTCCACACGCCTGTTCCAGGGCCGCGTAGTCGCAGACAGCGAGACCAAGAAGGGCGAGTCGCTCCTCGCCTCCACTCCGGTCGTCGTCCTTTCCGCCATCCTCGGCCGGACACCGACCTTGCCGGAATACAAGGAAGCGGTGACGGGGATCGACCTCACCAAGTTTGCCCCCCCGAAGCAGACACCGATCGACTCGCTGTCGGTTCATTTCTGATCCGACCCAGTCTCTTGAACGGAAAGGGCCCGCCATTTGGCGGGCCTTTTTTTTGTTCTCGCAGCGAGCGGCAACGTGCAGGCCCTGTGCCTTCAGACTGTGTCTTCGGCGTGCAATGCATTGCACCCCGGGCCCCCCCGCGAGGAGCATCTGACAAGGTCAGCCGATGACCCCGGCCACCGTCATTCTGCCAACCGTCGCACTTGCCGCGCAGAGCTCCAGGTCTGTGGAATCCTATCGGGGCCCAAGACGCCGCGAGACCCGCGCACGCAGATAGATGGGCGCGCTTCAATCCTGCCGGACAGCATCAGGATCGCCGAAGAGGCCGTGATGTGCCCTCATCCTTGGCACCACCCTCATCCCGCCGCATCCGACCCTTGGTGAACCACAAGCACATGGAATCCGAAACGCAAAAGG
This sequence comes from Vannielia litorea, assembly GCF_900142295.1. NCBI lineage: Bacteria > Pseudomonadati > Pseudomonadota > Alphaproteobacteria > Rhodobacterales > Paracoccaceae > Vannielia > Vannielia litorea. The sequence goes on from NZ_FSRL01000001.1 coordinate 3,094,283, forward strand.
CCTCCCGTACAGGGAAGCGTTCATGCGGTTGTATCATCTTCGGGTGTTGGTTGCGGGGGTAGGATTTGAACCTACGACCTTCAGGTTATGAGCCTGACGAGCTACCGGGCTGCTCCACCCCGCGACACTTTGGGTGCGCTTCCGCTTGAAGAAGTTTCGCGCTGGTCATCGTTTCGAGAGATTTTTGTGATGATTTCTTACTAGGTTTGGCGGCGACCTACTCTCCCACGTCTTAAGACGCAGTACCATCGGCGCTACGGCACTTAACGGCCAGGTTCGGGATGGAGCTGGGTGTTTTGCTCGCGCTATGACCACCAAACCGAGAAAGAAATCATCAGCCAAGTCAAGTAACGTGTGTAGTACGGCTTTCGATCAGTACCAGGCCTTGCTGTTACTGGATCAAATCAAGCCTATCGGGCAATTAGTACCGGTCAACTGAACGCATTGCTGCGCTTACATCTCCGGCCTATCGACGTGGTGGTCTACCACGGCCCTCGGGGATACCTTGTTTTGAGGGGGGCTTCCCGCTTAGATGCCTTCAGCGGTTATCCTGTCCGATCATAGCTACCCTGCACTGCCGTTGGCACGACAACAGGTCCACCAGTGGATCGTTCACCCCGGTCCTCTCGTACTAGGGGCAACTCCTCTCAAGTATCCTACACCCACGGCAGATAGGGACCGAACTGTCTCACGACGTTCTAAACCCAGCTCACGTACCTCTTTAAACGGCGAACAGCCGTACCCTTGGGACATGCTCCAGCCCCAGGATGAGATGAGCCGACATCGAGGTGCCAAACGGTGCCGTCGATATGGACTCTTGGGCACCATCAGCCTGTTATCCCCAGCGTACCTTTTATCCGTTGAGCGATGGCCCTTCCACTCGGGACCACCGGATCACTATGGCCGTCTTTCGACTCTGCTCGACCTGTCAGTCTCGCAGTCAGGCTGGCTTATGCCATTGCACTCAACGAGCGATTTCCGACCGCTCTGAGCCAACCTTCGCGCGCCTCCGTTACTCTTTGGGAGGCGACCGCCCCAGTCAAACTACCCGCCACACAGGGTCCCGGATCCGGATAACGGACCGCGGTTAGACATCAAGCAGAACAAGGGCGGTATCTCAAGGTTGGCTCCACAGGGACTGGCGTCCCTGCTTCAAAGCCTACCGCCTATCCTGCACATGTTGTGCCTGATGCCAGTGTGAAGCTGTAGTAAAGGTGCATGGGGTCTTTCCGTCTAACCGCGGGAAGCCTGCATCTTGACAGGCAATTCAATTTCGCTGAGTCGATGTTGGAGACAGCGGGGAAGTCGTTACGCCATTCGTGCAGGTCGGAACTTACCCGACAAGGAATTTCGCTACCTTAGGACCGTTATAGTTACGGCCGCCGTTTACCTGGGCTTCAATTCGGAGCTCTCACCCCTCCTTTTAACCTTCAGGCACCGGGCAGGCGTCAGACCCTATACGTCGTCTTGCGACTTCGCAGAGCCCTGTGTTTTTAGTAAACAGTCGCCACCCCCTGGTTTGTGCCCCCGGATCCAAGTTGCCTTGAACCCGGGCCTCCTTCTCGCGAACTTACGGAGGTATTTTGCCGAGTTCCTTCAACATCGTTCTCTCAAGCGCCTTGGTATTCTCTACCAGTCCACCTGTGTCGGTTTAGGGTACGGTCTGATGGAAGGCTATTTCCTGGAACCTCTAAGCAGCCCATTCAATCCGATAAGGATGAACTACCCTCGAGATCCGTCACATCTTCCTGGCCCACGAATATTAACGTGGTTCCCATCGGCTACGCATTTCTGCCTCGCCTTAGGGGCCGGCTTACCCTGCTCAGATTAGCTTTAAGCAGGAACCCTTGGACTTTCGGCGACAGGGTCTCTCACCCTGTTTGTCGCTACTCATGTCATCATTCTCGCTAGTGATCTCTCCACCGGATCCCTCACAGGCCGGCTTCACAGAAAACTCCGAGCCTTCAATACACCCCGAAGGATGTAGAAAAGGCGTGGAGTTATGTCACACTACGCTCCGCTACCATGCGCTATGCGCATCCTAAGCTTCGGCTCATGGCTTGAGCCCCGTTACATCTTCGCCGCAGGACAACTTATCTAGACCAGTGAGCTGTTACGCTATCTTTAAAGGATGGCTGCTTCTAAGCCAACCTCCTGGTTGTTTTGGTCGTCCCACCTGCTTTCCCACTTAGCCATGAATTGGGGGCCTTAGCTGTAGGTCAGGGTTGTTTCCCTCTCCACGACGGACGTTAGCACCCGCCGTGTGTCTGCCATCTAGTACTTCCGGGTATTCGGAGTTTGGTTAGGATCAGTAAGCCTGTGGGGCCCCATTACCCATCCAGTGCTCTACCCCCCGGGGTATTCGGATGACGCACTACCTAAATAGTTTTCGCGGAGAACCAGCTATCTCCGAGTTTGATTGGCCTTTCACCCCTAGGCACAACTCATCCCGACCTTTTTCAACAGGTGTGGGTTCGGACCTCCAGCAAGTGTTACCTTGCCTTCATCCTGGTCATGCCTAGATCACTCGGTTTCGGGTCTGATCCAACATACTCATTCGCCCTATTAAGACTCGCTTTCGCTGCGCCTACACCTATCGGCTTAAGCTTGCATGTTAGACCAAGTCGATGACCCATTATACAAAAGGTACGCCGTCAGAGCTCGAGGCTCCTCCGACTGCTTGTAGGCGTCCGGTTTCAGAAACTGTTTCACTCCCCTCGTCGGGGTGCTTTTCACCTTTCCCTCACGGTACTGGTTCGCTATCGGTCAGTAAGGAGTACTTAGCCTTCGAGGGTGGTCCCCCGATCTTCAGACAGGATTTCACGTGTCCCGCCCTACTTAATACATCCAATCATGCTTCCTATACGGGGCTGTCACCCGCTATGGCCGAGCTTTCCATCTCGTTCTAGTCACAATCTTGGCTTGGCTGGTCCCCGTTCGCTCGCCACTACTAGGGGAGTATCATATTGATTTCCTTTCCTCTGGGTACTTAGATGTTTCAGTTCCCCAGGTTTGCTCTTAAAACCCTATGTATTCAGGAATTAAGTACCTGTTTCAGCCCATTATAAGTTGCCGAAGCAAATTATAACGAACTGTCAGGTGGGTTGCCCCATTCGGAGATCCGCGGGTCAAAGGCTATTCTCGCCTCACCGCGGCTTATCGCAGAGTATCACGTCCTTCATCGCCTCTTACTGCCAAGGCATCCACCAAACGCCCTT